>NZ_JBYITD010000003.1:0-480193 GCF_057708945.1 Nonomuraea sp. bgisy101
CCCCCCCCCCCCCCCCCCCCCCCCCCCCCCCCCCCCCCCCCGGCGGACCGCGCAGCGGTCCGCCCTTGAAACCGTGGAGAAAGTTCTCATCCGTCAGGTGCTGACCCGTGTTGTGCTGGGCCGTGTCGGCATCGCGCACGCCGGAGCGACTGTGACCGTCGAGAGGCCAGCGGGACCTTCACACACGCCAGCCAGGTCATCACCGAGGTCGCCCGCACTACGATCAGACCGATCGCCCGGTTCAAAGTCCGCAAGCCCCAGCGGTAGCAGAAGATCGCACCGGGCGGGTAGAACTGCGTTCATGGATCCGGTGAGGCTGCAACAAGCTCTGGACGACGTCTTCGACCAGGCCCTGCTCCGCCACGGCTTCGTGAACCACATGCGCGACTACCAGCTCGTGATCCACGCGACCGCCGACCCGCGAACTGGGATCGCACCGGCGACGCTGCGCTACCTGTTCCGCTACTGCGTGCAGGCCAACTGCACCACAACCGTGCCCGCCGGCATCTGGCGCGATTCCCTCGATGACCGGCTCACCACCTACGAAACCGGCGTCGACCTCGACGGACACGTCTGGGGCGTCAACTGGCAGGTGCTCTACCCCGGTGCCACGCTCGTCGCTGACTCGCCGACCGCCCGAGACTGGGCTGTAGCCATCGGCATCGACTTCCATGAAGTCCGGATCCAAACCAACGCTCACGACCTGACCTTGATCTTCTCTGACCTGCAGATCGAAGAACTCCCCTCCGAATGGCAGGGACCAGACCACAAGATTCCGATTCAATAGGCGTCAGAGCAACAGATCATCTAGCCGAAGTGTCCCACCTCCCGAGCCGGATCTGTCACACGGGTCTTGAGACCGGACAGGTGCTGGCTCGGTTCTGAGCGGCTCGGTGATCTACTGGACGTGTCATCGCCCCGTGGCTACTGTGCGCCTGTGCCGTTGACTGACGCCGAGATGGCAGCCCTACTCGCCCCCGCTGGACTCCTCTTCGTCGAACGAGTGAGTCAGGAGGTCCAGAAGCCATCGCTGCCACCGGGATACTCGCCGGCGAGCGCCAAGCCCGAGCACGGCCGGTTTGATTATGTTCGCGACAACGGACCGCGTTTGCTCGCCAGTTTCGACCGCGATCTTGGGTCTGGAGTCGGGTCCGTTGTTCGTGAGAGCTGACCGCACTCACCGGCCCGAGGTCATTCGCACCGAGGAGGGGCGGGGCGGCGGCGCAGTGTCGGCGGCCATCCGGATCTGGCCGCTGGCGGCAAGGAAGAAGGCGCCATGACCATCACAGAGTGTGACCAGATTCGCTAGCCGACGCGCTGCCACACTGCCCCGATCGCCGAATCCGGCGTCGGTTGAGGCGCAGACCCCTGATGTTGGTCCCGAGCGCGGATCGGCAGTTATGGGCGGCGGGCGGCGCTGACGATCAGCTTTGGGTAGTGCGGGGATACCGCCGGACGGGGATCTCAGTCGATCGGCTCGCGATGCACCCACTCGACGAGATCGTCGGACGCGAGCGCCCGCACGCGCGCGGCGTACCGGGCGAGGTCGGCGTCGTCGAGGAGGGCGCGCCACTGGCCGCTCGTGCCGCGGCTGAAGAACGCGGCGGGATCGATCCAGTGCTCCGGACCGCCGGCGGGGACGGTCGTGTCGGCCCTGCTGCGCATCGACTCGAACGTCGCCGCCTGGACCAGGCGGGGCCATTGGTGCTCGTCGACGTCGATGCCGAGGCGCGCGGCCATCTGCCGCATCTGCCCCTCCAGGTCGGCCTTTAGGTCGTCGTAGTGCAAGTACACGACGTCGAGATCGTCGGCGGCGTCCCGGAACGTCTGCAGGTGCTCTACAGTGCGCCGCAGCGACGACCCGACCTGCGTCGATGGCGTCTCGTCGTCGACCCACTGCCAGAAGCGGTCCCGCTCGCCGTCGGGGCGCGGCCGCGGTGGCCGCAATGGTCCGAGCTCGATACCGTCGATCGCGGCCGCCCGTTTGCGTTGGCTGAGGAACGCGCCGATGTCGGTGTTGTCGATATGGCGGTCGATCGACAGCCCCACGTCGCGCGGGTCCCGCCCGACGCAGATGTACGTGACCGTCGGATCGTTGGGTATCCCGTCGAGCGGCGTGTGTGTCTTGATGAACCGGCGGTGCGTCTGGGCTTCCAGGTCCGCGAACACGTCTGTGCGGGCGCGAGTCACCATGTCGATCCACGGCGAGAGCGTGTCCAACGGGAGCGGGAGCTCCGGTTCCTGCAGTATGAGCAGGGCGCAGATCATCTGCGTCCACGTCGTCCCGCACTTTGGCGGGGTGCTGATGATGATGTCGCCGGGGCGGAGCTCGAAGCCGTCCCAGCGATTGCTGTCGTACATACTCGTCTCGTAGCGGCGCACGGCCGTCATCCTTGCAGCGGATCCGATCCCGTGAGGCCCAGATGATTCACCGCACGACATCCTGCCGAGGGCTCAAGACTGAGGTTCCGAAGGGCGTCGCGCAACAGTACGTAGCGCAGCACCCGCCCATAATGTCCGATCTCGAACACTCCGCGAGGGCATCATGAAGGCCAGAGGATGAGCGCCGAACGGCGGCTACGCGCGCGTCTACCTTGGACGCCAATCACGCTAGGTAATCGCGTTGCCGCCACCGGGCAGCTCGGTATGGCCGCTCCCGGACAGATCTGGCTGGCCGTCGTGAGCCCAGGTCAGCGGTCCATTGCCGCCTGCCGTCGGGGTGCGGTCAGAACTGGCAACCAGCAACTTCGCTGAAGCTCGGGGTGCGGTCGCCACTCACGAACAAGTGCGGTCGGTAGTTGCAACCCAAGCAAAACCACCGGTTCGACTCACGTCGGATGAGATACCCGACGTCGACGACCCGGACATGCCTGCCAAGGTGAATGCGAGCTGGTTCCGGATGGCGACGGAGTACGGCCTCTTCAACGAAGATCGCGAGTTCTTCCTAGGGGTCAACTATGCGGGGGAAACGGATGAGTGGGAGAACCACTACGCGTGGGTCCGAGTCCGCCTCCTCGATGACTGGGACCTGGCCGGCAGCGAAGTCGAGCGACTACGGAGCTGGATGGCAGGACTACACACGTCGCGCTTCGTACCGGAATTCACCATGGTGTCTTTGGACGGCCTGGCGTTGATCGAGACCACCGTCTGGGGCAACGGCACCGTCAGCACGATCGCCATACGACCCTCTGCCGCGCCCGAGCCCCACTCGCCGAAGCGGGCGAGTTAATCCGAGGTGCTGCCGCCGTCGGGCTGGCTGACGAAGCTGCCCATACCCCTGACGGTATAGATGGCGCCCTCTTCACGGAGCGCCCTCATGACCTTGTGCGCTGTCATCCGCGCGATGCCGAACTCCTGCATCAGATCGTTCTCGCTGGGCACGCGAGATCCGGGGCGGTACTCCCCCGTCGCGATGCGCTCCCGGATCACCGCGGCGACCTGCTGCCACCTGGGCTGATCCTCACGAAACTCCGGATGGACGAGTCAGCGGCGTTGGTACTCCTCCCAGGTGCGAATGGTCACTTTCGGCCTTCTCGGCAGCGAGATCGACCCCGAGCACCTCCGCTTTCACCACTACTGCACCGGCATCGCCTTCGGACCCGTCCGCTTCGAGTCGACGGCCATCCTCTCCCCCGCCCGCGCACGCCACGACTCCACCCAAGGAGGGACGGCATGGACGGCCTGACGCCTCGCCACTGCTGCTGCACCTGCAACGGCACGGGCCTCGACAGTGACGGCGACACCTGCCTCGACTGCCAAGGCATCGGCATCGACAACCACGGCGCACAGCCGTGAGCTCCCCTCACCTGGCCACACAACCGCCAAGTTCCGCGCCAGGTGAGGGGACATCCCATCGCAGATCACATCCGGACAGGACGGACTCCATCATGCCGCAGGACCACGCGGTAGCCGGGATGATCTCCCGGCTCCACGATCCCCACTACGACCGCTGGGCCGCCCAGATCAAGCGCACGGGCGGCTGCCAACAACCCATCCACCTTCGGGGCCGCGTCGACCACTACGACCACGCCGCCGGCCAACTCCTCCACCGCTACAGCACCCACCGCGAGCCGGACGGCATCCTGCGCGTGCCATGCAAGACGCGCCGCGCCTCCCGCTGCCCAGCCTGCGCCGAGACCTACCGGGCCGACACCTACCAGCTCGTCCGCGCGGGCCTGGTCGGCGGCAAGGGCGTCCCCGAGACCGTCAGCGCCCACCCGTGCCTGTTCGTTACGCTCACAGCCCCCTCGTTCGGCACCGTCCACGTGCGGCGAGAGAAGGGCGGCAAGGTCCTGCCCTGCCACGCCCGCCGCGACGCACCAACCTGCCCGCACGGGCGGGTCATGTCCTGTAAGGCACGCCACGCCGCCGACGACCCCCGTCTCGGCGAGCCGCTCTGTCCCGACTGTTACGACTACACCGGCTCGGTCCTGTTCAACGCCCTGTCCCCCGAGCTGTGGCGACGCTTCACCGAAGCACTCCGCCGGCGCTTCGCCAAGCTCTCCGGACTGACCCTCAAAGCCCTCCGCGAGCAGGTCACCATCTCCTTCGCCAAGGTCGCCGAGTACCAGCGGCGCGGCGTCGTCCACTTCCACGCCGTGATCCGCCTCGACGGACCCACCGGCCCGACCTCACCCCCGCCCGTGTGGGCCACCACGGACTCCCTGGCCGATGCCGTACAGCACGCGGCAGGAGCCGTATCGGTGGATGCTCCCACAACGAACATGACGCTCCGCTGGGGCGCTCAACTCGACGTCCGCACGATCACCATGAACGGCGACCTGACCGAACAAGCAGTCGCCGCCTACATCGCCAAGTACGCCACCAAAGCCGCCGAATGCGTCGGCACTCTCGACCGCCGCATCAACCCCCTCGACGACCTGGCCGCCCTGCCGCTGCGCGAGCACGCCCGACGCCTCTTCGCCGAATGCCTCACCCTGGGCGCCCTCGACGACCTGGCTAACCTCCGGCTCACCCAATGGGCTCACATGCTCGGCTTCCGCGGCCACTTCTCCACCAAGTCCCGCCGCTACTCCACCACCCTCGGAGCTCTCCGCTCCGCCCGCGAACACCACATGCGCCACGAAGAGATCACCACCGGACGCCTCCCGCTGTTCGACGAGGACACCGTCCTCGTGATCGCCCACTGGGCCTACGCCGGAAAGGGCCTGTCCGCCGGAGACCAGCTCCTCGCCGCCGCCCTCACCGGCACGCGACTCCCTGACTCACGACGCTTGGAGGCTTCGCATGGATGATCTCGTGCTCACCGTCGACGAGGCCGCCAAGCGGCTCCGCGTCAGCCGCTGGACCATCTACACCTTGATCCGCTCCAAGCAGCTTCGAACGGTCAAGATCGGCCGTCGCCGCCTCGTCCCGGTCGACGCCCTGTCCGAGTGCATCGACAACCTGGCGGAGGTGGCGTGATGACCAAGACCATGCTCGGTACTCCCGAGGAAGAGCCACAGCGTCGAAAGGGCCGACGCATTCGCAAGCGTTCCAATGGCGAAGGAAGCATCTGGCCGCGCAAGGACGGCCGGTATGGCTATGCCGCGTTCGTCCAGACCACGGCGGGAACGGTCAAGCGCGTGCAGGGCTCTGCCCGGACGCAAGATGATGCGCGGAAGAAGCTGACCGAGCTTCTCCGCCAGTCCGACCAGGGCATCCCCGTCTCGTCGGAGAACTGGACCGTGGCCGACTTCCTGACGTACTGGATCAAGCACATCGTTAGCGAAGAGCGGCGCCCCAAGACGTATCAGGGTTACGAGGGCGTAGTTCGCCTCCATCTCATTCCTGGTCTGGGAAAGAAGCGGCTCGGCAAACTCAACGCCCAGGACGTCAGGTTGCTCATCAACCAAGTCCGCTCCGAGTGCCAGTGCTGCCGGAACGGCTGGGACGCTTCTCGCGAGACGCCTCAATGCTGCGCCCTCAAGAACGGCAGCTGCTGTCAGTCACGGTTGTCGACTCGCATGGTGCAGTCCATCCATGCGGTCCTCCGGAACGCCCTGGAGTGCGCTGTTCGAGAGGAGATCATCGCGCGCAATGTCGCCAAGCTGGTCAAGGTCCCAGTCCCCAAGTACAAGGTCAATCGCGGCCTCACCGTTCCGCAAGCTCGGGCGGTCCTCAAGGCCGGTCGCGAACACCGGCTCTATGCCTTGTACGTCCTGGCGCTCTGCCTCGGCCTGCGCCGCGGGGAACTACTTGGACTTCGCTGGGAAGACGTTGATCTCGACGGCGCCAAGCTCGAAGTCGTCCAGAGCCTCCAGCGCGTCGGCGGACGCCTCCAGTTCGTCCGCCCCAAGACCCCCGACTCGGAGCGAACCGTCCCGCTACCTCTGATCTGCGTAGAAGCCCTGAAGGAGCATCGCAAGAAGCAGTTCGCAGAGCGCTCAGACCGCTGGGGAGAGTGGAAGGAACACGGCCTTGTCTTCCCCTCCCGCTGCGGCACCCCGATGGAGCCGGACAACCTACGACGAAGCTGGGGAACCATCCGCAAGGCCGCCGGCCTCGGCGAGATGCGCTTCCACGATCTCCGCCACACCTGCGTGACACTCCTGCTCAACCTCGGTGTCCCGCCCCAGGTCGTCCGCGACATCGTTGGCCACAGCGACATCGAGGTGACCATGACCATCTACGCCCACGTCTCCCTCGACGACAAGCGCGCGGCCCTGCACAGACTCGGGGAAGCACTCTGGTAAGTCAAAGCAGCCGCACAGTGCCTCGACGCTCACTCCAGCGTCGAGGCACTCGTCCTTACTTACCAGTGTCCTTCTCGGTCATCTCGGAGGGTTCGTCATTCTGGCGAGAGTGATCGGATCCGCCGGTGCGAGCGATCGCCTCGATCAGCTGTGCTACGGCTTCGGGCCGTTGATCATCGTTAAGCTCCCGAATGAGCCTCTGCGCGACAAGAAATCTGAACGTCTCCTCGGGCTGAGCGAAGTATGACCGCAGGTGACGAGCTGTGGTCTCTTGTAGTCGCAGGAAGGTTCGCCCGATGTACGCGGCAAGTACCGCCCCGGCCGTACCGACCAGGCCAACAACGATGCTCGACGGCGTGGACAGTGTCTTCCAGGCTGCGATACCCGATGTGCCGACGATGATCAGGAAGCCGCCCAGAATCGCCCACTGAGCGTTCCGAAAGCTCTGCTCCGCATGCTGATCGGCCCTTGTGTGATACCCACGCAGACGTTCATTCGTGATCTTCCAGAGCTCGCTGAGATAAGAGTCGTCTTGTCCGATCAGTTCCGCCTCACGAGAGCCCAGCTGAACATCCCGTCGGACTTCTCTGTTCTTGTCCTCGAAGCGCTGCTGTTGGGCCTGACGTGCATAGACCAAAGCTATGACGGCAACTAGGAAGATCACGGATGGGGCGAGCAGCACCCCAACCAAATCGATGAAGGCGTCGGCGTACGCACCCTGGTAGACCGCCCATAGCGTGATCATCCAGATCACGATTGCTACCCACAAAGCAGCAAGAGTGACGGCGAGCCAACCGAACAATCGTGCCCGCTTCCGTTCAGGTGACCCCGACCATTCCTCTTGGTTCACATTACTGTCGAACGACACCTGACCAAGATTGCGCAACGGAACCTCAGCATGGCCTCAAACGATCAAACCGTTACAGCGTCAGGTGTAGTCGTTGCTGTCACTGCTGCTGTCACAGAAACCAAAAAGCCCCGCACGCTGGTCGCGTCGGGGCGTTTTTGCTGTTCAAGAAGGGTGGTCAGGGGCAGGGTCGAACTGCCGACCTTCCGCTTTTCAGGCGGACGCTCGTACCAACTGAGCTACCTGACCCAGAGCGGTCCTGACGGGACTTGAACCCGCGACCTCCACCTTGACAGGGTGGCGAGCACTCCAAACTGCTCTACAGGACCTTGCTTCGTTCCGGCCTTCCGGCCGGAGCGCCTCGCTTAGCTTACCAGTCTTTCGGAGGTCTTCGACCTTCCGTTCGTCCGGTGTAGCCGTGCCCCCAACGGGATTCGAACCCGTGCCGCCGCCTTGAAAGGGCGGTGTCCTAGGCCGCTAGACGATGGGGGCCCGGGACTTTCGTCCCGTTCCTGACGTCTTCCGTTGGAGACCTCTGAAGCATAGGGGACGATTGCCCCTAGTGCCAAAGTGGCTATCCACCGGAAGCTCCGCTGACGGTTCCCGTTGGCGACGGGGCTGTCGTTGGCTCTGGGGAAATCATACGTCGAGGGTCCGGCTCGACGTGACGCTGAATGTACACAGACTGCTCTCCGAGGCCTCCGAGGGTGATGTCGTCCCAGGCCTGGAGCCTGTGAGTGGCTCTGTCGAAGTACAGAACGGATGCCTGGACGGGTGTCGGCTCGGCGTGTTCGAGGGCGCGCAGGCCGGCGCCGCCCGTGGAGCCCTGGACGAGGACGCGGGTTCCGGTCGGCAGCAGCGTGGTCGAGCGGCGGTGGGAGTGGCCGGCCAGGACCATGGGGGCGACTCCGGAGAAGCCCTTGGCCGCGTCGGGGTCGTGGATGGCGACGAGGTCGATGGGCGAGGGCCGCGGCAGCCGTACGGCATGCTGCCGGCCGAACTCGAGCATGTGGGCAGGGTCGTTGTTGGCCGCCACCGACTTGTCAGGGGTGAAGCGGGGGTCGCCGAGTCCGTAGATGCGCAGCCCGGCCACGGTGGCGGACTTGTCGTCGAGGACGACGGCGTTCTTCTGCGCGGCGATCGCACGCTCGGTGATCTTCGAGTCGTGGTTGCCCCTGACGAAGACGTACGGCACGCCGAGCTTGCCGATCTCCTCCATGAAGGCGTTCTCCGCCTTGGTGCCGTGGTCGGAGATGTCGCCCGTGTCCACGATGGCGTCGACCATGAACTGCTCTTTCAGGGAGCGGACGACGTTCCACGCGATCGGGTTGATGTGGATGTCCGAGACGTGAAGGATCTTGATGGAGGCCGGGGCCGGGTCGTAGGTGGGCAGCGCGGAGACCGTGTCGTACAGCTTGGAGACGTTGGTGACGAGTTTGGTGAGCTGCTGGCGGTACGACTCGAACTTGGTCACGATCGACTGGGCGCTGCCGACGAGTGACGGCGCGGCGGCGATCAGCCCCGAGTAGCGGGGCTCGACCAGGGAACTCGGACGGAAGGTGGTGGCGGCGAGGACGCCGGTGCCCGCGAGGGCGACGGCGGCGGCCAGCAGGCTGTAGAGGGCCACCTTGGGCCTGCGGAAGACGACGAGTCCGGCGAGGAGTGCGCCCGCCGCGGCGCACAGCAGGGAGCGGATCACCAGCGCCTGGACGCCGTTCCTCAGGTCGTACTCGATGATCTCGGGCAGCCGTGCGGCGAGCCGCGGGTCGTCGATGAGGGCTTTGGCCTTGTCCTGGTCGATGTTCTCGAGCGTGATGCGCAGGCGGAGGGGGGCGTCGTGGCTGCGGAACCTCAGCGTGCCGAGCGGGTGGGCGTCGACCACCGTCTCACCGGTCCACGCGGGCCTGAGCGACATCCCCGTCTCGACGGGACCGACCTGCGCGCGGACGGTGCCGCTGAGGATGATGCCGAGCCATGCGCCGACCGCGGCCACGAGAAGAACCGCCGCGACCTTCGCGGCCCGCGACCGTATGACTGTTCTGATGACGTTCATACGCCTTCTTGCCTACCCGACCGACGGGGCAGAATGGCAATCGTGATGGAGGTCTCCCGGGAGAAGTTCGAGGAACTCGTGGCCGAGGCGTTGGACACGATCCCTCCGGAGCTGACCCGTGTGATGGACAACGTCGTTGTGGTGGTGGTCGACGACCCGCCGGAGCCTGACCTGCTCGGGCTGTACACCGGCGTTCCCCTCACTCAGCGCGGCGACTGGTACTCAGCGGTTCTGCCCGACCGCATCGAGATCTACCGCAACCCGATATGCCAGATGTGCGATACCGAGGAGCAGGTCGTGAAGGAAGTGCAGATCACGGTCGTCCATGAGATCGCGCACCATTTCGGGATCGATGACGACCGACTCCACCAACTCGGCTGGTAACGCCGGGCCGGCGATTACAGTTTGCAAGAGCTTGGCTGCTTTCGGTTGCGTTCAAGCTTCTCCCCCGGCACCTTAGGTGACATAGCGAACACTCTGAGTCAGGTTCAGCGGGGACCTATGGGGGCTAGGCTTCCGGGGAGGCATCGGCGCGCCTCCGAGCGGCAGGCGACGTATGGCGAGGTCTTCGCGATACGGGAGTTCCGCGCGCTCTGGTACGGCCAGGGCCTGTCGCTGCTCGGCGACCAGCTCGCGCAGGTGGCGCTCGCCGTCCTCGTGTACAACAGGACGCAGTCGGCCATGGCCACGGCGGCCGTCTACGCGCTGACCTACCTGCCGTCGATCGTCGGCGGACCCCTCCTGGCGGGCCTGGCCGACCGTTTCGCGCGCCGCCGCGTCATGATCGTGTGCGATCTGGTCCGCGCGCTGCTCGTGGCCGCCATGGCGGTCCCCGGCATGCCGTTCGCCGGGCTGTGCGTGCTGGTGTTCTTCGTCGTGCTCCTCAGCGCGCCGTTCTCCGCGGCCAGGGCGGCGCTGCTGCCCGAGGTGCTCGAGGGCGACCGCTACGTCGTGGGCTCGGCGCTGCAGAACATGACCAACCAGGCCGTCCAGATGCTCGGCTTCGCCGCGGGCGGCGCGATGATCGCCTTCCTCGGGCCCTACCGGGCGCTGGCGCTGGACGCGGCCACCTTCCTCGCCTCCGCGCTGATCCTCGTCTCCGGGGTACGGCGCAGGCCCGCCGCCGGCCGTACGGACGGATCGAAGCCGTCGATGTGGCACATGACGCGCGCCGGCGTCGTGCTGGTCTTCGGCGACAGGAAGTTGCGCACGCTCGTCATGTTCGCCTGGCTGTGCGGCTTCTACGTGCTGCCCGAGGGCATCGCGGTGCCGTACGCGGTCGAGCTGGCGAAGGGCACGACCCTGCCCGTGCCGGTGATCACCGGCCTGCTGATGGCGGCGATGCCGACGGGAACCGTGCTGGGGGCGTTCCTCTTCAGCAGGTTCGTCTCCCCGTCCGGGCGGCTGCAGGCCATGGGCTGGCTGGCGATGCTCACCTGCGCGCCGCTGATCGTGTGCGGGATGCGGCCTTCGCTGGAGATCGTGCTCGCCCTATGGGTCCTGTCCGGAATCGGGGGCGCCTACCAGCTGGCGGCCAATGCCGCCTTCGTCCAGTGCGTCCCCGCCGAACGGCGCGGCCAGGCGTTCGGCCTGGTGCAGTCAGGGCTGATGGCGGCGCAGGGCATCGGCATCCTGATCGGCGGACTGGCCGCCGAGAGACTCGGTCCCGAACCCGTCGTCGCCCTCGCCGGTGTCAGCGGGGTGACGGCCGCGGCCGTCCTGGCCATGATGTGGACCGAGTCTCGCGGCGAGATCGTCGCCAGGGTGCGCGCTCAGGCCGCCGCCTGAGCCCGCCCGCACGGTCACGCCTGCGGCTTCTGGTCACCGGGAACCGTCGGCTCCTGGCGCTGCCAGCCCGCAGACGGGCTGTAGTCGGGGGTCGCCTGCTGCCAGGTGTCCTTGGCCTGCTTGTTGTTGATCAGGTCCTGGACGATCGAGGTGTTCTTGCCCTCCTCGGGCATGAGCAGCCAGCCGATCGCGTAGACGCCGATCCCGACGCCGCCGAACAGCGTCGCGATCGCCAGGCCGATCCTGACCAGGTTGGCGTCGATGCCGATGTAGTCGCCGATGCCGGAGCAGACACCCGCGATGATCCTGCCCTGACGGGTCCTGCGCAGCTGCTTGATGTTCGATTCGCTCATGCCTCAAGACTGCCCCCGGGGGCGGCGTTTCCACATCGGGATTGCCCCTGGTAGAACCCTGGGGTATGGACGACTTGCTGCGGGTCGACGACAAGCTCACCGGCGACCAGAAGCTGATCAGGGACACGGTCAGATCGTTCGTCGGCGACCACGTCCTGCCGTACGTGGGCGACTGGTTCGAAGAGGCCGTCTTCCCGGCCCGCGAGCTCGCGCCCGCCCTCGGCGAGCTGGGGCTCCTCGGCATGCACCTCGAGGGGTACGGCTGCGCCGGCACCGACGCGACCTCGTACGGCGTGGCCTGCCGCGAACTCGAAGCCGGCGACTCCGGGCTGCGCTCCTTCGTGTCGGTTCAGGGCTCCCTGGCCATGTTCCCCATCTGGAAGTACGGGTCCGAGGAGCAGAAGGAGCAATGGCTGCCCCTGATGGCCTCAGGGTCGGCCATCGGGTGCTTCGGCCTCACCGAACCCGACCACGGATCCGACCCCTCGTCGATGCGCACCTCCGCCAAACGCGACGGAACGGACTGGATCCTCAACGGATCCAAGATGTGGATCACCAACGGCTCGATCGCGGACGTCGCCGTGGTCTGGGCCCAGACCGACGAGGGCATCCGCGGCTTCGTCGTCCCGGCCGACACGCCCGGGTTCTCCGCTCCCCCGATTCACAAGAAGATGTCGCTCAGGGCGTCGGTGACCTCCTCCCTGTACTTCGACGACGTACGCCTGCCAGGCTCCGCCGTACTGCCTGAGGTCGTCGGCCTGCGCGGGCCGCTCTCCTGCCTGTCCGAGGCCCGCTTCGGCATCCTCTGGGGCGTCGTCGGCGCCGCCCGCGCCTGCCTGGAGTCGGCGATCGCCTACTCCCAGACCCGCGTCCAGTTCGACCGGCCCATCGGCGGCTTCCAGCTGACGCAGGAGAAGCTTGCGTGGATGTACGTCGGGCTGGCACAGTCGTCGCTGACCGCTTTCCACCTGGGAGCCCTGAAGGACGCGGGGGAACTCACACCCCGGCAGATCAGCTTCGGGAAGCTCTCCAACGTGCGAGCCGCGCTGGACATCGCCCGGCAGGCCCGCTCGATCCTGGGTGGAAACGGGATCACACTGGAGTACCCGGTGATCCGGCACATGACGAACCTGGAGAGCGTGCTGACGTACGAAGGAACAGAGGAGATCCATACGCTGGTGCTGGGAGAGGCGCTGACCGGGCTGTCGGCGTACAGGTGACGTGCCTGACGTCGCGCCGAGGGCGGTACTCTCTGTACCCTGCATCTTGCGAGGGGCGTTAGCTCAATTGGCAGAGCTGCGGACTTTTAATCCGTAGGTTCCGGGTTCGAGCCCCGGGCGCCCTACCACTCCATACCCCATCTGACCTGCGATTTCTCGATTCTCGGCCGCCTTCTGAGAGATGAAGATAGCCAAGTCGGTGCTCGGAAAGTGCTCTTCGGCACGCGTCCGGCACATGGCTGGGCATGCGGCGCGACCCCACAGGTCAAGCCAGACCCGCCAGAAGGTCAACTGAAGGGAGCGGCGGAAGAGGTCGCCGGGCACGCCAGATCTAGCTTGATCGCAAACCCGTCCAAGCACCGGTAAAGCCGCCTCCGGACCGAAGCAGAGCCCTTCTCCTCATGTTTACCCGTTCTGATCACATCTGTTCTCTGGGCGCCAGCGAGCGAGCAGAACAGGTGAGAGGCGTCCCTTCGACTGAGCGGCCCGCGATCCGCCCCCGAACCTCGCAGGTCAAGCCAGACCCGGCAGAAGGGCGAGTGAAGGGCGTAGAGGAGGGGGTGCCGGCAGACCGTGTCCAGCTTGATCGCAGACCCGTCCAAGCACTCGCAAAGCCGCTTTTCTGCCGAGGTAGAGCTGCTTCACAGTGGCATGCTCGGCATCTACACCGTCGCCGATAGCAACGGCCCCTGGGCCGGGTGCGGGAGCGACAGCATGCTCTTCAGCAGGATCGACGTCTTCAAGCTCTGCGTCACCGCAACGGATTTCGGCAATGCGAGGACTCCGCCTGGATCAAACGACCCTAGGACGGTCCGGCTGGGTCGTTCATGTCGCACCTCATCGGACAGGGAGCCTACGTCCTGCGTCTGACAACGCCGCGACAGGTCTGGACCTCGGGATCGACGCCTTCGGCAGCAGGGCTCGGACGGATCGCGACCTGCGACGGGCGACGCTCGGATGAAGGAACTCGGAGAAGTGACCTTCACTCGGATCGCCCGTCAGCATGCTGTCGTAGCTGTGAGGGAGGATCACGGCAGCTATCGAACGCTGCGGCGGCGACCACCCGCCGATGACCCCACTGTCGAAAGGGAGAGGCATGTTTCTCGAATCGCCCACCGCAAACTGGGATGCCGTGCCAGTTGAGGAGGCGCTGGAGCAGTACGACATGGCCGAAGCGAGCAACCGCACCAGCTGGGATGTCGACGACTATTTCGGTGAGGAACCCGAGCATTTCTACGTCCACCGCGGTGACCTGACGATCGACGGTGCGCTGGCGCTGGGCAACACGCCCTGCGAGGACGAGGACACGGTCTACGTCATCGATGGCGATCTAACCGTCAGCGGTCCCATCACCTTTTGCAACGCCGACGTCTACACTTCGCTCTACGTCACCGGCTCGGTCGTGGCACAGGATCTGGTGTGCCTCTGGGACAGTTGCCTGTTCGTCGGCCGGTCTTTGACCGTCCGGAACCTTCTCGCGACTTCGCTGTACGACCCGGCCGCCCTCGTCGTCAAAGGGCCGGTGTCTGCACATACCTGGCTTGAGATGGGCGGCCGGGGCTGTATCTACTTCGCCGGCAAACCAACGACCGACACCTGTGTTCGCGGGCACCTGAACGAGTACGCCGAGGGAGCCAATGCCGCTGTCTACCTCGGCGGGGAAGGCAAGGTCGCCAGCGTGGCGGAGGCGGTCCTCCCCGAGTTCCTCGAAGAGGACAGAATCTGCGACAGCCTGAAGATCCTGAAGGCGGTGCTTGAGGGCAGGCCCGTCCTGCGGTAGGCACCCGCCCAGGCGCGCTGTTGTGCCGGTTCGGGGTTCCCGCGAGCGCGTGGACCCCGACCGTCGAAGCCGACGGCACCGTCGGCGAGGACGCGTGGGACGGGGCTGGTCGTGCGGAAGGAACGCCCGCCCCCCGGCGCCCAATTGTGGGCCTGTACCGCGTCAAAACCCATCGTGTGGGGCTTGAGCTGCGCGTTCTCCGAGACGGCTACGCTGCTCGGTGATACTCGTTAATCAGCCCACCGACCACCTTCCGGCGCTTGATCCGGCCCTCTAGCGGCGTGATGGTCCGCTCGCCATGGTCGGGCGGGTGCTGTCGGCGGGACTGGTGCGGCCGATGACCGTTGTAATGATCGGCATACTCACCCAGCACCAACCGTAAGTGCCGTTCGTCGTAGATCAGCATTCGGTCGGTGCATTCGGCCCGTACCGTACGCACCCACCGCTCGGCATAGCAGTTCGCCCGAGGTGTCCGCGGTGGTGTCTTCAAGACCGTGATGCCCGTGGCGGCGAAGACCTCATCGAAGACGGTAGTGAACTCGGCGTCCCGGTCACGGACGAGAAAGCGGAATGACGTCGCCCGCTCGTCGAGATCGATCAGGAGGTTGCGGGCCTGCCGAGCGGTCCAGACGCCGGTGGGGTGGGAGGTCACACCCAAGATGTGCACACGCCGTGTGTTGATCTCCATCACGAACAACACATACAGGCGCTTCAAAAAGACCGTGTCAACATGGAAGAAATCGCAGGCCAGAAGTCCCTCAGCCTGCGCACGTAGGAAGCTTCGCCAGGAGGTATCGAGATATCGGGGCGCCGGGCGGAAGCGGCGCGAGCGCAGGATGCGCCGCACGGTCGCCTCACTGACCTGGTAGCCGAGCCGCACCAGCTCACCATGTACCCGTCGATGGCCCCATGCCGGATTCTCCCGCGCCAGACGGACGATCAAGTCCCGGACCTCCCGGCTCGTCCTCGGCCGCCCACACCGATGCGGGTAGATCCATGCGCGTCGGCGCAGGCGACGATGCCACGCCGGCAACGTCGCCGGAGTGACCAGCCGATGAGCGCGCAGCACCGCCGGCAGCCACCGGGCCAACGCCGCGAGAACGGCCCGATCGACCCAGTCCGGCTTCGGGCGCCCAACCTGACGCCGCAACACCGCCGCATCATGCCGCAACACCATGATCTCCACGTCCTTCGACGCCTGGCTACGGCCCAGCAGCATCAGCCAGCCGAACACCCGGACCGCGATCAGATACAGCAGGCGAAGAGGCACACGACGTGATCTTGTCGGCGCGGGTGGGCTCGGTCAAACTGCAGCTCGATGCGGTAGCGACGGTGTTTTGACGCGGTACAGGGGTCGGGCCGTCACCGCCACTCGCGTGCCGCGTGCCGCGTGCCGCGAACGAACATCCCCCTGATCAGCGGGGGGACTAATCAACATCATGCTGCCCTCGACCACGCCCCGCCGGGACCGGCCCGAAGAGGTCGCACGCCCGGCGGAACGGCGGCCAGGCCCGCCCTCGAAGACGTAGAGACGGATTTTCATCCGCCGCGATGAGTTCCGACCCCGCCGCCGGTATGTACTCATGAGCTCGCCGGACTACCTCGGGCGAATCGATCACAAGGGAGAATCCAATGTCGAACAACCGTGCAGCAGACGAGGCTGCTATCCAGGCCGTACTGATTGACTCCTACAAGGCGTGGGAGGCTGGCGACGCCGACGGCATGGTCGCCAACTACACCGCGGACGCGACCGCCATCATGACCGGCTCGCTCCGAGACAGCCGTGACGTGATCCGTCAGAACATGGCCCTGGCCTTCGAGGGGCCGCTCAAGGGCAGCTCGACCTACAACAAGCAGCTCAGCATCCGCTTCGTCGGTAGGGACGGCGCGATCGTCATCAGCGAATCCGCCATCCTGTTCCCCGGCGAGACCGAGGTCCCAGACGATCTGCGTAAGGTGAACTGCACCTGGCTCTTCGAGAAGCGGGACGGCCAGTGGCTGATCGCCGCCTATCACAACAGCCCGGTGCTGGCGCCTGCGCAGTGAACCCTTCCCTGTAACCAGCAGTGACCGTATGCAGAGCATGACGAATATCGGACCGAAAAGCCCTGCATCGCTCTGATCTGTAGGAACTTCACTCCCCGAGGGCCAGATGCCCTCGCATGGGCGCCTCGGACCTTGCACCACATGCAACCCGGAGGACCCACGACGCATCCGAACGAAATGTCATGCCAAGGGCCTGGAACAGGCCCTTGGCATGACATTCGTACCTACGAGCGACGTTCAGGAACAGCACTAATTGTCCAAAATCTGGGATGTATGCCATGGTCAGGTCGTTGATGACCGCGCGGGTGACCTATCCGCCCATAGCGGATTGTCACTGCAGTCGCCAGGCATGGTGGTTGTGGCGGTAGTGGGGATGGAGCGTGGCGTGATGACAGGGAAGGAAGGGTTCGATCGTCGGATCGAACCGTTCCGGACGGAGCTGCTGGCGTACTGCTACCGGATGCTCGGCTCGGCTCACGACGCGGAGGACTTGGTCCAGGACACGTACCTGAGGGCGTGGCGGGCGCGGGAGCAGTACGACGAGACCCGCAGCTCACTGCGCACCTGGCTCTACCGGATCGCAACCAACGCCTGCCTGACCGCCTTGGAGGTCCACGGTCGCCGACCGCTGCCATCGGGGCTGGTGGCCGCGTCGGATCCGCTCGGGCCGCTCGTCCAGGGAGAGCACGCCGCCTGGCTCCAGCCCTTGCCGGACTCGCTGTTGGACGCGGGCGACCCGGCTGGGGTCGTGATCGACCGCAGCAGCCTGCGCTTGGCGTTCGCCGCCGCCCTCCAGCACCTGTCGGCGCGTCAACGCGGTGCGCTGATCTTGCGTGACGTGCTCAGCTTCTCCGCGGCCGAAACGGCGGAAATCCTTGGCACCACCCTCATGTCAGTGAACAGTTCCCTGCAGCGGGCGCGTACTCGCGTCAAGGAGATCGGGGTCCGGCAGGAACGGGTCAGCGAGCCGTCTGCGGCCGAGCAGCGCGCCTGGGTCGAGCGCTACATGAAGGCATTCGAGCTGGCCGACGTCGAGGGCCTCAAGCGGCTGCTCACCGAGGACGTGATCATGGAGATGCCGCCGATGCTCAACTGGTTCTCCGGCCGCAGCAACTACGGCCTGTTCATGGAATGGGTCTTTGGGGCGGCTGGGAAGGACTGGCTCCTCAAGGAGGTCGCGGCCAACGGCGGCCAGCCCGGATTCGCCGCCTATCAGCGCGTCGGCGACGAGTACAACCTGCACACGCTCCAGATCTTCACCGTCACCGACGAGGGCATCACCCGGAACTCGGTCTTCCAGGACCCCAACATCTACGCGACTTTCGGCCTCGCGGCCAAGCTCGACGACCAGGGACTTGCCATCGACGAGGCCTAGTGAGGTGACCGTTCGCTTTCGAGTGTTATGCCGCTGGGCTGGGTCGGCCCCAGCGGTGTCCGCGTTCGCTCCGGATGCGGGCGCGTTCGTGGCGTTGGGCGCCCGGTACGTCGGGGTGGCAGGCCCAGGACGGCCCCAAGGCGCTCCACGAACCGGAAGCGGGCGGCCCGCCATGACCTGGGGAAAGTCCTCAAACGCCCAGAACAAGCCAAGTCGCCGCACCCATCGGGAAATCGTGTAGTGCGTCAAAACTCGCATGCACCTCCGCGGATGAGCGCAAGAGCGGTCGGCGACCGCCATCACCCTCTGGCAGGAAAAGGCAAACAGCACCCTGCGGGAGCGCGACTCCGCGCCCCGCACGAGCCTGGCCGAGAGCCCCAGCGCAGGAGAAGGCCAACATGGCGAAATGTGGACAGATCGAACAGTCAAGAGCGCGCCATGGCGCACCAGGCTACGCACCGCGTGCTCGTCGCGTGCTCTTCGGCAATCGGCACCCACGAACACTGGCCGACATTTTCAGACATTTCTAAATGCGACAAAATTCAGCAGAGTGATACAATTGAATCCGTTGAAACATGGCTCGGCATTAGGGCTGCTGACTTTTAATCCGTAGGTTCCGGGTGCGAGCCCCGGGCGCCCTACCTGCACAAACACCCCCGGAGCGATCTTCGTCCGGGGGTGTTTGCTAACACTCTTGCCAACAGCAGCCCTCAGAGAGCCTTGAGGGCATGGAAGACGCAGAGAATCAAGGCGACGCTGCCCGCGAAGGCCCCACCGCCCGCGATGAAGCATTGGGAGATGCTTCCGCCGTCAACGGCAACGAGGATGCCGGTGGTCTGTCCCACGAGGGCCCCGACAAGCGCAGCAATGGAGATCAGCAGCGCCCGGCGCACGGTTTCGCTCACTCTTTCCCTTCCTCGGCTAAGACACCCCAGGACCCGTGATCTGCACCGATCAGGGCATAGCTGTCCCCGGGATATCCAAGATTCATGCCGCCAGGAAGGGCGCGGCGACG
Source organism: Nonomuraea sp. bgisy101 (assembly GCF_057708945.1). Taxonomy (NCBI): domain Bacteria; kingdom Bacillati; phylum Actinomycetota; class Actinomycetes; order Streptosporangiales; family Streptosporangiaceae; genus Nonomuraea; species Nonomuraea sp. bgisy101. The sequence continues at coordinate 19,173 of NZ_JBYITD010000003.1, forward strand.
TGCGGCTCACAAGGCGCACGGAACCCGTCTCATGGACGAGGCTGCCCCCATACTAGGTCAATCAAGATCTTGGTGATAGAGCAATGGGCGGCGCAGCGGCGAAGATGCCATCGAAGACAGCGGTGAACTTTGCGTCCCGATCGCGGATGAGGAAGCGGCACGACGCCGCTCGCTCGTCGAGGTCGATCAGGAGATTGCGGGCTCGCTGTGCGGCTCAAGCCTCAGTCGGGTGAAAGGTCACACCCAGGATATGCGTGCGCCGTGTGCGGACCTCCATCACGAACAACATGTACAAGCGCTTCAGAGTGATGGTGTCAACGTGGAAGAAATCGCCGGCCAAAAGCCCTTTGGCCGGCGATCTCAGGAAGGCCCGCCAGGAGGTGTCGAGATGGCGGGGCGCCGGGCCGAAACGACGGGAGCGCAGAACGCGCCGTACGGTCCCCTCGCCGACCTGGTAACCGAGCCGCAGCAGCTCGCCATGCACTCGCCCGATAGCCCAGCCGGGGGTTCTCCCGCGCCAAGCGGATGATCACGTCCCGGATCTCCCGGCTCGCCTTCGGCCGTCCGCCGCGATGCGGATGGTCCAGGCCCGTCGAAGCAGGCGACGGTGCCACGCCGGCAACGTCGCCGGGGTGACAAGCCGATGAGCGCGCAGCGCGGTCGGTAACCACCGGACCAACGCCGCGAGAATGGCCCGGTCTTCTGGCGCCCGACCTCGCGCCGCAGCACCGCCACCTCGTGCCGCAGCAGCATGATCTCCACGTCCTTCGACGCTTGGCCGCGGCCCAGCAATGTCAGCCGGCCAAGCACCCGAACCGCTATCTCGTCAGCCCCCAGCTCGCGGTCGGCCTACTGCGCGGTTCGGACGTGACCGGCGCACCGGCAGGGAGGATGACGTCGCCCGCCGGGTGGCCCAGGCCAAGACCGACGCCGAGATCGCCGAGAAATCCCGGTCGGCGTTGGGCAGATGTTGGGCCTGCACCATCGCGTCGATCGCCTCTTCCCGATCCTTCAGCTGGCCCACGATGACCGCCGTGTCGCGAGCGGACAACGTGGCCCCAGATCAGCTGAATCGTCCAACCAGGGGTTCGTCGTGATGGTCGGTCGCTGAGGCGTTGATGTCGGTGTGGCCGGAATCGGCCTCGCGGCCGGCCAGGGCCTGAGCTCAAGCCAAGACCGCGTGCCGACCATCTGTCACCTCGCCGTGCTCAGGCGATGACTTCCTGGCCGTCGTGCACCACGAACTCGCCGGTGCCGGTGGTGCCGAACTCGGCCTGGCGCAGGGTGAGCGAGACCGCGCCCGCGCCCCCCTTCAGCACCTCCGACTCGGTGATCCGGTAGGTCGCCGGTGTGGCACCGTCGGCGAACAGGCGCTTGCCGTCACCGACGACGACGGGGAACTGGAGCACCCTGTAGGTGTCGACGAGTCCGGCGTCGTGCAGGGTGCGCACCAGCTGCCAGCTGCCGTGCACCTGCAGCTCACCACCCGGCTGCTCCTTGAGCCGGCGGACCTGCTCGACGATGTCACCGCGCAGCACCGTGGTGTTGCCCCAGGCCGCGTCGTCGTCGGAGAGAGTGTTGCTGACGACGTACTTCTGCCAGGTGTTGAGGGCGGTGGCCACGATGTTGTCCGGATCGGTGACCTGCGACCAGTAGGTGCGCATCATCTCGAAGGTCTTGCGCCCCACGAGGATGGCGTCGGCCTGCCTGAACCATCCGTCGACGGGGTCGAGCTGGCCGTCGGCGGAGTGGGGCACGAGCCAGCCGCCGCGCTGGAAGTTGTTGCTGGGGTCCTCCTGGACTCCGCCGGGGCCCTGCATGACGCCATCGAGGCTGACGAAGGTGTGAACGCTGATCTCCATTGGTCTTCTCTCCTTGAGCGAGGTCGCGTACCGGCGTGCGCCGGGTCGCGGCTAGATCAGGATGTAGTGCGGTAGAAGACGCAACAAGGGACGATATTGGAACGCCCTTTTAACCACCTTCAACGATGAGGAACGCGGTGCCGGTCGCAGCCGAGCGTCGAAGTGGAAATCGAGGTTCGCTTCAACACCAGCACCTCGGTCACGTGTGCCATGGGACCCAGGAGCTTGGCGAACAGCTCCGCCGCATCGCCCTCGTAAAGGACGTCCGGCGAGATCGGCTGGACCTGGTCCAGCTCGACCATCCGGCGGCGACTGGTGATGACGACGAGGCTCTGACCGGTGCCGGGAGCAGACCGTGCACGTGCGCGGCGTCGGCGGCGTTGTCCAGCAGCACGATCGCCCGCCTGGCGGCTCAGCTCGGCACGCCACAGGGCGGCCCGCTCCGCTTCGCCGCCGGGGACCCGGCCGGGTGCCACGCCGAGCGCCGCGAGCAGCAGCAGCAGCCAAAGCCTCCGCTGCCTCGACCGGCACGCACCCCGGCGTGAAACCGTGCGGGTCGAGGTAGCGGGAGATCGTTACGGCCCGGCGCGGGCGCGGTGGCGGCCGGCGCGGGCGCGGTGGCGGCCGGCGCGGGCGCGGTGGCGGCCGGCGCGGGCGGCCGGCGCGTTCCGGCCCGCACCGAACATCAGGCAGCCGCACCACGGTCTGACCGCGCTCTGGCCGTATGTGTAATTTGTCGCCCAAAGAGAACTTCTGACGAGGGATCGGAACCAGGTGAGCAACGAGCTGGCGGAGCGTCTGCGGCAGATCCGGGAGGCGTCCGGACGTAGTCTGCGCGAGCTCGAACGCGCCATCCATGTGAGCAGTTCCTCGTTGTCCCGATATCTGTCGGGGCAGTCGGTGCCGCCTTGGCCGGTGGTTGTCGCGCTGTGCCAGGTGGCGGGCCGCGATCCCCGGCCGCTGCGGCCGTTGTGGGAGCGCGCCAAGCGTGCCCCCGTGACACCTCGGCCGTCGGCGTCACGCCCGGCGGCTTCGGCGGCTTCGGCGGGACGCAACGACCTGCCGTACGACATCAGCGCCTTCACCGGCCGCAGGGAGGAGCTGGCGGCGCTGCTGGAGGCCGCCCGCACGAACCGGATGGTGGCGATCGACGGCATGGCGGGCGTGGGCAAGACCGCCTTGGCCGTGCGCGCCGCTCACCGGCTGGCCGCCGACTTCCCTGACGGGCAGCTCTACGTCGACCTGCACGGGTTCACTCCAGGCCGGGAGCCGGTCGAGCCCGCTGAGGCGCTGCGTGTGCTGTTGTCCGCGCTCGACGTGGCTTCGGCCCGCATTCCCGAGGCCACGTCGGAGCGGGCCGCACTCTGGAGGGCCGAGCTGGCGCGGCGCCGGGCCGTGATCGTTCTCGACAACGCCGTCGACGCGGACCAGGTCCGGCTACTCCTTCCGGGTGCGGGGGCGAGCCTCGCCCTGGTGACGAGCCGCCGGCGGATGGTCGAGCTGGACACCGTCCGTCCGATCACGCTCGAGGTCCTCCCGGCGGCGGACGCGGCCGAGCTGTTCGTGACCGCCTCGGGCGGCGCGAGATCGTCGGGTGATCCCGAGGCCGAGGCGGAGGTGCTGCGGTTGTGCGGCTATCTGCCTCTGGCCATCCGGGTGGCGGCGGCCCGGCTGCGGCACCGTCCCGCGTGGACGGTCGCCACGCTCGCCGAACGGCTGCGAAGCGGCGAACTGGACGTCTCGAACGTCCTCGCGATGTCCCTGAGGCAGCTCGATCCGGCGCAACGGCGGATGTTCCGGCTGCTGGGACTGGTGCCGGGTGAGGGCGTCGACGCCTGGGCCGCGGCGGCGCTGGCCGACGTCCCCTTCGGCAACGCGCGGTCCCTGCTGGAGGATCTGGTGGACGCGCACCTGTTGCAGGAGTCCGCGGCCGGCCGCTATCGGATGCATGACCTGTTGCGGCAGGTGGCCGTCGCCGAGGCGTCGCCGGACCGGAGTCCGGCGATCGCGCGGCTGCTCGACTACTACCTGAGCGGCATGCTCGCCGCGGACGCCGCGATGTCCCATGAGACGGCGGGGGCGCCGATCACCGTGTCCTATCCGCCCACCGCTCTTCCGGCTTTCGACGGCCACGACGAGGCGCTCGCCTGGCTGGACGCGGAGGTGCCCGACATCGTCACGGCGTTCGAGCTGGCGGTGGAGCTCGGCCTCGACACGGCTACGGCCGGGCTCGCCCAGGTCATGGGCGTCTATTTCGGCAGACGTGGCGGAATGGAGCGGTGGGGCCGGGTACTGGACGCCGCGCTCCCCGCCGCCGAACGTCTGGGCGACCGGCGGGCGGCGGCCTGGCTGACCTACCGGCGCGGCATCGCCCGGCAGTTCTCGGGCCGCGCGGCCGAGGCGAGCGCCGACTACCGGGCCGCTCGGGCCCTCATGGCGGAGGCCGGCGACCGGGACGGGGAAGGAATGGCGTTGCAGCGGCTCGCCGAACGGCAGATGGACGACGGATGCTTCGAGGAGGCCATCGACCTTCTGCGGCAGGCCGCCGATCTGCAGCCGGAAGCAACCACCACGCAGGGCCATGTGGTGACGCGTGCGCGGATCGGTCACGCGCTGGTTCAACTCGGCCGGTTCGCAGAGGCTCACGAGGCGGCCACCGAAGCGGTCAAGGTGGCTCGGGACATCGACAACCTGCATCTGGAGACGATGGCGCTGCGAGTGCACGGCGCGGTGGCGCTCGGGACGGGTGACGCCTCGGGCGCATTGGAGCTCTTCCGTACGGCACTGGCCCAGACCCGGGCGACGGGCCACCGGATCGCGGAGGCGCTGAGCCTGACCGACATCGCGATGGCCGCCCGCGCCCTCGGCCGGGTCGTGGAGGCGCTGGATCATCACGCGGAAGCCCTGCGGATCATCCACGAGACCGGTGAACGACTGCGCGCCGCCCCGATCCTCATACCGTACGGCGAGACCTGCCTCGCGGCCGGCGATCGCGGCGAGGCCGCGCGTCACCTGCGACAGGCCTTCGACCTGGCCACGGCCCTCGGTCTTCGCCATCTGGAGGCCGAGGCCCGCCGCGTGCTCGCCGCGATGAATCTCGAACCGGGAGCGGACCCCGCGGACAGGTGAGCGGCGGCGTCCCACCTGGGGCACATCTGGGACAGCTGGGCATCGCCACATAACCGCAGGTCAGCGGAGTGTTTCAGTGTTGCGTGTCCCATCGGGAGGCTGTCGCCCTCCCGGGGGCGGGGGCGCGGGTGCCAGTCTCGGCGACGTGACCGGCACCCGCCCCTCTCCCCGGAAGGCGATCCCGATGAACTTCCTGCTCTCCGCGCTGACCGCGCTTCCCATCCGATGGGAGGTGGCCGGCACGGTCGACGCCCCTGCCGACGCGGTCGCCGACCTGCTGCTGGCCGTCAAGCCCGGCCGGGTGGGCGACGACAACCTGCTCGTCCTGGCCGGCATGTCCGCCGCGCGACGCGGCGCGATGACCGTGCTCGCCGGTGACCTCACAGGCTCGTACCGAGCCGTGGTCGCCGGGACGGACGGTCAGGTCGACATCGCGGTCGATCCGGGTCTTCGGGCCGTCGCCGTACAGAGCTGGTACGGCGGCGTGCACACGGTGACATCGGCCGAAGACGGCATCAGCCGGGTCTCGCACCGGGTGCACACCGTGCTGCCCGGCCATGATCGATTCTCCACGCCCGGCGACATGGAGTCTCGGCTGTGGAGCGGGCTTGAGCGGGTGTTGTGCGTCATCGGCGACCGCCTCGGCCGCCCCGCGGGAGACCCGGTGATCGTTCGGGCCACGTCTCACTGATCTGACCAGCTGAACCCCCTCGACGAACGCTGCTCCTGCTGCGCGGACGCAAGACCGGCGCGCATGCCGCCGGCGAGACCCGGACCCTCGTCACCGCATAGAGGGCCCTGCCGTCGACCCCGCGCGGTCGTGTCAGCGGCCGTGTCAGCCCGGCGACGACCCCGTATCAGGGCGGTTGGCAATGCTCTGACCACAAGCAACACCGACACCTCCCCGACAACGGACTCCCGAAGGAGCACACCATGTCCGTCACCCTGACCGCCCAGGACAAGGCCACCCTGCGCACCGCCGCCTACGGCGCCGTCTCGCTGCTGTCCGCCGCCGACGCCGCAGGCTCGCCGCACAAGGCCGCCACTCACGGCTCCATCGCTCTGTCCTCCGCGACCGGCCTGGTCGGACACGTCCTCGCCGCGAAGAGCAAGGACATCGACCTGTACGGCAAGAGCGTGGCCGAACTCGCCGACCAGGTGCTGCCGGCCCTGACCGCATCCATGAACCTGCTCAACAAGCAGGACCCGGCAGAAGCCGGCAACTTCCGCAACACCGTCATCGTCGCCATCGAGGCAGCCGCCCGCACCCACCAGGGCCGGCCCAGCCCCACCACGGCCGACATGATCCGCAAGATCACCGCCGCCCTCGACGCCGCCTGACGGCACGCCGCCATCCGCCCGTTCGACCGAAGCACCAGATTCGAAGGAGCACCACCATGACCACCACCGACCAGGCCCGCCCGGAGCTGCAGAAGGCCATCCAGGAGTTCGTCGACTCCGGTCTGGCAGCCGGGGTCCAGGTGCGCGTGCACGACGAACAGGGCGAGTGGGCCGGCAGCGCCGGGGTGCGCGAGCTGGGCCAGAGCGCCAAGCCGGCGACGAACGGCCACTTCCGGATCGGCAGCACCACCAAGACCTTCACCGCGACCCTGGTGCTGCAACTGGTGGCCGACGGCACGATCGAACTGGACGACCCGGTGGCCGACCACCTGCCCGAGTACGGGCTGGACCGGCGCATCACCGCGCGGATGCTGCTGCAGCACACCAGCGGATTGTTCAACTTCACCGGCGAGTACTACCCCGACGGCACGTTCGCGCCGGGGATCCCCGGACTGGGCAAGGAGTGGGTGACCGACAACCGGTTCCACACCTACCAGCCGGAGGAACTGGTGCGGCTGGCGCTGTCCAAGCCGGCGCGGTTCGAGCCGGGGACCGGCTGGAGCTACTCCAACACCAACTACGTGCTGGCCAGACTCCTGGTCGAGAAGGTCACCGGCCGCGCGTACGCCGAGGAGATGCAGGCGCGGATCCTGCGCCCGCTCGGCCTGACGGGCACGGTGGTGCCGGACGCCTCGCCGGACATCCCCGAGCCGCACGCCCACGGCTACTACCGCTACCAGGACGCCGAGGAGTGGAAGACGGTCGACACCACCCGCTTCAACCCCTCCTGGATCTCCGCCGCCGGTGACATGATCTCGACCACCGAGGATCTGCACACGTTCTTCTCCGCGCTGAACTCCGGCAGGCTCCTGCCCGCCCCGCTGCTGGCCGAGATGCGCAAGCCCGACCCCACGATCGGCTACGGCCTGGGGGTGTTCGTGGAGGACACCGAGGGTGGCGGCACCCTCCTGCACCACAACGGCGGCTTCTGGGGCTGGGCGGCGCTGATGTACGGCACGCCCGACGGCAGCAAGACCCTGACCGCCTCGGTGACCACCGGGGAAGCCGAGCTCGACATGGTCGCCATGTCCGAGGCGTTCGAGAAGGTGAAGCAGAAGCTCGTCACGGCGGCGTTCCACGACGAGCGGACCGGCTGACGAAGCCGAGCCGGCTCAGCAGACGACACGGCTGAGCACCCCAGACCCGTTCGATCAACCCCGAGCTGCTCGGCGAGCCTTTCGCCCGAGCGCGACACCAGAGACGAAGGAACCATGAAGATCCCCTCCCCCTCAGCGATCACGGCGACCGGGCCGCGTGTCCACGGCGTGCACCAGCCCCCGGTGCTCGGCAAGGTCTTCCGCCGAGTGACGGTCACGGCGCTGGCGGCCGCGCTGCTGGCCGGGGCGGCTGTGGCCGCACCCGCGGTAGCCGCCGCGGACAGCGGGGCCGTGCAGAAGGCCTCCGCCGGGCAGGATCGCCCGGAGCTGCAGAAGGCCATGCAGGCATTCGTCGACGCCGGTTTCGCCGGGGTGCAGGTACGCGTGCACGACCAGCGGGGCGAGTGGACCGGCAGCGCCGGGGTGCGCAAGCTGGGCCAGAGCGCGAAGCCGCCGACGAACGGGCGGTTCTGGACGGGCAGCGTCATCAAGCCCTTCACCGCGACCCTGGTGTTGCAGCTGGTGGCAGAGGGCAAGATCGGGCTGGACGACCCGGTGGCCGGCTTCCTGCCCAAGCTCGGGCTGGACGAGCGGATCACGGTGCGGATGCTGCTGCAGCACACCAGCGGGGTGTTCAACTACACCGGCGAGTACTACGACGACGGGAGGTTCGTGCCGGGCATTCCCGCCACCGGTGACGCGTGGCTGGCCAACCGGTTCAAGACCTACCGGCCGCAGAAGCTGGTACGGCTGGCGCTGTCCAAGCCGGCGCGGTTCGAGCCGGGCACGGACCAGAACTACTCCAACACCAACTACACCCTGGCCCTGCTGCTGATCGAGAAGATCACCGGCCGCTCCTACGCCGAGGAACTGCAGCGGCGGATCCTGCGCCCCCTCGGGATGCGGGACACCATGGTGCCGGGCAACCGGACACGGCTGCCCGGCCCGCACGCCCACGGCTACTACCGCTACCAGGACGCCGCCGGCCGGCAGAAGACGGTCGACATCTCCCGCCAGAACCTCTCCCTGCTGGCCGGCGCCGGGGACCTGATCTCGACCACCCAGGACCTCCACACGTTCATCTCCGCCCTGAACGGCGGCAAGCTCCTGCCGGCCGACCTGCTGGCCGAGATGCGCAAGCCGTACGGAAAGCTCGGCTACGGCCTCGGGCTGTTCGTGCAGGACCTGGGCCCGAACTGCGGCACGGTCTACCAGCACAACGGCGCTCCCCCGCACGGCTACGGCGCGCTGATGTACAGCTCACCCGACGGCAGCAAGACCCTGACCGCCTCGGTGAACTACGTGGACGACGCGGCAAGGTCCCTGGCAGGGAAGTTCCCTGAGCCGTTGAACAAGCTCGTCAAGCAGGTGTTCTGCGGCGGCCAGGCCGGACCTGCCGACAGGGCGGCCGATCCGGCTCAGTAGACAGAACTGAGCGAGCCGTACGCCCTGAGGGTGGACTCCTTACGGTCGGGCAACGGCAGAGCGCGAACCGGGCCACGCCGAACTCGCTGAGTTCGGCGTGGCCCCACCACCGGCCAGGTCCTTCATGTACGGCGCGCACAGGGCGCGGCCACGAACCGAATACGTGGGTGAGAGAGAGAAGGAGGACAGAGTGGAACCAGTCCTAGATGAGCCGCTGACCGGCCGCCGGGCGGTACTCCAGGACGATGGCGCCAGAGCCGAAGGTGGAGGTGGCGGCGAGTGTCCAGGTCGTGCTGTCGACGCCGTCAGGAAACAGGCGCTTGCCTGGGCCCACGACGACGGGATGGACAAGCAGCTTGAGCTCGTCGACGAGACCGTGCTTGATCAGGTAGTTGACCAGATCGGCGCTGCCGTACACCAGGAGGTCCCGGCCGGGCTCGCGCTTGAGCTTGGTGACCTGTTCCGCGACGTCACCCTTGATCACGACCGCGTTCCAGCCGGCTCTCCGCAGGGTCGTGGACGCCACGTACTTGGGGATGGAGTCCATCCGGGCGGCGAAATCGCTCTCGCGCGCCATCGCCGGCCACATCTTGGACAGGCTGTCGAAGGTCCTGCGGCCCAGCAGCAGCGCGCGGCTGGCGAACAGGTGGCCGCTGTGGAACCTGGCGTGCTCGTCGTTCCAGAACGGCCCGGCCCACGTGGGTTCCTCCACGACGCCGTCCATGGAGACGACGATGACCACGACGACCTTGCTCATCGTTGTTCTCCGTTTCCTGCCGCCGGACCGTCCTTTCCAGCGTGCAGTACGGCGAAAGAGCGAACAACGAGCCAAAGCGAAACGATCGTTTACCGGGGCTCAACGACCTGGAGGGCTCGTGCTCGAACGACTTGAGCTGGAAGCGTTCCTGGTCCTGGCCGAGGAGCTCCATTTCGGGCGCACCGCCGAGCGGCTGCATGTGACCACCGGCCGGATCAGCCAGACCATCAAGAAACTGGAGCGCCAGGTCGGGGCGCCGCTGTTTGAACGCACCAGCCGCGCGGTGCGGCTCACCGAGTTGGGGCAGCGGCTGCGTGCCGATCTGCGCCCCGCCTACGAACAGATCGGGACCGGACTCGAACAGGCCATCATCGCCGCCCGCGGCATCACGGGCACCCTGAAGGTCGGCTTCTCCGCCCTGTGGTCCGGCGACCTCGTCGTCACAGCCGCCGACCTCTTCCGCGTCCGCTACCCCGACTGTGAGGTCCACATTCAGGAGGTGCAACTGGGCGATCCCCTCGGACCGCTGCGCGCCGGCGAACTCGACCTCCAGCTCACCGAATTCCCCATCGACGAGCCGGACATCACCGCTGGTCCCGTCATCTTCTCCGAGCCCCGCGCCCTCATGGTCCCCGACCGGCATCCCCTCGCCCGGCGGGAGACCGTCTCCCTCGAGGACCTCGCCGACGTCATCCTCCTGCCGATGACCGGCAACATCCCCGACTACTGGCTGGACTACCACTATCCACAGCGAACTCCCGCGGGCCGTCCCATCCCGCACGGCCCGCCCATCACCTACTGGCAGGAGGTGCTCTCCCACATCCACGTCGGCAAAGGCGTCTCCGTCGTAGCCGCGCGCGGCGCCCGCTACTATGCCAGGCCTGGCGTCGCCTTCGTGCCCTTCAGCGACGCGCCGCCCATCGAGTACGGCCTCCTCTGGCGCAAGACCGGCGAGAACACCCGGATCCGTGCGTTCATCCAGATCATCCACGAGATCCGCCGAAGCGTGCCCAGAGAAGACGAGGTCAGAAGGCACAAGAGCCGGATGGCAGGCCGAAGGCCGCCACGCCCGGACGAGGGCCGCAGACCAACGTCCTGACGGACGGTTTGAGCGGTGCGTACAGCGAACAACCGTCGACTCCGACGAGGCGTTCCCCGAGGAGCTCAACAAGCGGGTGAAGGTGGCCTTCGAGATCGAGCCCGGCGAGCGACCTCACCGGTCAGCCGCGCGCCCGCTCCCACAGCCGCTCGCCGTCGTCGAACCGGTCGGTGGGGGTTAGCCCTGCCCGTGCGGCGACGGCGGCGGAGGCGGCGTTGCCGGGGTGGATGTGCGCCACGACGCGGTCGACGTCCCTGGCGAAGAGCCGGGCGATCATCGCCTGGGTGGCTTCGGTGGCGTATCCCCTCCGCTGCCAGCCGACGCCGACCACCCAGGCGATCTCGGCTCTGCGGCCCTGTTCAGTGATCGTCGCCTGCACGTAGCCGACCGCCTGCCCGTCGGCTTCCCTGCGGATGATCCAGTTGTGCCATTCCTCCTGCCCATCGGGAGAACGGCCGGCGACCTGCCGCGTGTAGCGGGCGCGCAGGCCGTCCAGCGTGGGGGCCGAGCCGCCGATGAAGGCGTAGAGATCGTCACCGCTCAGGACGTCCACCATCTCGTCGGCGTCGGCCACGGTCAGCGGTGTGAGCGAGACCTGGGTCATGCTCCCATTCTCCCGGCTCCGCGCCTGGCGTCGACGGCGGCCGATCACCTCGTACTTGCCGGCGTCGTCGGCGGCGATGAGCCCTGCGCCTGCGCGGCCGGCCGCTGCTTCGACCTGGCGGGCTCACGCTGACGGCCGCCGGCTCATCGGCTCCACCGCTCCAGTCGACCACATCGCCCCGGCAGACGGCATCCCTCGGATGGAGGATGCCGGGCGACGTGATGGGCGATGCCGTACGGCTCGCCGTCGCACGACGCTTTGAGCATGGAAGCCATCGAAGTGAGGGACCTCCGCAAGACATACGGAGGCACGCACGCCGTGGACGGTGTCACGTTCACGGTACGGACCGGCGAGACGTTCGGGCTCGTCGGCCACAACGGGGCGGGCAAGACCACGACCGTCGAGTGCCTGATCGGGCTCAGGCGGCCCGACGGGGGCACGGTCCGGGTGCTCGGCGAGGACCCGGCGCGCAGGCGGCGGGGGCCGGCGCAGCGGGTCGGGGCGCAGTTGCAGGAGAGCTCGCTGCCGGAGCGGATCAAGGTGGCCGAGGCGCTGCGCATGTTCGGCTCCTTCTACCAGAGGGCGGCCGACTGGCGGCAGGTGATGGAACGCTGGGGGCTCGGGCCGCTGGCGCGGAAGGCGTTCGGCGACCTGTCCGGTGGCCAGAAGCAGCGGCTGATGCTCGCGCTCGCCCTGGTCGGCGACCCCGAGGTGGTCGTGCTCGACGAGCTGACCACGGGCCTCGACCCGATCGCGCGCAGGGAAACCTGGCGGCTGGTCAAGGATCTCAAGACGACCGGCACCACCGTCGTGCTGGTCAGCCACTACTTCGACGAGACCGAGGCGCTCTGCGACCGGGTCGCCGTCCTCGCCCGCGGCCAGGTCAGGGCCATGGGCAGCCCGAGCGAGATCATCGCTGGGACCGGCACCGCCTCCCTGGAAGAGGCCTACTTCGCGCTGGAGGGTGCGGACCGATGAAAGCGTTCACCTCTCTCACAGCCACCGAGCTGCGGCTGCTGTTCCGCGACCCCGCGTCGATGTTCTTCATGATGGCGTTCCCGCTCATGCTGCTGGTGCTGAAGCGCGGCGAGAGCGGCACCGTACCCGGGTACATCGCGATGATCGCCGCCATCGGCGGGATGGGCGCGCTGCCCGGCATCGTGGCCTCCTACCGCGAACGCAAGGTGCTCAAGCGGCTGGCCGCCACGCCGATCTCCCCCGTCCTGCTGCTCGCCGGCCAGCTGGTGGCGCAGGTCGTCGCGACGCTGGCGGGGGCGGTGGTGCTGGTGGTCGTCTCGATCGTGGTGTTCGACGTCGAGGCACCGAGGAACGTGCCCCTGCTGGCCGCCGCCTTCCTGCTGTGCTCGGTGATGGTCTGCTCGCTCGGGTTCGTGATCGCGGCGGTCGTCCGCAACACCAGGGGCGCGAGCCTGATCGGGATGCTGGTCACGTTCCCGATGATCTTCCTGGCCGGCGCGGCCGTGCCCAGGAAGGCGCTGCCGGACTCGCTGCGCCAGATCGGCGACTTCCTGCCGCTGACCCCGGGCGTGCAGGCACTGAGCGACGGGTGGTCCGGCACCGCCGCGGTCTTCCCGATGATGATCCTCACCGGGATAATCGTGGCCGGCACGGCCGTCGCCGCCGCGCTGTTCCGATGGGAGTGACGACATGAGCATCTGGGAGGCGCGCTGGTCGCGTGCCTTCCATTGGCTCTTCTACGCCTGCCTGGCCCTCGGGTCGATCCTGTCGATCGGCGAGAACGGCGGCCCAGAGCCGCTGACGCTGGGCATCGTCGCGCTGATGGCCCTCTGGCACTGGTTCTTCGTCGTGCGGCGGCCGGAGCTGATCGGGCGGCTCAACCCGATGGCGTTCCACCTGGTCGTGATCTGCGGGCTCTACGTCGCCCTGGTGGTCGGCGACCGCGCCTTCGACGTGGTGATCTTCGGTCTGATGCCCCAGCCGTACCTCATGCTGGCCGCCCCCTGGTCCTACGCGGGGGCGGTGGCGACGGTCCTGTGCACCTTCGCCGCCCGGGGCAGGCTGGACGACCCCGGCGCCCTGTGGGAGCTCGCCGGAGCCGCCGGCCTGGTGGTGGCGATCGGGCTGTTCGTGGACTACGTGTCCAAGCAGAGCGCGCAGAACAGAACGGTCGGGGTCCTGGAGGAACGGGCGAGGCTGGCAAGGGAGATCCACGACACCATCGCCCAGGGACTGAGCGGGATCATCACCCAGCTGGAGGCGGCCGAGCAGGCGATGCCCGACCTGCCCGCCGTGCAGAAGCGGATCTCGCTGGCCAAGGAGCTGGCGCGCGACAACCTGCGGGAGGCACGGCGTTCCGTGGACGCGCTGCGACCGGGGCCGCTGGCCGACGCCCAGCTCGACGCGGCGCTCACGGAGGTGGCCGGCCGGTGGTCGCGGACGTCGGGGCTGACGGCGACCGTGTCGGTGGAGGGCACGCCCAGGCCGCTGGCGGGCGAGGTGGGGGCAACGCTGCTCCGGGCGGCGCAGGAAGGGCTGTCCAACGTCGCCAAGCACGCGCGGGCGGGCAGGGTGGCGATCACGCTGACCTACATGGACGACGAGGTGACGCTCGACGTGTTCGACGACGGGGCGGGGTTCGACCCGGCCGCGCGGAGCCAGGGGTACGGGCTGGCCGCCATGCGCGAGCGGGCCGGCGGGGTGGGCGGCACGCTGACGGTGGAGTCCGCTCCGGGGGAAGGGACGGCGCTGTGCCTGCGCATCCCCTCAAGCTGATGATCGTCGACGACCATCCGGTGGTCCGTGACGGGCTGCGCGGCATGTTCGACCACGTGGCCGACATCGAGGTCGTGGCGGAGGCGTCCGACGGGTTCGAGGCGCTGGCCATGGCCAGGCGGGCAAGCCCGGACGTGGTGCTCATGGACCTGCGCATGCCCGGACTCGATGGGGTGGGCGCGATCGAGCGGCTGCACGCCGACCATCCGGAGATCAAGGTGATCGTCCTGACCACGTACGACACGGACGCGGACGTGATGCGGGCCATGGCCGCCGGGGTCGCGGGCTACCTGCTGAAGGACGCGCCACGGGAGGAGCTGCACCGGGCGGTCCGCACGGCCGCCGCCGGAGGAGCGGTCCTGGCCCCGTCGATCGCGTCCGCCATCATCGGCAGGCCCCCTGTGCAGGAGCCGAGCCCGCGGGAGCTGGAGGTGCTCCGCCTGGTGGCGCGCGGCGCGGCGAACAAGGAGATCGCCAGGACGCTGCTGATCAGCGAGACGACGGTGAAGACGCATCTCAAGCACGTCTTCGCCAAGCTCGGCGTCGACAGCAGGGCAGCGGCGGTCGTCGTGGCCATGGAACGCGGGCTTCTGTGACGTGGTTGAGGCCGCGCTTCTTCCTCTCCCCCGTGTCGCAGAACTGGCGGCCACTCCTGCTGCGACCGATCAGGCGCGACGCGAGGCGAGTAATCTCGGCGTATGGAGCGTCGATCACCTTTGATCACACATATCTCCTGGGGCCGGATGGTGGTCGAGGGCCTCGGAGAAGGCAAGGATTTCAAGCTCTACCCCGGTGGAGGACGCCCCTGGGACTGGAACGAGACCGGCACGCGGCACACTCCTGGCATCCAGCCTGCCGACGTACAGGAGTTGCTCGACAACGGCAGCCAGGTGATCGTTCTCTCCCGCGGCATGCGGATGCTCCTGCAGACGTGCCCCGAGACGCTGGACCTCTTGATGGACAAAGGCATCGAGATCTATGTGGAGGAGACGACAGCCGCCGTCCAGCGGTACAACGCCATGGTGGAGACCGCTCCCGTGGGTGGATTGATCCACTCCACGTGTTGATCAGGCCCCTTCACCGAGATCCGCCATTTCCCGCCGTGCCCGCACTTCCCCGTCCCCTCTGAACATCCGTCCGCACCCGCGTAGCGGCACCCCCGGGATCAGCCGGGCGAAGCGCGGCAAGAATGTGGGCCGACCAGTCGCTGCGCTATCGGCCTTCGGGGAGAATCGGACCGGATTTCGGCGGTAGGAAAGCGATCTTGATCACGATTCGGTCGCGTGCGTTCGCCTATAGTTCTTGGCTCGGGGGTGTTCGTGGCGGTACGGGTGGCTGTGCTGGGGCCGGTGCGGGGCTGGCGTGACGGTGCGGAGGTGCGGCTCGGGCCGCCGAAGCAGCGGGAGCTGCTGGCGGTGCTGGTGCTGGCCGGTGAGCGTACGGTGCCGATCGAGGGAATCATCGACGCCCTGTGGGACGACGAGCCCCCGGCTTCGGCGCTCTCGATCGTGCGCACCTACGTGTCGCTGCTGCGCAAGGCGATAGGCCATGAGCACCTGGTGTCGCGGGGACGCGGGTACGCGCTCGCCGGCGTCGGCACGGATCTGGCCGACTTCGAGAGGCTGACCCGCCAGGGCGCCTACCGAGAGGCGTTGGAGTTATGGACGGGTGAGCCTGCCGGCCTGCGCGGACCTCACCTGCGCCGCCTGGAAGAGGTCAGGCTCGTGGCCATCGAATCGGCCTGTGCCCAGGAGCTGGACAGCGGGCAGGCGCCCGGTCAGGTCCTGGCAGAGCTGGCCGAGCTGTCGGCGCGGTATCCGCTGAGGGAGCGGTTGCGGGCCTTGCTGATGCGAGCCCTGGCCGCCGGCGGACGCCGCCCTGAGGCGCTGGCGGTCTTCGCCGACCTACGGCAGACGCTCGCCGACGAGCTGGGCATCGATCCCGGCCCCGAGGTGGCCGAGCTGTTTCAGCACCTGCTGAGCGTTGACAGTGCTCCGGCGCCCGCCCTGATGCAGGTCCCTGCGCAGTTGCCGCCCGGCCCGGCCGACTTCACCGGCCGCGCCGAGCTGGTCGCCGGCTTGGTGGCGGCGTTGGCGGCCCGAGCCGGTCAGGCGCCCATGGTCACGGTCATGACCGGCATCGGCGGTGTCGGCAAGACCACGCTGGCCGTGCGGGCGGCGCATACCGTACGGGAACACTTCCCGGACGGGCAGCTCTTCGCCGACCTGCAGGGCGCCGGCGCCGCGCCGGCCGATCCTGCGGTTGTGCTGGCCGCCTTCCTGCGGGCGCTGGGCGTCGCCGACGAGCGCCTGCCCGAAACGCTGGAGGAGCGCGCGGCGCTGTTCCGCTCCACGGTGGCCGATCGGCGCGTGCTGGTGGTTCTCGACAACGCGCGCGATCACGCACAGGTGTTGCCGCTGCTGCCGGGCTCGTCCTCCTGCCGGGTGCTGGTGACCAGCAGGGCACGCCCCTCCCTCCTGCCGAGCGCCCGCCTCGTCGAGGTGGACGTGCCGCCCGCCGCCGAGGCCCTGGGACTGCTGGAGCGGATCGTCGGCACCCCGCGGGTGTCCGCGGAGACGGCGGACGCCGAGCATCTGGTCGAGCTGTGCGGACGCCTGCCGCTGGCGGTGCGGGTGGCCGGCGCCCGGCTCGCCACCCGCCACGGCTGGCCGATCCGTGTGATGGTCGACAAGCTGGCCGACGAGAGCAAGCGGCTGGCCGCCCTGCGGACCTCTGACGTGGCGGTGAGTGCCGCCTTCGAGCTGTCGTATCGCCAGCTCGATCCTTCCCAGGCCCGAGCCTTCAGGCTGCTCGCGCTGTCGGAGGGGCCGGACCTCCCGCTGGCGGCCGCTGCCGCGATGGTGGACCTGAGCGAGGTCGAGACCGAGGATCTGGTGGAGTCGCTGGTGGATCTCAGCCTGCTGGAATCCCCCGCCCCCGGCCGGTACCGCTACCACGACCTGCTGCGCGCCTACGCACGCTCGCTGGCCGAGCCGGACCGGCCGGCACTCGCCCGGCTGCTGGAGCATTACCTTGCCACGGCACGCAACGCCTTCAACACCCTCAATCCAGGCGATCCCTCGGCCGTCTCAGTGACGGCTGAGGGAGGGCTCACCTTCGACACGATGGAGGCGGCCACCGCGTGGGTCGCCTGTGAGCTGGAATGCCTCATCCGGGTACAAGCGGTGGATCTCTCGAGCGAGCTGCAGATCCTCGACCTGATCCTGCTGTTCGCCTATGAATCCAACAGGCTGGTCCCCAGGTTCCACGACCTTGCCGCCCGCGCCGCCGCCGCGGGCGAGGTCTTCGTCGAGGGGCGCGCCCGCGCCTCCCTCGCCCATGTCCTGCGCGACGCCGGCCGCCTGGACGATGCGATCGCCGAGTGCGCCGCGGCCATGGAGGTCACCCTGCGCGCGGGCGACATGAACCACCATTGGGTGGCCCTGTCGACCATGGGCGTGATCCAGGCCGATCGTCACGACCGCCAGGACGTGGCACTCGACTGTTATCGGCAGGCCGCGGCAGGCTTTCACGAGCTCGGCGAGCGCTATCAGGAGGCGGCCATGCTCTATGGCGTCGGCCAGCGGCTGGCCTCCCTCGAACGCTACGACGAGGCGATCGAGACCCTCCATGAGGCCGAGACCGTCATGCGGGCCCACCTGGGCGACGACGTCCGCGACCCGTACGCCGTGGTCGCGATGGCCAAGGTGTTCACTCGCGCCGGACGCCACCATGAGGCGCTCCCCCTGTTGCAGGAGGCGCTGGCGTTGTTCCGGCAGCGGCGCAATCTCACGTGGGAGCAGTCCACACTGATCTACCTGGTCCGCGTGCTGCTCGCGCTGGATCGCGCCGCCGAGGCTCTGCCCCATGCCGAGGCGGCCGTCGTGCTGGCCGAGGAACGCCGCGGCGGCGGCTGGGCCGACGGCGCGGCCTGGAGCGAGCTGGGCGAGACTCTGCACGCCCTGCGCCAGCACAGCAGGGCGCACTCGTGCTGGGAACGGGCACTGGAGCTGTACGAATCCTTCCCTGCCAAGGCCGCAGAAGTCAGAGCGCTGCTGGAAAAGGCCCGTCCCGAGGTGGCCCGCCCGAGGTGAGCGACGGCCATCCCTCAGGCTTCAACCGCATCGAGCAGCAGGCGGACGTCGGCGGCCTCCGGCAGCGAGAGCCGATCGAAGATCTCCAGGGCCTCGCGCAGACAGGCCCGCGACCGTCCCGGCTGGCCCAACTCGCCCAGCGCCCGACCGAGCGCGGTCAACGCCATACCTTGCCCCCACTCGTCACCCGCCTCCGCAAGGATCGCGAGCGCGTCCTCGGCGTGGTCGAGCGCGCGCTCGGACGCGTTCGCGGCCAGGTGCGTCTCGGCCATCCGGAAAAGCACCGCACCCTCCCACGTCCGCTGCTTGAGCCTGCGGTATTCCGCCAGTGCGATCTCGAGCTTGACCAGAGCCTCACCCGGGTAGCCGGCTTCACGCAGCACTATTCCCAGCTGGTAGGCCGCGCTCGGGTCCGGCCGGCCGTCGCCGAGACCGAGGGAGATCTGTTCGGCCTCCTGCGCCGCGGCGATGGCCTCGCTCACCCGGCCGAGGTCGATCAACGCCCGTGCCAGATTCCCCAGTCCGAGCGCAAGGTCGGCCTTGTCGTCCAGTGAGCGCCACACTTCGACGGCTTGGAAGTACCAGTCGACCGCCTCGGTCATCTGTCGCCTGCTCATCGCGCTCAGAGCGAGGAGGTTCAGCGACTCGGCATAGGTGTCCAGGTCGCCCAGTTGCAGACTGAGCTCCCGGCTTGCCAGGCCGTCCTCGGTGGCGGCGTCCAGACGGCTCCTGCTCACCCGGGTCAGCCCGCGCAGGCAACGGGCTTGCGCTTCCCAGGCCCTTTCCGCAGACTCGACGGCTGCTGACACGACCAGGTCGCCGAGTTGTTCGTACCGTGCGGGGTCTGACTCATACCCGAGTGCGTCCGCCGCCATGTCCAGCAGCTGGACGACCTGATGCACGAGAGTGCCCGTGGTCCTGGCGGCCTGCTCGATGCACCCGAGCAAGCTCTGCTCCTCCTGGTCCGCCCACTCGACCGCAGCTGTCGCGTCGGCGAAGTACAGCCCAGCCAGGCGGGTTCGCACCTTGGCGGGCCGACGGTCGCCGGGATACAACTGCCGGAACGCCGAGGCGATGGACGCCAGGTAGAAGTCGAGCAACCGGCCGAGCGCCGACCGCTGTACCTCGTGATCCTCGGACCGGGATCGGGCGTAGATCTTGAGCAGGTCATGGAAGCGGTAGCGCCCGGGTGACGGCGACTCGAGCATGCTCACGTCGACCAGGCTCTCGCATACTGCCTCAGCTTCAGTTTCAGGAAGGTCGAGCAGCGCGGCCGCCGCGTGCAACGAGACGCCGGCAGCATCTGGTACGGCCAGCAGCCGAAAGGCCCGCGAGTGCGCCGTGTCGAGCTGCTCATAGCCCAGCGAGAAGGTGGCCTCGATGGCCAGGTCGCCTGCCCGCAGCTCGGCCAGTCGGCGGCGTTCGTCTGACAGCCGGTCACGCATGGTGGCGACGCTCCAGTTCGGCCTGGCCGCCAGCCTGGCGGCTGCGATCCTGATCGCCAGAGGGAGGAAGCCACAGGCCGCGACGAGGTCCAAGGCGGCACCGCACTCGAGGGCCACGCGATGCTCGCCCACGATCCTGGTGAACAGTTCCAGCGCGTCAATGGGGCCGAGCACCTCGAGGTCCACTTGGCGGGCGCCGGTGAGCCCGGTCAGCCTGGCTCGACTGGTGATGAGCACGCCGCAGCGTGGCGAGCCTGGCAAAAGCGGTCGTACCTGGCCGACGTCGGACGCGTTGTCGAGAACCACGAGTATGCGACGATCGGCGAGAACGGAACGGTAGAGCGCGGCTCGTTCCGCCGGTTCCTCCGGTAGGTCATCCTGCCCGAGCGCCCGGAGGAACGAGCCGAGGACCGTGGTGGGCTCGACCGGTTTGGCGCCGGCACCACGCAGGTCAACGAAGAGTTGCCCGTCTGGATAATCGCCGGTCAGCTGGTGTGCGACGTGAACGGCCAGGGTCGTCTTGCCGACTCCGCCTACGCCGGCGACGGCCGAGACCACCAGGGCCGAGGTCTCGCCGGCCCGCAGCGCGGCCGCGATGCCCTCGACTTCCTTCTCCCTGCCGGTGAAGTCGGCGACATCGGCGGGCAGTTGTCTGGGCGTGTGCTTCGGCACCGCCGTGTGCGCCGCAGGCCGTACCGTCCGGCCGAGTACTGGGTCGGCGCTGATGATCTGCTGGTAGAGCACGGTCAGCTCCCGGGACGGATCCACCCCGAGCTCGTCGGCGAGCAGTTCACGCGTGTCGATGTAGACGCCGATGGCCTCCGCCTGGCGGCCCGACCGGTAGAGCGCCAGCATCAGCAGCGCCCGCAGTCGCTCCCTGGTCGGGTGGCTCGCGCACAGCACGGTGAGCTCGGAGATGACCTCCGCGTGGCGGCCATCCCCAAGGTCCTGGTCGAGGCGGCGTTCGAGTAGGGTCAGCTGCCGCTCGACCAGCCTGACACGCTGGGCCTGCGCGTAGAAGCCCTCAAGCCCGGCGAGCGGCTCGCCCTGCCAGAGCGCGAGTGCCTCGGCGTATCGCATCTCACTGTGGAGTCGCTCCACCTCCGAGACGTCACGCAGGCCGCCGTGCAGTGCGTAGCCGTCTCCGAAGGAGAACACGACACCATCACCGAGCACCCGGCGCAGCCTTGAGATGTAGGTGCGCAGAGTGCTGAGTGCGGTGCGCGGCTGTTCTTTGCCCCAGACGGCGTCCACGAGTCGGTCATTGCCGACCGCACGACCTTCGGCCAGCAGGAGCATGGCCAGGACCAGGCGCTGTTGCGGCGAGCCCAGATCCAGCTCCTGACCGCCGCGCCAGGCGCGCACCGGGCCGAGCAGGGAGAATCTCAGGTCCTCCGCCATGTCGTCCTCTCCTTCGGTCAGTCCTCGGAGAGGACGATCACTCTGTCGCCCGGCTGGAACGCCAGCGGGGCTGATTTGTCGGGGTTGAGGGTGACCCCGTGCTGAGGCGCCTGGCTGGCGGAGGTGGTCAGGCGGTAGCCGATCGCGGTTTCGCCGCGGCGCCTGGCCGCCTCGATCACGGTGGCGAACGTGGCGGTGGCGCCGGGGACGATGTAGTCGCTCGCCGGCTTGAGGTAGATCTCCGAGCCCTCGTGGGAGAAGAGCTGGTCGAAGACCTGGCCCAGGTGCCGGTTTTCGGCCAGTTGGGTGAGCAGCAGGCTGACCAGCTTGCCGCCGACCACGAAGTCGTCGGCCTCGGCGATCTCGGCGAGCTTCCGGTTGCGCTCGTCGTTCATCTCGCTGACGATCGCCACGCCGGTCCGCATGTCTCGCAGGTGCAGCAGGGTCACCAGGGTCCTGGCATCGGCCTTCTGAGCATCGTAGGCACCATCGGAGAGCACGATCGCATGGTCGTAGCCGCCGATGCCGAGCGACTCCAGCGCGGTGCGGCTGGTGACGTCGACTTCCTTGGCGGAGACGAGCACGCCCGGTGGCAGTGGGAGGTCAGCGACGATGGGCCCGGCGAGGTGGATCTCGGAACCGGTCAGCAGGTAGGGCGCCAGGTCGCGCAGAATCCTGGACCGTCGGTGATTCGAGCCCATGATCAAGGTCTTGGTCGGCTCCCGCTGTGGGACACCGGGGCGAGCGATCGCCTCCTGTCGCACCACGGCCGGCGCCGTCGCCAGCCGGATGGCGGAGTCATCGGGGGCGATGAGGATGAGCTGATCGCCCTGCCGGATCACGCTCTCGCTTGGCGGGTTGAGCACCACGGAACCGTCGTCGCGGCGCACGCCGATCGGCGCCGCGCTGTCGTAGGCGAACAGCGCCTCGCCGTACATCCTGCCGACGAGGGCGGGCTCGGCCCGTATGTAGATCTCTTCGCCGTCGAAGTCCAGCAGGTCGCTGTAGACGGCGGACAGTCCAGGTTGACGGCATGACTGCGCGACCAAGCGGGCGCCGACGTCCTGCGAGTCGATGATCTCGACGTGCGACCCGCCCGCCAGACGGGCAGCAGGGAGATTGTCGCTTTCGGTCACGGCGGCCACGATCGGCGGCCGCCTGCCGGTCCACGGGCGGTGGCCCAGCGCGAGCAGGGTCTTGATCAGCTCAGCGTCATCGGTAGGCAGTACGAGGATCGAGTGAGCCGTGTCCGGGCTCACCAGATCCAAGGCCGTCGGCTCCGCGGGATCGCCGCTGCGCGCCACGATGCGGGTACGCCCTACATCACCGAGCCGGTCGCGCAGTTCTTCCTCCATCTCGACCTTGTCCCGGTCTGCCAGGATGGCCACGACCGGGCGCTTCTCGCTCTCCTTGGCCTTGGCCAGCTCGGAGACGATCGCGAAGACCTCCTCCGACCAGCCGAGCACGACGCTGTGCCCGCTCTCGACCACGCGCGACCGGCCTTTGCGCAGGTTCTCCAGCTTCGAGTCCAGGCCCGCGGTGAGCACGCCGACCAGGGAGCTGACGATGAAGATTCCGCCGATGGTGACGAAGAGCATCATGAAGACGAAGAACGGGCTGCCCTCGTCGCTGCCCATGGTGCCCGGATCGAGGGTGCGGAGCAGGCTCATCCAGGCGACATTCCACCAGGACCCGTTCTCGCCCGCGATCGGGGCGGCGATCGCGGTGACAACGCCGACGAGCACCGCCGATGCCACCGCCAGCCAACCGATCAGGGCGGGCGTTCCCTTCGACATCGTGTTGTCGAACCAGTAGCGCAGCCGCTCGCGGGACACGGCTACTGCTCCCCGGTCCCGGAATCCTGCGCCTCCAGCGCGTAGCCGCAGGCCTTGACCTCGCCGGTCTCGGGATCGGAGAAGTCCGGATCGAACTCGATCCTGCCTAGTGTGGTGCCCTCGATGGAGCGGCGGAAGGTTTCCTGCTTGCCGCAGTCGTAGAGCACGTAGGCGCCCTCCTTCTCGCCCAGGAGCAGGAACAGCTCGTCCGGGTTGTCCTTGTTCAGCGGCTTGCCGTCGCCGTCGCCCACGGTGGCCCACTGATTCTGGAAGCCGACAGTCTGCAGCAGGGCGTTGCCGTTGCCGTTGGCGGCGATGTCGGCGGCGCCGTGGACCATCTGGGCGACCAGGATCAGTCCCAGCCCGATGCCGAACAGCGCACCGGTGAGCACCTTCATGCCGGCCCGGCCTGTGTTGTGCCTCCGCATCAGGCGAAACGGCACCAGCAGTCCGAAGACCGCGACCAGCGCGACGGCCACCAGGCGAGTGCCGCCGGACAGTTCCCACAGCGTGCCGAAATAGGCCCAGTAGGCGACGACCGAGATGAGAGCGCCTACCGTGGCCGCGATCCACGGTTGCTCGCGGAGCCTGTGCACCAGCCGGCCGACCGATCCGCGGGTGGCCAGGTTGAGTAGCCAGCCCAGCGCGATGAGCAACCCCACTCCAGGCAAGGCGACCAGGAAGAGCTCGATCAGCGTGCCGATGAGCCGGCCGAAGATCGTCGCCTGGTCCAGGCCGGCCTGCTCGGGGGTGATGCCGAAAACCACGTAGACCTGGGCCAACCCCAGGTACAGCATGGCGTACATGCCGACGGCGACCGGCACGGCGACCGACCCGATCTTCTCGAAGACCTCAAGCACGCTGCCCTTGGCCGTTTCCCGCTCCGGCTCGGGGGCTGCCGGAGGTTCCGAAAGCGGAGGAACCAGGGCCTGTTCTGGAGGAAAAGGCTGATAAGTCATGACAGCAGAGAATGGGTCGTGTGCATTTACACCTGGTTGACGGGTGATAAACGTCGCCGTCTCCGGGCGTCCACGCGGGTGGGATACGAGATCGGACCTCTCGGGAAGACCTGATGTGAGCGGCCTCCGCTTCGCCGTACTCGGATTCCCACCGCACGAATCGGCCGCTGGCGGGGCAGACAGCCGAGCTCAAGACGATGCGGCTCGCTGAAGGGTCCACGCCGAGGACCGCGCAGGATCACGCGTACGTGATGGCATGGAGTGGTCCGGCCGGAAGAACACCAGGAGTTCGGCGCGGTCGAGCGGGAACTCGAAGGTTTCCGGCTCTCCGCGCCGCGCGAGCGGCTGGCTGAGCGGACGGCTCGATCGCGACACCGCGGTCGGCTGCCGGGACTTCGCGGTGATGTCGCTGGCCGGTGCCGCGGGCGTCCAAGGTCGCCGCGTCGCGCCTGGACGATGTGGACCGGCGGGCGGGAGAGCCGGCGATCCGCGGAAAGGCGGCCGAGCCGACCGGCAGCCGCTGTCCGGGGACGTGGGCGCCGCCCTGATGGCCTGCCCGCTGCGGGCCGCGTGCCGCCGGTCTCGGTGTACTACCGGGCCGTTCCTGGAGGTAAGGATGCCGTGACGGCCGTCACGCCGGCCTGATGTTGTGGTTGACGCGGAACAGGTTGCGTGGGTCGTGGACCCGCTTGATCCGCGTCAGACGCGCGTAGTCGGCCGGCGTGTAGGCCGCGCGGACCTGCTCGGGGGCGAGGTCGGCGCTGCTCATGAAGTTGGCCGACATGCCTCCCGTGAGGTGCGGCTCGAGGCCGTCCATCAGCTGCTGTTGCTGCTTCCGCACCGCTCCGGCCTGTGCTGCGGGCGCCGGGGTCGCCATGAAGAGCAGGGCCTCGGCGTCCCTGTGTCCTATGGCGTTGGGCACCGCGGCCGGACGGGCGAGGGCGCCGCCCAGCTGCCGGAGCTCGATCACCCCGAAGGGCAGCTTGACGCCGGGGCCGGCCAGGGCCAGCAGCCGCTCCACGGCGGCGGCGTCCAGAGCGCGGAGCAGCCCGGTGCGCTCGAAGACAGGCAGGGGCGCCACGGACGGATCATTGGAGATCGTCCCGATCTTCTCGTACGGCAGCGCACGCATGGTGTCGAGCTCCGGCCCGGCGGCCAGCATCGGCGCCAGCAGCCGCCTGCCCTCTTGGTCCCGCCCGAGGTATGCGGCGGTCAGGCGCACCGCCACCCGCTCCTGAAGGGGCGGGGGCACGGAGGGCGCCTTGGGCAGCCGCATGAACGCCAGCGTGGTCGTCATCTCCTCGGGCAGCCCGGCCGCCCAGGCGGGGTAGGCGCGCACCGCCCGCTGGGCCGCCTCTCCGAGGAAGAAGAGCGCGCCGCCGTACAGGGTCGCCGCCTCGACCAGGTCGATCTCCATACCGGTGACCACCCCGAAGTTGCTCTTGCCGCCTCGAACCGCCCAGAACAGGTCCGCGTGCCTGTCCTGCGACAGGCGAAGCGGGCGGCCGCCGGGTGTGACCAGGTCGACGGCCCGCACATGGTCGGCGGCGTAGCCGTACTTGCGGCCGAGCGGGCCGAGCCCTCCGCCCAGCGTGTAGCCCACCACGCCCACGTCGAGCGAGGAGCCGTTGATCGTCGCCAGGCCGTGCGCCGCTGCGGCCTCGACGAGCGTCCGCATCCTGGTGCCGGCCGCGACCTTGGCGACGCGTTTGACCGGGTCTATCGTCACCGAGGCCAGCCGCCGGGTGTTGATCAGGATCCCGCCATCGGCGGCGGCGCTGATGCCGTGGCCGGTGGCCTGCACGGCGACGGGCAGCCCGAGAAGGCCGGCCAAGCGGACGGCGGTGCGGATGTCGCCGGCGTCGGCGGGCACCACGACCGCCTTGGGGGCGTGCCGGACGACGGGGTTGTATCCAGCGTGTTCCGCCGCGAAGCCGGGGTCGCGAGGGAACAGTACGGTGCCCTTCACCGCTGACCTGAGCCTGGTCGCGAGGCGGTCGCCGGGATCGTGGGCGGCGTGGGCCGCCGGCGCGCTCCCCACGACCGCGGCTCCCGCGCCCTTGATGACGGATCGTCTGCTCAACATCGTCTTCCCTCAGGCGGTGCAGGCGGAGTTCAGCTTCGACACGGTCGCGCTGGCCTTGTCGGTGTACTGGTCCGCCTCTTCTGGCGCGCTGATCCCCGCCAGTTCCTCGTAAAGGGAGACAATCGCGCCCTGGGCCTCCTTGACCTTCTCGTCGACGTCCAGCGCCTTGATCTTCTGTGCGTTGTCGCTGTAGAGCTGCTTCATCGCCTCGAGGTCCCCAGCCCTGCTCTGGAGCTCGGTCACCGCGGCCCCCATGATGGCTTGCATCTCCTTGCACCCCTTGGTGTCGGCCACGGCGGCGGTCTCGCCTCCCGAGCCGCAGGCCGCCGTCCCCAGGGTCAGGAAAGTGAGAACGGAGACGCTCAGGGCGAGTTTGTTCCAGGACATGTCTTTTCCTTCGTGCTGTCGCTATGGGTCATGACAGCTTTCACCGAGGCCATGGACAGCCGATCACCAACCGGTGAACGCTCGTCCTGCCGTCAGGCGATCCCGAGATGGCGGCGAACGGCGCGCCCCTCGGCCATGTCGTAGGGGCCGAGGATCACGTCGGCCTCCTTCCAGCAGCGCAGGGCCCGTTCCGGTTCTCCGAGGTCGGTCCACGCCTGTCCGAGGCGGCTCAGGATCCTGCCGGTGAGCAAGGGGTCGTTCATCGACTGGTAGAGCGGCAGCGCCTCCTCGCCGACCTTCACCGCCTCTTCTGGGCGGCCCAGGGCGCGGTAGGCGTCCATGAGGCGATGGGACGCCCACGCCGCCCTGAGCGGCAGCCCGCCTTCGCGGTAGGCCTGAGCGCTCTTGAGCAGGCTGTCGATGGCCTCCTCCATGTCGCCCGACCGGAACGCCGCCGCTGCGGCGCCCAGGTGGTTGACCCCGATCCCCTGGGTGTCGCCGATCTCGTGCGCCAGGCGGAGCCCCTGTTCCACGTGGGCCCTGGCCTCGCCGACGAAGCCGGCGTCACCCAGCGCCATGGCCAGCAGGCCGTGGGCGCTGGCCGCCAGACGAGGGCTGTGCTGCGCCTCCGCGACGGCCAGCGCCGCCGACAACAGGCTGATCGCCTCGTCGACGCCGCGCACCCGGAGCGCGCCCAGCCCCAGAGCGTGCAGGACGGCGCCGAGGATGAGCCGGTCGTCGATCTCAGCCAAACCCGTCACCTCTGCCAGCAGCGGCACCTCTTCTGAGAGGACGCGGGTTCCCGAACGCCCCGCCTGCTCGACCGCCGCGCTGACGTTGACCTGCTCCGCGCGTACCCAGGCGCGGGCCGCGGGCGCGTCGGCGAAGGTCAGCTCAGGGCCCTGGTGCCCGGCCTGATGGACGAACCCGGGGAGCGAGACCCTGCAGACTCCTCTGATTCCCGCGAGGTAGTGGTCGAGCAGCCGGTCGAGCGCGGCCGTCCGTTCGTTCGCCGGGTCCGCCTGCTCGGCGAGCCCTCTGGCGTACAGGCGGACCAGATCGTGGTAGCGGTAGCGGGCGGGCCCTCGCGACTCCAGCAGGCTCAGATCGACGAGCGACTCGCAGAGGTCCTCGGCTTCTGCCTGGCCCACATCCAGGACGGCCGCCGCGGCGGCGACGGACAGGTCAGGCCCGTCCATCAGCGCCAGCAGCCGGAACGCCCTGGCGTGATCGGCGTCGAGCGGCTCGTAACCGAGTGCGAAGCACGACTCCACCGCATCGCGGCCGATCTTGAGCTCGGCGAGCCTGCGCCGCTCGTCGGCGAGCCGCCTCGCCAGCACCTCCACGCTCATGCCCGGCCGCGCGGCCAGTCGCGCCGCCACGATCCGTACGGCCAGCGGCAGCAGGCCGCAGGACTCGACCAGCTTGACCGCTTCCGTGGGCTGGGCGGCGACCCGCTCCGTCCCCGCGACGCGAGCCAGCAACTCCAACGCCTCTTCCCGGCGGAACAGGCCGAGCCCCTCCTGGTGGGCGCCTGGCAGGTCGCCCAGCCACGACCTGCTGGTCACCAGCACCGCGCAGGTGGCGGCTCCGGGCATCAGGGGCGCGACCTGACCGGAGTCCGTGGCGTCGTCGAGCAGGATCAGCACCCGCCGTCCCGACAGCGCCGACCGCAGCCTCGCGGTCCGCTCGTGGACCCCCGAGGGGATCTCCCTGGCGCTGAGGCCGAGCGCTCGCAGGAAGTCGGCGAGCACGTCCTCGGGCCGCAGGGGTGCGGCTCCTGCACCGCGCAGGCTCGCGTAGAGCTGCCCGTCCGGGAACGCGGCTCGCACGGCATGCGCCACGTGGAGCGCCACCGTGGTCTTGCCGGTCCCGCCCGCCCCCGAGACGGCCACCACGGTCAGCGCGTTGCCCGGGCTGATGGTGAGCCGCTCCGCCAGCTGGGCGATCAGCTCCTTTCTGCCGGTGAAGTCAGGGATGTCAGCCGGTAACTGTGCTGGCCGCAACACCGTGAAACCCACCCCAAACCTGATCCACAACGAGTCGCCGAACAGAGCAAATAGCTATCATTCGTACGAATATTCCGAAGGCGCGGTATGGAACGATCTCATAGGTTGTATTTCTCGGTACTAGGTCCAGTGCGGGCCTGGCAGGGCGACAAGGAACTCAACCTCGGCTCGCCACAGCAGCGTGCGGTGCTCGGCGCCCTCCTTCTCCACGAGGGCAGGGCGATCACCTGCGACGCGCTCATCGCCGCGATCTGGGGACAGGATCCGCCGTTGCGCGCCCTCAGCACCCTGCGGACCTACGCCTACCGGCTGCGGAAGGTGCTGGAAGCCGACAGGTCGAGGCCCGGCGTGGTCGTCTCCGTGGGCACCGGCTACGCCATGTCCGTCCCCAAGGGCGCGCTGGACGTATCGGTCTTCGAAGAGAGGTACGCCGAGGCCGAGAAAGCCCGCGCGGAGGGCGACCTCACTCGCGCCCGCGCGCTGCTCGCAGCGGCCCTCGGGCTGTGGCAGGGCGACGCCATGGACGGCACGGCCGGGCCGTACGCCGAAGCTCAGCGCGACAGGCTCGGCGACCGCCGCCTGAGCGCCCTGCAGCTCAAGCTCGAACTGGACATCGAGCTCGGGCGGGCCACGGAGGCCGTGGCAGACCTGGTCGTGCTGTCTGCCGCGCACCCCCTGCGGGAGTCGCTGAGCGGTCTGCTGATGCTGGCTCTGTACCGTTGCGGACGGCAGGCGGAAGCGCTGGAGGTCTTCGACCGCACCAGGCGACTGCTCGCCGAGGAACTCGGCATCGCCCCGGGAGGCGAGCTCAGGGAACTGCATCGACGCATCCTCACGTCGGACCCCGAACTGCTGCCCGCCCGGCTCGACCTCGGATCCGACCCGGGGCCGTCGCCGGTCCGCCACGAAGAAGGGGCACTCCCGCGGGTGGCCCAGCTGCCCGCCGACCTGTACGACTTCACCGGCAGGGACGAGGAAGTCGCCCTCCTCACCGAGGTGCTGAAGTCCGGCTCCGGGCAGGCGACCACCGTGGTGAGTCTCTCCGGCAAGGGCGGCGTGGGCAAGACGGCCCTGGCGATCCACGTCGCTCACCTGCTCAGCGACGCGTTCCCGGACGGCCAGCTCTACATCGACCTGTGCGGAACCGGAGTCCGGCCCGTCGAACCCACCGCGGCGCTGCGCGAGTTCCTGTGCGCGCTCGGCCATCCTGATCCGGCCATCCCCGAGGACCCGACACAGCGGGCGGCGCTCTTCCGCAGCCTCATGGTGAACCGCAGAATGCTCGTCATCCTGGACAACGCCGTGGACGACACGCAGGTCAGGCCCCTCCTTCCGGGGACGGGAGGCTGCGCCGTCCTGGTGACGAGCAGGGCCAAGCCCGCCGGGCTGCCGACCACGCGCAGAGTCGACCTCGACGTGCTCAAATCCCGCGACGCCGTGCGGCTGTTCACCGAGATCGTGGGGGAAGAGCGGGTCCTCGCTGAGCCGGAGGCGGCGGAGTACGCGGTCGTCCTGTGCGGGTTCCTGCCGCTCGCGGTGCGCATCGCGGCCTCCCGGCTGGTCTCCAGGCCGCTGTGGACGATCTCCTCCCTGGCCGGGAGGCTGGCCGACGAGCGAAGACGCCTGTCTGAGCTGCGGTTCGGCACCATGACCGTCGAGGCGACCTTCCAGCTCGGCTACGAGCGGCTCGGCGCGGCGCAGGCGCGCGCCTTCAGACTGCTCACGAACCTCGAGACCGCCTCGTTCTCGCTGCCTGTCGCGGCGGCCGCCCTCGACCTTGAGGTGCTCGACGCGGAGGAGATCGTCGAGAGCCTCGTCGACCTGGGCATGCTCGACTCGCCCAGCCCGAGCCGCTATCGCTTCCACGAGCTGCTGCGGCTCTACGGGCGAAACCTCGCCGAACAGTCATAGCATCCTCGCCGACACCCGATTGACGGCACATTGACGGAGCCGCCGGTCATCCACGCGGATTCCGGAGACCGTCCGTCCATCAATCATCAAGATCGTGGCTACAGGATCCAACGGTCACCTTCGACCTGGAGACTCCTGATGAAGTGGAATCAGCTCACGATGGGCGCCGGCGTACTGCTCCTCGCCACCATGCTGTCCGCCTGTGGCAGCACGGACAAGCCGGCGGCGGCGGCCAAAGAAAAACAAGACGCCCCCAAGGCGACCGAATCCGAGGGAAAGTTCATCGCCAAGTACGGCAAGGCGGACACCGACGTAGCCTCCGAGGGACTGGAGCTGCTGAAGCCGGGCAAGGTGCTCGAAGGCTTCGCCGCCAGCCTCAACGAACTGCTCATCCTGCCGCACGACGTCACGCTGGCCGGTGAGCAGTGCGAGGCGGTGAACGCCTACTACAGCCCGGACGAGAAGAAGATCACCATGTGCTACGAGCTCGTGGCCGACGGCTTCACCCGGTACCGCGACAAGGCCGAGTCGGAGGAGGAGAACGACGAGCACGGCCAGGCCAACCTCGTCGACACGCTGTACCACGAACTCGGCCACGCCGTGATCGACATCTACGACCTGCCGGCCCTCGGCAAGGAGGACGACGCGGCCGACCAGTTGTCCGCGTTGATCATGGCCCAGAACAAGGACGACGACTCCTCGAGCGTCCAGACGATCAACTACTACTTCGCGTCGGCCGGCGACCAGGACCGGGCCGCGCTCCCGTTCTATGACGAGCACTCGATGGACGAGCAGCGGGCGTTCAACTACATGTGCTGGATCTACGGCTCCGACCCCAAGACCTACGCCGACTGGGTCGGGCCGGACGGGCTGCCGGAGGAGCGGGCCGCGAGGTGCCCTGGCGAGTACGAGAAACTCGCCAGCTCCTGGTCGAAGCTACTGGAGCCGCACATCAAGGGCTGAGGGCGAACTGCGGAACTCCGGCCTGCACGCCTTCGAGTACGGCCTGCCGTACGACAGGCTGGTTGAACCGCAGCGGCGACTCGTCACACAGGATTTCCATGCCGACCAGCGCCGACAGGGCGGCGGCCGCCTGGCTGTCCGGCAGACCGGCCAGGTCGGCCACAGCGTGGAACTCGGCCGCGTGGTCGAGCGTCGCGACCGCCCTGGCCAGCGCGGCGGCCCCGGGACCCGCGTGGCGCAGCTGGCCGGCCACCCACCGCTCGATGGAGGTGGACCGCTTCCCCGCGCCCTGCGCCTTCATGCGCTCGGTGAGCAGAAACGTGTTGCCGCCCGTCTCGCGCAGGCACGAGGCGATGAACGCGGGCTCCGGTTCCGCGCCGAGCAGCTCGGCGGCGAGGGCCGCCGCCGCCTCGCCGGGCAGACCACCCAGGCGCACGAGGCCGAAGAGCGAGCAAAGCGACTCGAGCAGCTGATCGTCGCCGGCCGGGACGCCGGTCGCCCTGGTCGCGGCGACCAGGAGGGGTACCCGCTCGATGCGCCTGGTCAGGTAGGCCAGCCAGCGCAACGAGCCGGGGTCGCACCACTGCAGGTCATCGATGGCGATCAGCAGCGGTACACGCTCCGCGAGCCGCACGGCAAGCCGGTACAGCGCGTGCAGCGCGTCAGGACCACCCGACGACGGCCGGTTGTGCCAGACGATGTCGGCCGCGGGCTCGACCGTCCCGCTGAGCAGTTGCTGCCGCTCCTGCGCCGGCAGGCAGTACAGGATCGGCTCGAAGATCTGCCGGGCCACGCCGTAGTCGTACTCGCGCTCAAGCGGATGCGCCTGCGCCCAAGCCACCTGGAATCCGCGCATGTCAGCCAGTGCCTCCACCCCCCTCAGCAGCTGGGTCTTGCCGGCACCCGGCACGCCGTCGAAGAGCAGGCTGCCGCCGGTGCCGGACTCGGCGGCGGCCATGGCCGCTCCAGCGGCCGCGAGCTGATCGTCCCGGCCGAGGCAGCGCAGGCGGGTGACCGGCTTCCTGGTCTCCACCGGTCCCGGCGGCAGGTCGAGCTCGGAGGTCTGCGAGAGGATGTCCGCCTCGAGTTTGCGCAGCTCAGGCCCGGGATCGACACCCAGCTCCTCGGCCAGATAGCGACGTGCCTCGCCCAGTGCGGCAAGGGCGTCGCCCTGCCTGGACGAGCGATAGAGGCCCAGAGCGAGCAGCCGCCAGCCCTCCTCGCGGGTGGGTTGGGCGCGCGCGTGCGCTTCCAGCTCGGGTACGGCCTCGGCGTGCCGGCCCAGGGCGAGCAGGGTGTCGAGTCTGCGTTCCGTCGCCCCGAGCTGGAGTTCCTGCAGCCTGGTCACCTCTCCCCGCGCCCACAGGGTGTGCGCGAACTCGGCGTAGGCCGGACCGCGCCACAGGCTGAGCGCCTCGTCGACCAGACCGAGGGCGGCACGTGGATCGGCGGCCACTCTCGCCTGCTGCAGCAACCGTTCGAACATGGCCGAGTCGAGTGCCGCCTCGTCCACACGCAGGACGTAGCCGCGCGGCTCGGTGATCAGCACGGACGGCCGGCCAGGTTCCCGGGTCAGCGGCTCGACCACGCGACGTAGCCGGCAGATGAACGTACGCAATGAGGACAGCGCCTGCGGTGGCGGGCAACCCTCCCAAAGATCGTCTATCAGCTGGTCGACGGGAATGACCCTCCCGGGCGACAGCAGTAGCCGGGCGAGAACCGCCCTGTTGCGTGGCGTGCCCACATCCAGGC
Source organism: Nonomuraea sp. bgisy101 (assembly GCF_057708945.1). Taxonomy (NCBI): domain Bacteria; kingdom Bacillati; phylum Actinomycetota; class Actinomycetes; order Streptosporangiales; family Streptosporangiaceae; genus Nonomuraea; species Nonomuraea sp. bgisy101. The sequence continues at coordinate 52,143 of NZ_JBYITD010000003.1, forward strand.
GATCATCCCCTCGCCACACCTCGACAGTTCCGAGCACGCCGAAACGCATCGGCCGCATCGTTGACCCCCCAACGGTTCCGATCTGAACGGAGGCCATGGTGAGGGGGGCCGGTAGACATTTCATAGACGAAGAGTCAACGATCCGTCTATCACCCGGCGCCTCACGGCGCCCGGGTGCTGAAAAGCTCCGCACGGGCTGGGTGGCCCGCGTGGTGGGTGGGAGGGCACCTGGGGTGTGTTTCCACGCTCCGGGGGCAAGGCCCGTCTGGTCATCCAGGTGAACGCGGTCTCACCGCGAATCAGGACACCCTGCTCATGGCTTCAACGAGGAGTGACGGTACGCCGGGGTTGATCTTGTCAATGGTCCGGTCACCGACTGTCAATGCCGTCCTGCGAGGCTCCTGCCCGTCCGTTGAGAACAACCTCAAGGAGAACCGATGAGCAGAGAGATCGAGTTGACCGACGCCGAACTCGCGTCCGTCGCTGGTGGTGTGTGGCCGGAACTGGACTTCAGCCTGCCGGACTACATCGAGATCGGCCACGGCAGGGGATGCCTCTGCCCGGGTCGGCCGAATCTCTACTAAGCGGTACGAGGAGACCCGGGTGAGGGGCTCGGGTCAGCGTTGAGAGGCTCCACCCCTGTTTGACCCCAAGGGCTGGAAAGAGTGCCGCCGGGACAACCCGGCGGCACTCGTCATGCGAGGAGTCAGTGGCATGCGACACGTGTACCGCAAGGAAGCGCTACGACATCGCCGGCGAGCGCAAGCCCAAGGGCCTTCATCCAGCGAGATTCCCCGAAAGTGGATCGGCGCCCTGTGGGCGGTGATCGCCGCGCTGATCCTTGCCCTGGTCGTCATGAGCCTGCGGGTGGCGGGGCAGCTGTGAGAAAGGTTCGGCTGGTCCAGCAGAGCACGGCGGTGGACTGCGCGGCCGCCTGCCTGGCCATGGTCCTCAACTACCACGGCCACGGGGTGTCCCTGCGCGATGTGCGGGACAGGACGGGGGTCGGCAGGGACGGGCTCTCGGCGCGTGATGTCATGCGCGCCGCCCGAGGTTATGGGCTCAAGACGAAGGGTTTCTCGCTGGAACCGCAGGCGATAGCCGGCAAGCCGCTCCCAGCCATCGCGCACTGGCGGTTCGAGCACTTCGTGGTGGTGGAAGCGTGGACCCCGCGCAAGGTGACCATCATGGACCCGGCGGCGGGAAGGATGGCGCTCAGCAGGAGGGAGTTCGCCAGGGACTTCACCGGTGTGCTGCTGACTTTCGAACCAGGACCTGGTTTCACCAGGAAGGCCCAGGCTCGCGGGTGGTGGCGCTCGCCCGTGGTGCGGGAGACCGTACGCGGCAAGAAAGGGCTGTTCGCGCAGATCGTCGCCGCATCAGCGCTGCTGCAGGTGATCGGGCTGCTGCTGCCTGCGGCCTCCGGCGTGATCATCGATCGGGTGTTGCCGAGAGGCGATGGAGGGTTGCTGGCGTTTCTCGGAGTCATGCTCGCGGTCGGAGTGCTCACCCATCTGGCTGTGGGGCAGTTGAGGACGTTGCTGCTCGCGATGTTGCGCACCCGCATCGACGGGGAGATGACCGAGGGGATCGTCGCCCATCTGCTGGCGCTGCCGTACCGGTTCTTCGCCCTGCGGGGAGCGGGGGACCTGGTGACCCGTACCTCCAGTATTGCTCAGGTCCGCGCCCTGCTCAGCGGGCAGATCGTCGCGGCGATGCTGGACGGGCCCATGGCCGTCGGCTATCTCGTCATCGTGCTGGCGATGGAACCGAGCTTCGGTCTCGGCCTGATCGCGATCGCCGGCCTGGAGATCCTCGCGCTGGTGCTCACCCAGCGCCGGGTCAGCGAGCTCATCACCCGCGAGCAGATCGCCCAGGCGGACGCGCAGACCAAGCTGATCGAATCCATCAAGGGCATGGAGAACCTCAAGGCGGCCGGCGCCGAGCCGCGCGCGCTGAGCCGGTGGCGGGAGGCGTTCGCTCGTCAGCTCGCCGCCGCACAGCTCGGCGGGCTGACAGCAGGTACGGTCACCTCGGCCACGGCGACAGTGCGGTTCGCGGCCCCGGCCGCGTTCTTCTGGATGGGTGCATGGCAGGTCCTGTCCGGGAACCTGAGCCTGGGACAGGTCCTGGCGCTGAACGCGATCGCCCTGGCGGCGCTCACCCCGCTGGGGTCGCTGATGGGCAGCCTGCACCAACTCCAGGCCGTGGGTGCGCACGTAGAACGGCTTGACGACATCGTCACCACCCCGCGCGAGACATTTCCGGCCGGGGCGGAACGGCCGGAGGCCGTGGGGTTCATCCGGCTGCGCGACGTCAGCTTCCGTTACGACCAGCGTTCCCCGTGGATCCTGCGCAGTATCTATCTGAGCATCAGCCCGGGAGAGAAGATCGCCCTGGTCGGCAGCTCCGGATCGGGCAAGAGCACGCTAGCCCGCCTTCTGCTGGGCCTCTACCAGCCGGATGAAGGCGACATCTTCTACAACGGGCAGCTCGCCTCGCAGCTCGACCTCCGGCACCTGCGCAGCCGTTTCGGCATCGTCAATCAGGAGCCCGTCCTGTTCAGCGGGTCGATCAGGGAGAACATCTGCCTCAACGACCCTGACGCCTCCCACGAACGCATGGTACGAGCGGCCCGGCTGGCCCACATCCACGACACCGTCGAGGCCATGCCGATGAAGTACGAGACCATGCTCACCGACGGCGGGCTGATCTCCGGTGGACAACGGCAGCGCATCGCCCTGGCGCGAGCCCTGCTCACCGAACCGGACGTGCTGCTGCTGGACGAGGCGACCAGCCATCTGGACACCACGACCGAGGCCATCATCGAGCACCACCTCAGCCATCTGCCCATGACCCGCATCGTGATCGCGCACCGGCTGAGCACGGTCCGGGACGCCGCGCGGATCTTCGTGATCGACGAGGGCAGCGTCGTGGAGGTCGGCGACCACGCCCATCTCATGAGCCAGCGAGGTCGATACGCGGCGCTGGTCGGCCATGACGCCCCCGCCGGTCAGGCGTGAGCGCTTCGAGTGGCCTGCTGGGCCGCGCGGTGGAGCTTGAGCAGCGCGACGAGCGGGAGCGATAAGGCGGCGCTGGTTCCGCCCGCTTGCCGAGTAGGATCTCGCGCGCCCGGAATCCAGCCGGGCGCGCATCTGCACAGTGAGGAAGAACATGAAAGACGCGGTAGCCGGACCCGACGGCGCGAAGATCCGGTGGGTCGAGATCGCGGGCGACGAACCGGCGCGGGTGTGTGTTCACGGCGCCGGAGCCCAGGCGGCGGCGTACTTCACCCACGTGATGACCCTGCCATCTGTGGCCCGGCGGCGGACACTGATGATGGACCTGCTGGGGTTCGGGCTCAGCGACCGGCCCGCCGATTTCGGCTACCAGCTGGAGGATCACGCCGACGCGCTGGCCAGGGCGCTTGACGCCGCGGGCGTCAGCGGGGCCGAGGTCATCGGGCACAGCATGGGCGGCGCCGTGGCGATCGTGCTGGCCGCCCGGCGGCCGGATCTGGTGTCGCGGCTGGTCCTGGCCGAGGCCGTGTTGGATCCGGTGCCGCCGCCCGCGCCCGGCACGCTCGGCGTCACCAGCTTCACCGAGGCCGAGTTCGCCGAGGGCGGGATGGCGCAGATCCTTGAGAAGGTCGGGCCGTTGTGGGCCGCGACCATGCGGCTGGCCGATCCCGTCGCGCTGCACCGCAGCGCGTACGGCTTGCGCGCCGGGACCAGCCCGTCGGCCAGGAAGCTGCTGATGGAGCTGACGATCGCGCGCACGCTCCTGGTCGGGGCCTTGTCCCAGCCGCTGGAGGGAAGGGCGGAGTTGGAAGCGGCGGGTGTGCGGGTCGTCACCGTCGCCGACGCCGATCACAATGTCATGCTCGACAACCCGCAGGCGTTCGCGGCCACCCTCGACGGCTCGCAGGCGCCTGGATCTCGCGGATGATCTGGATGAACGTCCGTACCCGGGCGTTCTCCTCGCCTGCCCGCCACGACAACCCGTGTTCGATGGGAGGTGTGGCGGACGGCAGGCCACGATGATGACGTCGCCGCCCGGATCGTCCTGGACTACCGCCCCGCCGGATAGCCTCAGCCGACCGCTTCGCGCATACGCCGCAGGATCTCTTCGAGGATCGGACCGGACGTCGCGAAGTTGAGCCTGGCGAAGCCCTCGCCGCCGGGCCCGAAGCTGGGGCCGCTGCTCAGCATGACCTGCGCCCGCTGCAGGAAGAAGGCGCTCGGGTCCGTGCCGAGTGCGAGCTCGTTGCAGTCGAGCCAGGCCAGATAGGTCGCCTCGGGGGCGTAGGCGCGGATTCCCGCGGGCAGGGACTCGGCGAGCAGGCGGCGGTTGCGGGCGAGGGTGGCCCGAACCTCGTCGAGATAGGCGTCGCCGTCCTGCCAGGCGGCGAGGGTGGCCAGTACGCCGAGCGAGCTGACCTCCCCGAACAGCAGCGGCGGCTGGGCGGCCAGCGCCTTCTGGACGCGCGCGTCGCCGACGTGCGCGACCGAGCACCGCAGCCCCGCCAGGTTGAACGCCTTGCTGGCCGAGGTCAGCGTCACGGTGCGCGCCGCGACCTCGGGATCCAGCGAGGCGAAGGGGATGTGGGTGAAGGGGTCATGCGCGAGCTCCGCGTGGATCTCGTCGGAGATGACGAGGAGGTCGTGCCGGTCGGCGATCTCCGCCACGCCGGCCAGCTCGTCGCGGGTGAACACCCGGCCGGTCGGGTTGTGCGGGTTCACCAGGACGAGCACCCGGCAGCCTTGCCTGGCCACGTCCTCGGCCAGCCGGTCGAGGTCGAAGCCCCAGCCCGTGCCGTCGTCGAGCATGGGGATGGGGACGAGCCTGCGGTCCATGTCCGTCAGCGTCTTCAAGAACGGGGAGTAGGCCGGCGTGTGCATGGCCACCGGGTCACCCGGCTGGGTCATGACGTGAAGGACGACCTGGAGCGCCTGGATCAGCTCCGTGAAGACATGGACCCGCGCCGGGTCGAGGGTGAAGGCGTAGCGCTGCCGCATCCGCTCGGCGAAGGCGTCCCTGAGCGGGTTCAGCGCGGGCTGGTCGTCCCAGGCCGGATATCCCAGGTCCACCTCGATGGCGTGAGCGAGCGCGTCCCGGACGGCAGGCGGCACGGGGAAGTCCATGTCGGCGATCCACGTGGGCAGCACGCCCGGCCCGGCGGCGGCCCACTTCACTCCCGGACGCCTGCGCAGAGCGTCGAGGTCAAGGTTGTCGAACAAAGGAACGCTCCATTCCTTTACCCACGGTGACGATTGGTTGGATATTAGCCCATTGACGTCATCGAGCTCCGGCCGCGCTCGTGGGAGCCGCCGTGTGGCCGCCTATCGAGAAAGGTGTGCGCACCCCGTCGGCCTATCAGACCGCCCTGCGCTTGGAACGTGCCGAACTCCGGCAGGGCGCCACCACCGAGGTCGCCGCCCGGGAGGCCGGATTCGGGGATACCCGGATGCCGCGCAGGTCGCGGGCGTGGGCGGCGGCTTCGGCTCGCCCATGAATCGGGAGGCGCCCAGGGTCTTTTGTCAGATCCAGTGGAGTTGCGGGCGTCAGCCGTACGTTGCGGCTGTCGCGTGGAACGGCGCGGCGCCGACGATTCCCCTGGAACGCACGCACGACCTGCCTTGGCCGTCTCCGTTCGACGCCAGTGATCAGGACAGGACGGAGGAGAAGCCGTCGAGCCGTACCCACGTGATCTTGCTGGCACTGGTGCCGCCGAGCACGATGAGGGTGCCCCTGACGTCGGCCTCCACCCGGCACACGCTCAGCCCGTTGTGGTTGTTGCGCGGGCACAGTCCGCGGGTCAGTTTCGGCACCGGCAGTCCGGCGGGCAGGGTGCCCAGCGGGCTGTCGCTGGTGTAGGAGACGTGGGCGCCGCCGCGTAGCTGCAGGAAGTCGGTGCCCGCGACGCGTACCACGCGCGCCTGGGGCGGTGCGTCGGCGAAGGGCTTGGCGGCGCCGGTGAGCGTGATGGGTTTCCAGGGGAACACGACCTCGACACCGGAGGCGGCCGCGTCGGCTGGAGCGGCGGCGAGGGTGACGGCTGGCAGGGCGACGGCCGCGGTGAGCAGGGTGCGGCGGGTAGGGGATCGCATGGGGTATCCCGTCACTTCCAGGGAGCGGTGAAGCTGTCGAGGTCGATCCAGGACAGCGGGTGGGCGGAGCCGGCGCCATAGACCCGGAGCTCGCCGGACGGGGTCGCCTCGACCTGGCAGGCGGCGTTGCCGTAACTCATGTTGCGCGGTACGGCGGCGCGCACCGGCAGGCTCGGGGTCAGCCAGGGCGGCAGGTCGGCGACGACGGACGGCCCGGTGAGGCCCGGGCAGCCGAGCGAGCCGCGCAGCTGGAGCTGGGTCAGTCCGCCGACGCTGATCAGCCGGGCCCTGGGCACCCGCGCGCCCGTGTGGCCCTCGAACCCGGGGGCCAGCGCGAGCTTGCTCCAGTCGGCCAGCACCTTCACGCCCTGCACCGGCGGATCGGAGGTGAAGGCGCACACGCTTGCCTGCCGTCCCGACGGGGCGTCGCCGCTGAAGCCGAACAGCAGACTCACCCGATCCCCCAGCGGCTCGACGGCCAGCCCCTCGGGTTCGCGGCGTGGGAGGCCGGGCAGCGCGGTGACGGGGGTGACGGCCGGGGTGCGGCCCGGGTCGCGCCAGGAGACGAGCGAGATGCGGGCGTTGCTGTTCTCGTAGGAGTCCGACGGGTCACCGTTGTAGAGGTAGAGCAGGTCGCCGACGGTGGCGAACCCCTGGAAGGTGCCCACGACAGAGGGCGGGTGCGCAATGGTGGCGGCGGGGGTTCCGGAGACCTTGCCGGTGGCCGGGTTGATGGGGTGGCGGCTGTAGAAGTAGCCGGAGGGGGTGCGGTAGCGGAGCGTGAGCCAGTTGCCGATCGGGTCGACGGCGGGGGCGCAGGTGAGGGTGTCAGGGTCGGGCGAGTAAGGCTTGGTCAGGACATCGGAGGTCATGTCGATGCTCTGGCCGGGCAGGTACGGGAAGCGGGTGACCCGGGTGCCGAAGCCCTTGCGGACCGGTCCGGCCTCGCACCACAGATGGGTGCGGCCGCCGATGTGCTGGGCGCCGATCTGGTAGCCGTGTCCGAAGCCGTCCAGGTGCATCCAGTCCAGCACCTTCCCGGTGGTGCGGGAGACCCGGTTGACGCAGAGGTTGCCCAGCTCGTCGGCGGTGTTGGCGTCACGTAACTGGACGAGGTACAGCTCGTGGGTGACCGGGTCCACGGCCGGCGACTGCATGGCGGGCCCGTGGTGCAGCCTCGTGTCCGCCAGCACGCGGGTCCAGGGGCCGGATAAGTCGAACATGCGGGAGATCGTACAAGGGATGATCAAGGCGGAGGCGGCGGGATCGTGTGGCTGAGCTGTACCGCCTCGGCGCAATCGGCCGCCCCCTCCTTGGCCGCCATCGCGGACTTGGCCTGCTCGGTCATGTACGGCTCATCGCAGATCCTCGGCATGGAGTCGCCGCCCATCAGCCCGAGGAACGCCTGCGCCTGCTCGACCTCCTCCGGCAGGCCGCCTCCGGAGAACTGGTCCACGGTGGTCAGCGCCGTGGCCAGGCACATGAACCAGACGACTCCCAGGACCGCCAGCTTGACCCCGCGCAGCGTTCCCTTCCGATAGAGAACGAACCCGACGACCGGCAGGGCCACCGCTCCGACAAAGCTGCCGATGGTGAACAGGAACACCATGGCGGCCAGTCCGGCCAGGATCGCTACGAACCCGCCCGTCCCCATCCCGCCCAGCGCCTGCTGCACCGCCCCTGCGCCCTGATCGCCCCAGACCTGGCGGTTCTTTTCCGCCAGCTCATCGATGACGCTCGACCCGCCGCCAGGTGGAGGGGCGGTGTTGGGCAGCCTGGGGGCGGACATCTGGGGCGGGGTGCTGGGGATGTGGTGGTCGCGGTAGACGCCACCGGACGCGTCGCGTACGTGGTCTCTCCATTGACCGTTCTCGCTCCACCGGGTCTTGCCCTGAGGGTCTTGGCGCCAGCCGGGTTCATACATGTCGGTCCTCTTCAGGGGCGGTGTGGGGACAGGCGTGTCGGTGGGGGGTGCGCGTCGTCTCTCGTGGACGCGGACATCGTGCGTGTTCGGGGTGGCCGGCCGGTTCGCACCCGCGCCAGGAGGGGGTGCGAGCCCCGCGTCGTTCCCTGTGCGGGCCGTCGGGCGCGGTCAGGCCGAGGTACGCCCCGTCGAGCCATGCGACCTCATGACCGATGGATCGCCCCTGACGGGGCGGGAGGGTCAGCGGGTGGCTTCGGTGGCCTCCCTCGTGGCGGCTTCGGTGGCCTCCCTCGTGGCCTCTTCGACGTCGCGCTGGGCGACACGGGCGCTGCTCACCCTGGCGATCGCCCGTGACTGGTTGATCCCGTAGTTGTCGTTCCACCAGATCCGGCCGACGCCCATGATGTAGCCGTCCGTGATCCGCAGGGTGACCTTGTCACTGCGTCCCTTGCTCCACCCGCCGACCGCCGTCGACTGCAACTGACCGTCGCACACGCCGCGCGTCTGGCTGGGCCGCTGGCAGTGCTTGAGCTGGATGGTCATGTGCTTGGAGTAACCCCATGTCTGGTTGCTGGAGTTGAGGTACGCGCAGGCGACGGCCGTCCGCGAGTCGTAGAAGACGTGGACGTACGCGGCGGTGTCCCCGCTCTGGATGCGCACGGGCGTGTGCAGGATCCGAACGCCCTCACAGCTCGGCGCCGCCTGCGCCGTCTGGGCCGAGGCCGCCGCCGGTGAGGCCAGCAGTCCGGCGGTGAGCAGACCTATGAACGCGGCACGCATGAGCCCTCCTCGTTTCGTTGGCATGCCTGACAGGTTGGCCACGAAACGACAGGGATGGAAGGATCTTGAGACTTGAACTCTCTCACCGCTGATACAGCGCCCTGAGCTGCTGTTTCAGCGGACTGCAACAGTTACACGGGGTACTGGATGAACGTAGATGAAACGGCCGACGCGCTCGGCCGCGCCCTGGATCAGGCCGCCACGGGCTTACGCGAAGCGCTGGAATCCGCAGGGAAACAGCAGAAGTACCTGGTGAATCACGTCAGGAACACCACACCCTCGATGGTGTCGAACTGGTTGTCCGGTCACCGCCAGCTCACCAAGGGCACCAGGCTGCCGGGTGTCGAGGACATGCGCGATGTCGCCACCGCGCTGGGAGTGTCCGGCGATCGTGCCGACCGCCTGCGGGCCATCGGCGAGCGGATCGACGTACTGCGCGGCACCCTGGAGAAGACCGGACGTGGATGGCGCCAGAACGCCGCCACTCGCATCGCCGCCACCGCCTCGGCGGAGACTTCGCCGCCCCTGCCCCTTGAGCCGGAGCCCCCGATCGTGGTCGCGCCGGACGTCCTGGACCCGACGCCAGGTGCCGGTGCCGCCGTATCCGACTTCCCCGATGCTTCAGGGGGCTCGCCGTCGAGCGCCGGCGCTGCCACCGCGTCGTTCGCGGGCGCACCGGTGCCCTCTGGCACACCGCTGCCTGCTTCGCCGGAGTCCACGACGACAACGGTCGGCTCCCCCATGCCTCCGCCCGTTGCGGGGCCGGTCTCCGCGTCGCGGAACGGCACCGCGGCATCGGTGACGGCGTCGGCCACGACCGCACCGGCCCGCGCTGCCGAGACGTCGCCGCCAGACGTCGGGCACACGCATGCCGTAGCCGCGCGAGGAGCCGAGCCCGAGCGTGAACCCGGAGGCGCGGTCGGTGCCCGGGGCAGGGGCCGCCGGACGGTGCCGCTGACACACGCCGCGCTGGCCGCCGCCGTACTGGCGGGGCTGGCGTTCTACGGCGGCACGGTCTTCGGCGGGACCGACCGCCGCGCCGGCGAGGGCACCGAACGCTGCGGCGAGTGGACGCCCGCCGGCCAGGGTGTGCAGCTGCAGCCCTGCATCAAGGTCAGCGACGAGACCCTGATGGTACGGACGCGGCTGCGGGGGCCCGTCGGGATCAAGACCGACATGGCCGTCCAGCTGTACGACCCGATGACCGAGTTGCCGGTCTCCCAGCAGCTCAAGTGCCACAAGATGTACATCACCGTGCCGGGGCAGGTGCAGTCATGCGGGTACTTCGCCGTCCGGACGCTCTCGGGGCGTGACTACGCCGCGAGGAGCTCCTGGAAGATCGAGGACGGCCCGGGCTTCATCGGCGAGGTCCTCAGCCCCACGCTGCGCTGGTGATGGACCGCACCTCCTGACGGGCCGGGATGACCCGCGCTGGGACGGCTCCTCATGCTCGGCCCGGATGGGCCGTCCACACCCTGGAGGCACCGTGGAACGCCAGGCCGAACGCCTGGTCGGCTGCCCCCCGGACAAGACGTCGACGGGCCACCTGGATCGGCCGCCGGTCCCGAACCGCAGCGACCTGATCAAGCCATCGCGAGTGCTGATCCGAACCCCGCGATGAAGCATGGGGAGCTGCTTCCGAGGTCAACGGCGACGAGGATGCCGGTGGTCTGCCCCGCGACGGCCCCGACAAGCGCAACAATGGAGATCAGCAGCCTCCGGGGCACCGGCTCGGCGGCGTCCTCCACGAGTACTCATATGCGGTTTGAACCGCATGGATGGAGTTTCGGCAGGTGCACCGGTCATCGACCGCCTGCCGGTGGACATCGGCATCGCCATGCTGGTCCACGCCCCAGTCGCCGGCACGATGCAGGGCTGACCCGCCCCTGCCGATCCGGGCGGGCAGGGCACCGCCGGGGACGCCCTCCCCGGCGCCTAGCCACCCTCCGAGGCCGGGCTCCGGCGCCTCGCGGCAGACGTGAACATTGGGTTTTTCTGCCCTCAGAGGGATTTAGTACGGTATATCGTCCACGTTACAGCAGTGACGAAAAGCAACTTATGGTGCTGTCGGAACGAGAGGTACGCTGCTTGAACGACGAGTTCCATATGGCCATCGAAGCGCTGGCCAAGGAGTACAACCGGCAGGCTGGCGAGCTGCGAGCGGCGTACGGCAAGCTGTCCGAGCTGACGGGGACCGCCGAGTCCGACGACGGCATGGTGAGCGTGACGGTGGGGCCGCGTGGTCAGGTGCAGGACATCAAACTCGACCCCCGGGTGTACCGCAAGCTCTCGCCGTCGGAGCTCGCCCACGCGATCATGGAACAGATCGGCGCCGCCACGGAACAGGTGGCCGGCCAGACGAAGGAGCTCATGGCGCCGTTCATGCCGGAAGGGCTGCCTCTGGAGGAAGTACTGGGCGAGGGGGCGAGCATTGAGGCGTTCCTGCCACAGCCGGTGAAGCTGCCGGCCGAGGAGGGGGGCGCGCGTGGGTAGCGCTCGCGCCCAGGGGTACGAGGCCGTCTTCAGTGGCCTGCGGACGCGTTCCTCGCAGGCCGACTACACCGTCAATTTCCTCTGGGGCCTACGCGACCGGTTGAACGCGACCTTCTATCAGGAGGGCAACCCACTGGGGAACGACCAGTACGGCGCGGAGCTGGAGAAGAACCGTTACACGATCGAGGACGCCGTCTTCGGCGCCTTCGACAACTACATCCGGGAGATGGAGGACCTGCGCGACGGATTGCGGGGCAACACGAGGAACTACCAGGACGCCGAAGGTTACGGCGACTCCGGCTACGGAGACTCCGGCTACGGGGACCCTGGCTACGGCGATTCCGGCTACGGAGACTCCGGCTACGGGGACCCCGGATATGAGAACCCCGGCGGCTACGGCGGCACCCAGGACCTACCGGACGTGTCCCTGGACAACCTGGGAAGCGCCAACGGCGATCCGGCCCCCCCGCAGGGTTGGTGAGCTTACTTTGGGGTTCGACGGTTTCCTCGTGCCCGATTGGGCCAAACCCTTTGTCGGCTATGCCGTCGGCATGGACTGGCCCGAAGGCGACGAGGACGGCTGTTTCCGGCTCGCCGACGCGTGCGCGGCCACCGCGCAGGACATCCTGGACGAGCGGGGCATGTCGGTCTTCACCCGGGTGGGCGACGACTGGGACGGCGACGCGCTGAAGGAGTTCGTCAAGCGGGTCCAGGACGTGTCCGATCCGGCGCTGGCGAAGCTCATCGAGGAGCTCGTCTCAGCTGCTTTCCATTACAACGATCTCGGCGTCCAGGTCCAGTACACCAAGCGGATGATCGAGGTCTCGGTCTGGTTCCTGATCTTCCAGATCATCTGGTTGCTGGCCGCTGCCGTCGGCCCCTGGGGCCCGGCGGCCACGGCCATGGTCGGCGCAAGGGTGCAGCTGACCCGGCTGGCCATCGCCCAGCTCGGCAAGCGGTTGCTGATCAACATCGGCCTGTTCGGCGGCCTGATGGGCGGCATGGACCTGGCGGTGCAGGCCTCCCAGTCCCGGCGCGATCACCTCGACTGGGAACAGATCATGACGTCGGCCGGCACGGGAGCCGTCCTGGGCGCCTTCCTGACGGGCTTCACCGGGATCGTGCCCGCCAGGTCCATGCTTGGACTGATGGGCCGGTCGGGCATGGCCAGCGTGGCCACGGACCTGACCGTGCAGCTCTCCAGCGGACAGCCGATCGACTGGGACAGGCTGGTCAAGAGCTTCACCTCGGGCGTGGTGGGCGGCGCGGACGCGCACTGGGCGAGCTGGAGCCCGTTCGCGCACGGCAAGTCAAGCGCGGGCCCGGCCGGCGACAACCCTAACCCCGCCCACGGCTCCTCCTCCTGGTCCTCGCACTCCTCCTCGTCCTCGCACTCCTCCTCGTCCTCGCATTCCTCCTCTTCCTCCATTTCCTCGCACTCCTCGTCTCATACAGCGGACGGCTCGGGCGGCCTTCCGTCCGGGCATTTCCCGCAAAACTCCGCCGCGCAGTTCCTCAACCATGCGGGCGGCGACAGCACCACGCTCGCCGGCGCCGCGGCCAAGCAGGACCTGTCCTTCAAAAGCGCACTCGGCGTCGACGCCCTGATCAACGGCTCGCATCACGTGGATCTGCCCGGCTCCGCCCACACGGGCGACGGCGCGCTGCCCGGCCCGGCCCACACCGGGGACAGCGCGTTGCCCGGCCCATCCCGTGCGGGCGACGGCCCCGTGCACGCCGGCGCGAAGCCGGCCGGCCTCGGCCCCGCTTCCCTGGCCGGTCAGTCCCCCGGCCCGTTTCGGATCCTGGAAAATCCCGGCAAGTCGGGCGACGGTTACGTGAGCGGGGGCCTCTGGGGCAAGTACGGCGCGGCAGGCGTACTGATCAGGGGCATCGACGAGCACGGCCAGCCGCGCTACCTGCTCATGCAGCAGAGCCAGTACGTCTCCAACGCCGGCAAGTGGCAACTGCCTGGCGGAGCCCTCGACAGCCTCGAAAGCCCCGTGCACGGCGCCGCCCGCGAGCTCAGCGAGGAACTGGGCGTCAACCAGACCTACCTCAACACCCTGAAGCTCAAGGGCGAGCACGCGGTGGAGGTTGGGGGCGGCGGCTGGAAATACACCAACCTGGCCGCCGAGGGGCCGATGTTCGCCCCGAAGCTCGACACGTTCGAGACCAGCGGCGCCAGTTGGCTCACGCTGAAGGAGCTCAGCTCCATGGCGAACAACGGCCAACTGCATCCCGCCCTGGCCAAGGCCCTGCCGGACTTGCTGGCCCTGTATCACAAGGACGCGAGCACGGACCTCGCCGCCACGCCCGCGACCCCGCCGAAGGACCATTACACCGCGTCGGGAACAACGCGCCAGCTCAAGCCCCCGGTAGATTTCGGCACACACGCCGTATCCGGCGATGGCGTTCCCACCCCCTGGCAGACGCCCCACGGCAAGCCGGCGACCTCGCCCCCCGCCTACTCCGGGCTCACCAGCGACGGGCCGAGCCCGTCGCTTGGGCAGACCATCCGCCGCACAGAGTCGGGCCTGTACTACACCGCGGCCGCCCCGCATGTCCCCCTGGACGCGCCCTTCGGCGCCCGCCTCGTCGCTCCCACGTTCGGGAAAGCGATCTGGACAGGGGTCTTCAACGACATGTCGCGGTCCGAGCAGGCGGCGGCCGACCATTACTCCGGAAGCGGATATAAGGAGATGAACGGTTACCTGCGCAAGGGCGACTCCGCCCTCTACGGCGAGACGTCGCGCGAGATCGCGAAGAGCAAGCAACGCGTCATCGCGCAGATCGAGGCCCTGAACGGGGTCCTACACCGCCAGCCGGTCCCCGAGACGATCGACGTGTTCCGGAATCTGCGGCTCACCTCGGACCTGTTCACCGTGCCCGTCCACGAGCTTCCGGGAACCGTGCAACGCGACCCGGGCTTCTTCTCGACGAACCTCGGCGACAAGCCGGTGTTCTACGGCGATGTCACCCTGCACCTGCGCGTGCCCGAGGGCACCCCGGCCTTCTATCTGGAGCTGATCAGCCACCTGGGTGAGCGGGAACTACTGTTGGGCACCGGCATATCATGGTTCGCGGAGGATGTGAAACGGCAGGACGGCAAGTGGCACGTCTACGGCTGGGTGCTGCCCGAGGAGTCCGGCGGCTGATGAAGGAGACGAAGAATTGTCGTTGAAAGACCAGCCCGCCTTCCAGACCGTCCAGGCTCCGGACGCCTACCCGCGCACGACGTCCGCCTCGGTCCGCTACGTCCCGATCGTCAAGGACGGCACCGTCATCGGTTACCTGTGGGCCGCGACCACGGACGACGCGGCGCAGTACGTGCCGCGCGAGCAGGCCGGTGACGCCGCCTTCGACGCCGCCGTCGCCTGGACGCAGCGCCTGCGCTGGGCCAAAGCCAACGGCATCACCCCGCTACAGGCGCTGCGGCACTGGGCCGGCGAGAGCGAGGACGCCCGAGCGGGCGAGGTTCCGACAGGAGCGCCTTTCGAGCTGCCGTCCCTGGGCATGCTGGTGGAGCTGGCCGCCGCTGAGTGACGTGGGCGGCCATTCACGCCGCACTGTGCCGGTAGCGGAGGCGCTTGATCTGCCAGAAGGCCCGGATGACACGCTTGTCCAGATCGACGTACATCCATCGCATACCCAGCGGCTCTGACTGCCGAAGACCGAGGGGGAGCGCCACGGACCACCGGGTGCCGTTCCGGTGGCCCTGGACCACATCAAGGGCGGCGCTCCGCGCCATCCCGCGGCTCGTGCACGCCCGGGTAGTGCCCGTATTGGCGTTGACGCCGGCGCTCGAAGTAGTCCAGGCCCATGGACCACATCCCACCGCCGATCGCAATGCCGAGGCAACAGAGCAAGGCGGGCGGCGTGAAGGGCACGTCCAATATCACCAGTAGGACGGCGAACAGGCCACCGTAGACAGGGCCGACGATCAGCGCACCGCGCACAGGATGAGCCGCAACAAGCCGTCGGCCGGCATCCGGCTCGGCACTGCCGCCCAAGAACGCATCCACTCGCCAGAACCAGCCCGCAAGGAGTCTCAACACCTGCATGGTCAACCCCCATTCATGTCTCCGGCGGGCGCACTCCGGCTGCGAGTGATCGCCGCGCCGAGTGTGTGGGCCGTAGACGACTGAGGTGGAAACCTGATCATCCCGCCCGCCATCGACCCGGGACAAGCCGAGCAGACCAGGGCCTGCTCTCTCTGCGGGCGGGACGACGGCGGACACTCGCTGCACGGGGTGTGCAACCGTGAGCCTTCCACCCGCGGATGGGGTCGAGCGCGAGGCGGCCAGTGTCGCCGCTGAAACCTCCACCCGCATCTCGTGCAGGAGGCGGGGGCGCCGTGCTTCGCGCGGCATGGCGCACGAAGCACGGCGCGTGTACTGCGGCGCCGTCACCTTTTGGCAGGTTCAGCCTTTGTAATCGGTGGTGTGGGTCTCGGAACCGGTCGGCCACAGATATTTGCCGTGGTCCGCGGCCGAATAGTTGCTGTTGCCGTCTCCGGGACGGGCTTGGATGAGATTGCGGCGCCAGGTGGAGCCGCGGGACGATCCGCTCCAGAAATTGCCGTACAGGAAGCCGTACAACTGCTCGAGTTCCGCCGAGAAGACGTTGTCGGTCACGGTGATGTTCCTGGCGTTGTTGGTGACACCGATGCTGACGGCGTATCCCCAGCCGGAGACGTAGTTGTTCGTGAACTTGATGTTCTGGTACATGCCGTTGCCCTGCAGGGCCAGGGCGTTGGTGTTGCCCACCGAGGCCAGGGTGTTGTGGTGGACGGTCATGGGACCGCCGTCGCCTTCGCTCTGCGGGCCGATGCCGTCGTGGTGGTAGACGTCGCGAGCCGTGTCGGCCATGTCATGGATGTAGTTGTTCGTCCAGGTCGACGGGCGGCCGGGGAAACCCGTCACCATTTGCATGCCCGCGTTGCCCCAGATGTCGTTGTGGTCCATGACGGCCACGGCTTCCTTCATCGTCGTGGCGTACTGCCAGGACTTCTTGAAGGGAGTACCGGGCTTGGAGTGAGCCGACGAGACGGTGCCGTTGTTGCCCGGCGGCCTCGAGTAGGAACTCGGCTTGAACGTCGAGTACAGGAACTTGATGCTGGTGTCCGAGTAGATCTGGATGAGGTTGTCGTCGGGGTTGGTGCCCTCGAAAAGACAGCCGACGAACGTGAGATTGTCGCCGTAGATATAGACCTTCAACGCGCGGAACCGCTTGAAGGAGATGACGCTGTTGTCGGGGAACCTGAGCGTCAGCGGTTTGGTGTCGCTCATCTTCGGCGCGTGGTCGGTGAGCTTGCCCGGGTACTTGCCCAGGCCCAGACCTCCGGCGTTGGCCGGTGTGTTGGCGTAGCCGGTGTTCGAGAAGTCCGGCCAGGTCCCGGAACCGTCGTTGGGCCGGGCGTCGATGCCCGGAACCGGCTTCGCCGGCTCGCCGTCCGCGACGGCGCTCGCGGGCAGCACGGGCGCGACGGCGCTCGCGGGCAGGGCGGGCGCGAGGAACGCTAGAGCGGCGACGGCGGCGAGGCCGCTCCGGGTGAACGCGCGGACGAGCGGAGAGCGGAGGCGGTCGTACGCGCCTCGGCGGGATAATCTCTTGATCTTGTACTCCGGTACAGTCGGTTGTGAGCGTTACTGGTGAGGTCGAGGCCCCTGCGCGGTCCGGGAGAGCCCATCTCCTTCAGCCCAGAGGTCCCCTCGACACCAGGAAGTCCTCTGAGGTCGCCGGAAGTTACAGGTGACTTCTCATGACCCACACGCCGCAGGACGCAGCTCGCTCGGCGGGGTTCGCGCTCGCAGCCGGATTCGCCCGCCCTCGTCCGCTCCATCCTCCGTGACCAGCGGCGATGATCACGAAACACTACACCAACAAGATCGTTGACACCATGTACAACAATCTGTGACGCCATGAGGACGCGGCGGCCGGCATGCCCTGGGGTGGCCCACGGGCGCTGCTTGGCCCCGCTACCCGGCCAGTGGCCGGACCTCACCATGCAGGCCGTCGCGACAGGGTGGGACGGCGTGCACGTCAGCCGCGCCGGTGACCCGTTGTCGATGTCTTTGTATCGAAGCCTCTTGTGATCAGCCACATGGCCAGGACCAGGCTTTGTACGGCCAGCGGTGCATTCATGGTCAGGTAGAGCGGTGTGACGACATCAGTCACACCAAACAGCACCAAGAAGCTCGCCAACATGGCCGATCCGGCCCCAAGAAGTCCCCACACGGACAGCCAACGAGGGACGAGTCTCGACCGATAGAGAACGCAGAACAACAGGAGATCTCCGAGGCTCAGCGAGATGATCAATGCGACGTGGTTGACCAGGTCGCGAGCCGTCCGCAACAACTCACCCAAGACCTCGAGGTGGGGTGCGCCCGAGGTTCCGGCTTGGGAGAACTCCCGACCCAGCACGAGAAACAAAGGCAGGAGAATCACGCCCGTGAAATGGAACATCGCTGCTATCAGCCTGAATCCGAGGAAGCCCAGACTGAGCGCTTCGTTCTCCACCCTCAATGCCGGATACAGGTAGAGCGCGAACCCGACATAGGCGGGGATCATGATGAACTGAGCGACTGCGCCGACGATGACCTGGCCCTCATGTGCGGAAATGAGGACGAGATAGTGCGGCTCCTCGAGGGCGGGCACGACACTTAACACGCCTGCGATCACGCCCACGATGACCAGCACGCCCGCACCTGCGGTTGCTCGCCTGTTGGTATTCATAACACGGTCCCCGTATATGTCAGCGCGGACTTTCCGCACCCGTCCTTACACCCGTAAGGACGCGCTGCCGACGCTACCCTTACATGCGTAAGGCCGCAAGGGTTCTACTGCAGAAGGAGGTCCGGGTGTCCGAGCGTCGACACCCGGCCCACCGCTCAGCCCGCAGCGCGTGATCGAGGCAGCGGTGGCCGCCGCGCGTGCGGCCTGGGGCCGTTCTCGTGCGCACCCGCCACACGGACCGTGAGACACGGGAGCCCATGATCAGGTCTAGCATTGGCCGATGCTCGTGGTGCTCGTGAACGGCCTACCTGGGGCAGGCAAGACCACTCTCGCCAAGCCGCTCGCCGACGAGCTCGACCTCCCCCTGCTCAGCAAGGACCGGATCAAGGAAACCCTCGCCGACACACTCGGCGTGACACCACCGGCAGGCCTCACCGCCCGCGCATGGAGCCAGAAACTCGGTGTCGCAGCAGGCGAGACCTTGTGGGCACTGCTCTGCGACGCCGGCCAGGGAGCCGTACTCGAAAGCTTCTGGCTCCGGAACCTACGCCCGGTCGTCACCGCAGGACTCCATCGCGCGGGAGCCGGGACGGCACACGAAGTCAGGTGCGTGCTCCCGCTCCGTGTCGCGCGCCAACGCTACGAGGAACGAGAAGCACGCAGACACGCGATCCACCTCGGCGCCATCGTGGGCGATC
The DNA here is from genome assembly GCF_057708945.1 of Nonomuraea sp. bgisy101. NCBI lineage: Bacteria > Bacillati > Actinomycetota > Actinomycetes > Streptosporangiales > Streptosporangiaceae > Nonomuraea > Nonomuraea sp. bgisy101. The sequence continues at coordinate 70,886 of NZ_JBYITD010000003.1, forward strand.
TCCAGTGGAAAGAACTCGAACGCCAAGCCCAACCGCTCGATCTTGGCCACACGTACGACGTGGACACCACCCGACCCGTGGACATCCCTCGACTGGCGAAGCAGATCCGCCAAAGAGCCGGCCGGAAGAACGCCTCCGACGGGGCCACTCCAGCTCCGAACTGAGCAGGCAGGGTCGGCGGTGGCCAGCAGGCCGACAGCCATTCGGTTTCAATGACTGTCGGCGAGGGGTCGCAGGGAATCACGCCGCCCGGTCGTGGACGGTGACGGCGTAGCCATCCGGATCGGCGAAGGTGAACGTACGGCCGAACGGTCCGTCGAAGGGCTCGACGAGGATCGGCACTCCGGCGGCCGCCATCTTGTCGTGGAGAGGCTGGGAGTCCTCGGCCTTGATCCAGATCGCGACTCCCCAGCCGAGGCGATCGACGGCGTCGAGGTCGACGAGCGGCTCGCGGACGGCGAAGGGGATGGGCTCGGTGTCGAACACGACGGCGTGCGGCGGGCTGACCGGCGCCCGCTCCAGCCCGAGGTAGGCCGCATAGAAGTCGGCAGAGGCCTCCAGGTCGCGAACCTGGACGGCGATGAAGTCGGGACCCATGGTGTCCTCCTGGGACGGTATCGTTGTATCAGTCTTCCTGAGACTATATCAGGCAGCCTGATACTTGCAAAGGAGAACGCGGTGGCGGATCGGCCGGGATATCTGATCAAGCGCGCCCAAGCGGTGCTTCACCAGGCCATGCTGGACGCCCTCGCCCCGCACGGGCTCACAGTCTCGCAGTACGCGGTGCTCGCCGCCCTGGGCCAGGACCCCGGCCGGTCCAACGCCGACCTGGCCCGTCAGGCGTTCGTGACGCCGCAGAGCATGAACACCGTGCTGCGCGAACTCGAGGACCGCGAACTACTGAGCCGCCGGCCGCATCCCCAGCACCGCAGAGTCCTCCAAGCCGAGCTCACCGCCACCGGCACTCGACTCCTGGCCGACGCCGCAGCCGCCGTCGACCTCGTCGAGGCGCGCATGCTCTCCAGCCTCTCCCCTCAGGCCCGGACGGAGCTTGCGGACGCACTCACGGCCTGTGTCGACGCCCTGACCTCCGGGGCGACGACCGGCTCCGACTGAACGTCACGGCGGGCCCGCACCAGCCCGTGCGCGCGCGCCACCGCGTTGAACACCTCGGTGTTCAACCTGGCCATCGCGCTCGGCGCCCTGTTCGGAGGCATCGTCGCCGACAACGTGGCCATCGCGGGGGTTCTGTGGTTCGGGGCGGTCCTCGCCGTTCTCACCTCCCTGGCCGTCGCCCGCGTGCGCGAGTCCGGCTGACGACGAATGCCGGAGTGAGCCCGGACCTTGCGCCTGGTTCGGGCGCAAGGTCCGGGTCGGACGAATCCGACGCAGGCGACATGGCCTCCTATCGCCACGGCCTTGAGCGACTGCTCCAGCAGTCCGGCGACGTCGATGACGCGGTCGGCGCCCTGCCCGCCGGTCAACTCCCGAACCCTGGCGGGCCAGTCGGGCGTGGCCCGGTAGGCGCACGGACTCAGCCGTCGATGCCGGACTCGGCGGCCAGCGGGACCTCGCCTGCGGTCTTGCTGAAGCCGAGAGCCTCGACGATCAGGCCGTCGCGCACCCGCATGACGTTCACGCCGCTGACCCAGTCGGCGTCGCCGGGGCCGAAACGGTAGTGCCAAAGGATCGTCGCCCGGTCTCCGGCGACCACGACCTCTTGAGGCTGGAACTGGGTCGTGCGGTCCTCCACGAGCGCCCGCCACCAGGCCAGGCAGGCCTCGCGGCCCTCGACGCGCTCCCCTGTGGGGGCCGGCTGGACGGACTCCATCACGCAGTCCTCGGCGAGCAGGTCGGTGAGCAGATCGGGGTCGTGCTCGACGAAGGCCCGGTTGAAGCGGTCCATGACCTCGGCCGTTGTGCGGTGCATCATGCGAGAATCCTAAAGGGATAGAACGTTCGGTCTAAACAATGTATATAGACTGGTTGATCTACTCGTCAAGTGATGAGAGGCTGGGACCATGAGCACACGCGCCACGCCCGGCCCGCGGGAACGCCTGCTTGACGCCGCCCGAGAGCTGACTTACAGCCACGGCATGGGCGTCGGCGTCGACACGTTGCTGAAGGCCGCGAACGTGGCCCGGCGCTCGCTGTACGACCACTTCGGCGGGAAAGACGGGCTGATCGCGGAGGTGCTACGGCGAACCACCGCCGAGGACGAAGCCTTCTACATGGAGATCATGCAGGCCGCGGGCGAGGACCCACGCGACCGCCTCCTGGCCGTCTTCGACAACCTGGCCCAGGTCATCGCCGAGCCGGACTTCTGCGGCTGCCGCTACCAGGCCGCCGATCTCGCGCTGACCGACCCCGACCATCCCGCGCACGCCATCACCCACGACTACCGCGTGCGCCTGCACCGGCTCTTCGAGCACGAACTCGTCAAGCTCGGACATCCGCAGCCCGCGCACGCTGCCGCCCAATACCTTCTGCTCATCGCAGGGACGCTGGCAACCGGTGCCACCCAGGCCGACGAACACCCCGCGGCGTTGGCTCGCGAACTCGCCGAGCAGATCCTCGACCTCCGGCACCACGCGACACCGGCGACGCCCGATGGGGGAGCACAGCGACGATCGAGGCGATGACGTCACGGCGCCACGAGCACGATCACCGCGCGGTGCGGCCTTGACCGGTTTCCTCTGAGCCCTTCGTGATTCGCTCTTGGTAGTGTCGCCGGCCGTGCGGATTCTTGTTCTTGGCGGTACGTCTTTCGTGGGGCGCGCCATCGTGGAGGACGCCCTGCGTGCCGACGCCGAGGTGACCCTGTTCGGCCGAGGCAGGACAGGGACCGACTTGTTCCCCCAGCTGACCCGACTCATCGGCGACCGTGACACCGGTGACTACGCAGCACTGCGCGATGGCACATGGGACGCGGTGGTAGACGTCAGCGGCTACGTTCCGCGCCACGTCGCGCAGTCGATGGACGCACTGGAGGACCGGGTCGGCCGGTACCTGTTCATCTCAAGCCACGCGGTGTACCAGCGCACTGGCGTCGGGCCTGGCTCGGATGAGGACGCACCGCGTCGGCCGGTGGTGCGCGACACCGAGGAGCTCGATGACGACACCTACGGTCCGCTCAAGGTGGCATGTGAGGACGACGTGGTGGCCCGGTACGGCTCGCGGGCGACGATCGTGCGGCCGGGAAAGGTGGCCGGGCCGCACGACCCGTCGGACACGTTCACGTATTGGGTACGGCGAGCCTCGTACGGCGGGCCGGTGGCGCTGCCCGCGGACCCCGAACAGCCGGTGCAGATCATCGACTCGCGCGACTTGGCCCGCCTGGTGGTGCGGTTGCTCCTTGACGAGCGCCCCGGCGCGTTCAACGCGGTGGGTCCTGCTGAGCCGACCACGCTCGGAGCACTCATCGAGACCTGCGCGCGGGTGGCGGGCACTGAAGTCGAGATCGTGCCGGTGTCACCCGACGTGGTGCCACCGCTGTTCCCGCTGGTGCGGGCGAACTGGCCGACGCAGCAGCGCAGCTCGGCCCGGGCCCGCGCGGCGGGCATGCCCGCGACCCCGCTGGAGGTGACGGCGGCCGACGTCTTGGCCTGGGACCGCGAGCGGGGCGAGCCACCCCTGCTGAAAGGTTTCTCTCCGAAGGAGGAGCAGGCTCTACTGGCGCACCGGGGACGGCGCTGGCCTCAGGGCCCGGGGTGATCACGACAGGCTCAGGAGTTCAGCGGCTGAGCCGATGATCTTCCCGCCATCGCCCGGGGTAAGCCGAGCGGACGGCTCCCTGATGGGTGGAGCGACGGCGACGATCTGGGACTCCCTTCCGGCGCCGGGCGCGCACGCCGGCGGAGGTTTCAGGATGCGGTGGTGATGGGGGCGAGGCGGGGCGCGGCCAGGCGCACGTAGTCGTCGGTGGCCAGGGCGATCGAGCGGTCCAGCCGGGCGGCGTTGAAGTACAGCTCAGGGACCCGCAGCAGCGCCGGGTCGGCGATGAGTTCGAGTTCCGGGTGATAGCTGAAGGGCAGCACGGTGCCGCTCACGCTGCCCGCGAGCTCCTCGGCCTTCTCGCGGCCGGCGAAGGCGACATAGGAGCCCTCCAGCAGCTCCTTGACGGCCCGCAGGTCCAGGCGGGCGTCACCGGGCACCACCGCCAGCACGTACCTGGTGCGCTTCTTGCCTGTCTTGACCATGACGACCAGGCACTTGGCGGCCTCCGAGACGTCGTGCCCGCGCAGGGCGCAGACCAGCTCGGTACGGCCTTCCGGCTCGTGGTCGATCAGCCGGTAGCGGGCGCCGCCCGCCTCCAGGTCGTTGATCAGACGCTCGTAGAGCTTCACGTCGACGGCCTCATGAGCCGCGCTCACCTCACCACTCACCGCTCAGCAGCTCCTTCGCCTCGGCGATACGGTCCTCGTCGCGCTGATAGAACACCCACTGTTTGATCTTCTTGCCGCGTACCAGCCCCGCCTGGGCGAGCACCTTCATGTGCTCGCCGCAGGTCGGCTGGCTCACCCCCAGCTTCTGGGCGATGAACAGCGAGCAGACGCCGTCGCGGACCAGGTCACCGTCACGCTGTGGCGGGAAGTGCCCCTCCGGGTCGCGCAGCCACTCCAGGATCAGCAGGCGCTTGTCGTTGGCCAGCGCCTTCACCAGCTCCACGTCCAGCATTAAGCCATCATGGCAATTAGCTAATTGGCTGTCCAGCCTAGGTCATTCCCCGCGGGTGCCCGCGTGCAGGAGCATCTCCATCAATCGCTCGACGTAGCCGACGTCTCCGTACACATCGGGGGTGGCCCGGCGGGCCTGGCCGTGCCCGAGGTAGATCACGTGGAAGATCCGGGCGCGCACGTCGCACTCCTGCTCGCCGTACCCGAGATCGCCGAAGATCCGCCTCAGCAGGCGCAGGCGCGCCGACGTGATCCGCTGGAGCACCGGCGCCACCAGCGGATCGCCGGCCTTGGCGGCCAGCGCCGCCTCGATATCGGCCGCGATCGGGTGCGCGAAGGCCGTCACGAAGATCGTCCGGAGCCGTTCCGCCGGGTCCTCCACTGCCTGGAGGGCCGCCTCGACGTCGGTGACACCGTCCTTCTCCCACATCTCCAGTGCGGCGACCAGCAGATCCTGCCGATTCTTGAAATGCCAGTAGAAGCTGCCGCGCGTGGTGCCCAGCCGAGTGGCCAGGCGGTCGACCGCGACGGCGTCGATCCCGCCCTCTCCGATCGCCTCCAGGGCCGCGCGTGCCCAGTCGTCGCGCGTGAGAAGCCGTTCTCCGTTCCGCGTTGCCACCACCAAACCCTATGCAAGGAGAGCATGGGCAGGCACCCCCACCTTCAGTGCGACTGAAGCTTTCGCTAAGCTTCAGCCAGCCTGAAGGTCGTCGTAGGACCCTTCCGGCGATCCCCTACGTGTCCGCGCCCGCGTACCGGCCGGCGAGCGCGGCCCGACCACGCCCATCGATCCGCGACCACGCAATGGCGGCCGGCGCTGTTCTCGCCTCACCGAGGCCACCGCCCCTTGGAGGACTGACATGCAACGACGGGACCTTCTTCGCGCCGGCCTGGTCGCCACGACCGGGTTCGGCCTCGCCGAGGTAGCCGCGGGTCCGGCCGCGGCGGCCGAGCCACGGCGTACGCCGCTGCGCGTGCACACCGTGCTGTACGACGGCGTGGAAGAGCAGGATTTCGCCGGGCCGATCGCGGTCTTCGGCGTCAACGCCGACCACATCGAGCAGACCTTCGTGACCGCCGACGGCCCCCGCACGGTCACCACGGCGATCGGCATGGAGATCGTGGTGCGCGACTCGTGGGACCCCCGGTCGGCCGACGTGCTCATGGTGCCGGGCGGCGGCCTGGGCGAGGGGTCGGCCACGTACCGGGAGATCAGCCGCGGCGTACTGCCCAAGGCGCTGGCCGCCGCGCGGCGGCCCGGCTTGATCATGGCGTCGGTGTGCGCCGGAACGCTGTTGCTGTCGGCCGCCCGGATCACCGCCGGACGGTCCTGCACCACCCACCACGCGGCCAAGCAGGAGCTCAAGAAGCAGGGCGGCAAGGTCGTCGACGGCCGGGTCGTCGACGCCGGGGACCTGGTCACCTGCGGCGGGGTGACCTCCGGTCTCGACCTCGCGCTGTGGCTCACCGAGCGTTTCCACGGACCTCAAGCCGCGTTGTTCGCCGAGAAGGTGATCGAATACGAGCGGCGCGGCACCGTCTGGCGGCGACCCTCCTGAACTGGACTCCGTGTCCGGCCTGTCCGTGCTCCCGGATGGGCCGCGACTCGACGCCTCACCCTCGCGTGAAGAGGACGGCGTCACCGACGTCGAGCACCTCGGCGATCCGCCCTTCCATACCGTGCAGTACTGTACGGAAGGCGGATCTTCCGATTGTTCCCTACCGCCGAGCCTTCGGAAGGTGCGTCACCGCATCGTCAACGGCACACGACAACCGTCGCTCCGGAGGAATGATGGACACACGTATCCCGCTGGTATGGGGGGCTACGGCTGAGGAAATCAAGGCTCCCTACCCCTGTGACACCCAGCTCGAGGCCACGTCCCAGCCGCTGTTCCGCGCCGTCACCGTGCAGGCCGAACCGTCGGTGCTGTTCAGGTGGCTCTGTCAGCTGAGGATTTCCAGCTACAGCTTCGCCTTCCTGTTCGGCATGCGGACCCCCACGACACTCACCCCGGGCACGGACCGGCTCGAGGTGGGCCAGCGCTTCATGGACCTGTTCGACCTCGTCGACTACGACGTGAACCGGCATCTGACATTGGCGATATCCGGAAGCGGCGGCAAGACGATCTATGGCGACCTGGTGGTCAGCTACGTCGTGCGCGACATCGGCCACGGCCTCAGCAGGCTGGTCGTCAAGACGATTCACGAGCCCGAAGGCGGTTTGCAGAAGGTTCTCAAGCCCTTCCTGGCCTGGGGCGACCTGTTCATGATGCGCCGTCAGCTGCACAACCTGAGGAGATTCGCCGAACGCGAGCAGCTGTCGCGGCAAGGACACTGAGTATTCGGCGTGGCGGGGCCGGTGCCGGCCCCATCCGAACGTTCAGCCCCACCGCGTATCGACGACCTCTACAATGCGGCCGAAAGTGATCTTTCACCGGAAAGTCAGGATTGGGGATAGATGTCGGTCAAAAAGCGTACGGCGTCCGCACTTCTCGCCGGATCCCTCATCGTCGCGGGACTAGGAGCCGGAACCACCGCCGCCTCGGCGGACACCAGCAGTGCCCCGTGCACGGGCAAGACCGGCCTTCACATCATGGCCAAGGGCGAGACCAGCGGTAAGGCCTGGGCGGATGTACTCAACTGCGGCAGCACGGGCCTCGTGACGCTCGACATCTCATGGGGGCCCGATCCGCTGTGCCGGGAGATCCGTCATGGGGTCACGGCGAGGATCACCGCCCCCACCGCCGTCGGCAGCGTCAGGAAGGCCAAGTACTGCTGACCCCCTGGATGGGCGGCCTCCGCTCTCTAGGACGGCCATGAGCTGCGGGACACCAGACGACGAGGTCCCGCCTGATCCTGGCGATCGGGCGGGATCCCGCCGGTTCAGGCTCGGAGTCCCGGCTGGGGCAGGCGAAGGGAGCGCAAGGTGACGCCAGAGGATGTGGTCCGGCACACGAAGCAGACCGTGGTCACGGTCGATGACGTCTGCGGCGTCGACAGGCGTAGGTGATCACTACGGCCGTCACGCGCGCCGAAACCCCGCTACGTGGTCCTCGCGATCCACTCGGCCGTCGTCGACAGGCGAGCGAGGCTGTCAGGATCCGGGAGCACGCCGAGCCCGGGGGTGTCCGGGACGGCGAGGTGGCCGTCCGACAGGGTGAAGGGGACCGTGATGTCCTCGCTGTAGTAGCGGGCGGTGGCGCTGATGTCGCCCGGAAGGGTGAAGCCGGGGAGGGCGGCGAGCGCGAGGTTGGCGGCACGCCCGAGGCCGGTCTCGAGCATGCCGCCGCACCAGACCGGGACGCCGCTCGCCTGGGCCACGTCGTGGATGCGCCGCGCCTCCAGATATCCGCCGACACGGCCCGGCTTGATGTTGATGATGGAGCAGGCGTCGGCGCGGATGGCTCTGGCCGCGTCGGCCGCGGAGTGGATGCTCTCGTCCAGGCAGATCGGCGTGTCCATGGCGGCCGCGAGCCTGGCGTGCGCGCCGAGGTCGTCGGGCGCGAACGGCTGCTCGACCAGGACCAGGCCGAAATCGTCAAGCCCGAGCAGGTGCCGGAGTTCGCCCGGCGCGTACGCGGCGTTGGCGTCCACCTGGAGCGGGATGTCGCCGAACGTCTCACGGACCACGCGCACCGGTTCGAGGTCCCATCCCGGCTCGATCTTCAGCTTGATCCGGGCGTACCCGGCGGCCAGGTATTTGTCCACCTGGTCGAGCAGCTGGTCAAGGGTGTCCGTGATGCCGACCGACACGCCGACGGCAACGCTCCGCCGTACTCCCCCGAGGTAGCGCGCCAGGCTCACCCCCTTGGCCCGCAGGAAGGCGTCCAGCACCGCCATCTCCACGGCCGCCTTGGCCATCGGATGCCCGCGGAACCGGTCAAGCGCGACCGCGACCCCTGCCGGGTCGAGGTCCTCCACGGCGAAGAGCGCGGGCAGGAGGAACCTTCTGATCACGTCGGCCGCGCCCTCGAGGTATTCCGGGCTGTAGTCGGGCTCGTCGTCGGCGACGCACTCCGCCCAGCCCTCGCCCGCGTCCGTCACCAGACGGATCACCAGGGCGTTACGCACGTGCTGGGTGCCCAGCGACGTGCGGAAGGGGGTGACCAGCGGCAGCGAGACCCGCCGCAGTTCGGCCTTGTCCAGTTTCATCAAGCATCCAGAAGGTAGTAGCCGTCACAGGTGAGTCCGGTGACCGGCGCGATCATCAGGGGTGGAGCGACGGGATCACCGAGTTCATCCCGTGATGGGGGAGTTCCGGCCGTCACGCATGAGAGTCCCCGCGCAGGCGCAGCTGCAGCGCCAGGACGAGCCGGGTGTCAGGATCGTCGATGTCGATCAGCTCGCCGATGCGCCGCAGCCGGTAGCGCAACGTGTTGGGATGGAGTGAGAGCACCTCGGCGGCGCGGGGCACGTCGTAGTGCGAGGCGATCCACGCCCGCAGGCTGTGCAGGTAGTCGGTGCCGTGGCGACGGTCGTGCTCGGTCACCCGGGCGAGCGGCTCACCGGTCAGCGCGGGCAGCTCGCGCATGGCCGTGCCGACGTCGAGGAGCAGCAGCGGAGCCGCCAGGTCCTCGTGCCTGCCGATGTCTCCCCTGCCCAGGTGGCTGTAGAGCACGCGCAGCGCCGCCTCGGCCTGCCGCAGGCTCTCGGGTACGGCCACGAGCGGCACGCTCCGCCCGATTCCCGCTCGCCATCCGTCCCCGAGCCGCTCGTTGGCCTGCGCCAACGCGTCGGCGGTGATCCGGTGCAGGAGCGGCGCCCGGGAGTCGGCGGAGACGATCGCGTAGGCCCGCCCGTCCACGGCTCCTGCGGCCGCGCGGACACGGTAGGCGGCGAACGCCGAACGGAGCAGGTCGCCCGCGTAGACCGCGTCCACGGCGTGGTCACCACGGCTGATCGCCACGACCGTGACCGGCTTGCCCGCCGGCAGGCCGAACGCCGCGGCCAGTTCCTCGGTCGGCCCGAGGCCGCGCAGCAGCCTGCCGAGCTGCTCGGTCCTTCGGCGCCGTACCTCGTCGGCGTCCAGGTTGACACGGGCCAGGTGCGGTGCGGCCGCGACGGCGGCCTCGGCGAGCACCTCGGCGGCATCGGGCGCGAGCGGCCGGTCCGCCTCGACGGCCCAGATCGTGCCGAGCGCCTCGCCGCGCGCGCGTACGGCGATGGCCAGGCGGGGCAGGAACTCGCGAGGCTCGCGGCTCCAGATCGCGCCGTCGGACCGCAGGACGGCGGTGTACTCCTCGACGTGGGTCGGGTGCTCGGGCACCCTGCGGCCAAGGATGCCGTCCCTGCGCAGATCGTCGATCCGCTGGCCCTCGATGGTCGAGTAGGCGAGGATCCGCATGGCCAGGTCCTCGATCGCGACGGCCCCGCCGACCCGGGCCGCGATCTGGTTGGCCAGCGTGAACAGGTCGGCGGGCTCGCCGGGTCCGAAGGGGCCAGCGACGGCGAGCAGCGCGTCGATCAGCGTGTACAGCTGACCCCAGGACACCTCGGGCGCGGCCCTGAGCACGGCGGTCCCTGCCGAGGCCCAGCGTTCGTCGTCGGACTTCACGATGACCGCCGCGACTCCCGCCTCGACCAGCTTCGGCAGCACGTCGGCCGACGGCCTGGACGCGGCCAGCAGGACCGCGCCTTCGAGTCCGGCCGGTGGCTCGGCAGGGTCGTAGATCACCGGACCGCCGACCGGGACGTCCGTACCCCGCGGCAGGGTCACCGGCCGTACCAGCTCGGGCCCGAGGCTGTCGAGCAGAACGCCCAGCGTCGCGCTCATGATCGTCCGTGGCGCAGCACCCGCCCGTGCCTCCCTCCGGTGAACTCGCCGTCCTCGATGACCAGGTGGCCGCCGAGCAGCACATGGCGCACGCCGACCGGCCGGAGATCGGGCGCCTCGTAGGTGCCGGGGTGGTCGATGACCGAGGGGTCGAAGACGCAGACGTCGGCTGTGGCCCCTGGCCCGAGCCAGCCGCGATCGGCCAGCGCGAACTGCGTCGCGGTCGCCGAGGTGACCTTGCGAATCGCCTCCTCCAGCGGAACGACCCCGCGATCTCTGACGTATCGCCCGAGGAACACCGGGAACGTTCCGAACGTGCGCGGATGGTTCGGGCCGACCGGCGGGCCGCCGTCGGAACCGATCGCGATCAGCGGATCGGCCATGATCCGCATCACGTCGTCGTCGTGCATCGTATGGAAGACCCCGGCCGCGCCCGGGTCCTTGATCAGCAGATCGCAGAGCGCGTCCCACGCGTCGCCGTCCCCCGCCGTCTCGGCCAGGGTACGCCCGGCGATCGACGGGTCGGCGTGGACGAGGATCCGCACGTCGTCCGGGTGGAGTTCGCGCCAGAACCCGACCCCGGTCCCGTTCGCCGGGTCCTCGGCGACCTCGCGAAAGGCCTTGCGCTGAGCCGGGTCGGCAAGCCGCGCCCGCAGCTCGGCGATGCCGCCTTCGAGGACGGCAGGCGGGAGCACGGCCGCCAGTGAGGTGCTGAAGGCCTGGTAGGGGTACTGATCGGCCCGGACGTCGACGCCGCTGAGACGTGCCTGGCGAAGCTTGTCCAGCAGCATGACCGACGAGCCGTGGACCGCCCGCCCTGACGCCTTGCAGTGCGACACCTGGAGCCGCACCCCCGCCGCCCGCGCCACCGCGATCGCCTCGTCGAGCGCGTCTGCCAGCCCCTCGCTCTCGCTCCGCATGTGCGTGGCGTAGGTCCCGTTCCACCGACGCGCCACCAGGGCCAGAGCGATCAGTTCGTCGGTTCCCGCGTACGCGCCGGGCACGTATTCGAGTCCGCTGGAGAACCCGAAGGCCCCCGCATGGAACGCCTCCTCGGCCAGTGCCAGGAGCCGGTCCCGCCCGTCGCGCGGCAGGTCCCGGTTCAGGCCGGCGACCATGACGCGCAGCGTGTTGTGCCCGACCAGCACGGCCAGGTTGTTGGTCGTCCCGGCGGCCTCGGCGGCGTCCAGGTAGCCGCCGAACGTCGCGAAGAGGTCGTCGCCGTCGCCGAGGGGCGTGAAGTCCGAGCTCGACGGATCACCGGGGGCGCACGAGAACCCGCAGTTGCCGCAGATCTCGGTGGTGACGCCCTGGTAGAGCTTGAACGGCTGGGCGTCGGCCAGGAACGGAACCGTGTCGGAGTGGCTGTGCGGGTCCACGAACCCGGGCGCGACCGCGAGGCCGGTCACGTCGATCATCCGGCGTCCGGTGAGCCCCTGGCCGACCGCCACGAGCCGGTCCCCCGAGATCGCGACATCGGCCGTCCTGCCCGGTGTCCCGAACCCGTCGTACACCGTGCCGCCATGCAATACCAAGTCGTACATCTCTACCTTTTCTACCCTTCGAACGTCATTTCCGGGAGGGAGGCGATCAGCCGCCGGGTGTAGTCGTGCCGGGGGTCGTCGAGCACGTCCGCCGTCGGCCCGCTCTCCACCACCTGCCCGTTCAGCATGACCAGCAGCCGGTCGGTGACCTGCCGGACCACGGCCAGATCGTGCGTGATGAACAGCAGGCTCGTCCCGAGGTCGCGGTTCACCGACCGGAGCAGCGAAAGGATGTGCGCCTGCACCGACACGTCCAGGGACGCCACCGGCTCGTCGCAGATCAGCAGCGCAGGACGTACGGCGAGAGCCCGCGCGATCGCCACCCGCTGCCGTTCGCCTCCCGAAAGCCCGCCGGGCCGCCGGGTGGCGTAGGCGGCGGGCAACCCGACCAGCCGCAGCAGGTCGGAGGGGGTGGGACGATCGTCGGCCGGTCCCTGCGCGGCCGCTTCGGCCAGCGTGGTACCGATCAACCTGGCGGGGTTGAGCGAGGTGTAGGGATCCTGGAAGACGCACTGCACGAGCCGGTGCCGGGGCCGGTCCCCGGTCCCGAGCGCGATCCGCCCGCCGCTCGGCGTCACCAGCCCCAGCACGCACCGGGCGAGCGTCGTCTTGCCGGACCCCGACTCCCCGACGATCCCGACGCTCTCCCCTGCCGCGACGTCCAGGCTGACATCCCGCACGGCCCGCACGGCCCGGTAGTCCTTCCGCAGCCCGTCGACCTTCAGCAACGTCCCGCCGACAGCCTGGGGGCGCCTCTCGTCAGTGGGCGTTTCGGGCGCAGGCCGTACCGGAAGCAGACACGCGCTCTCCCGCGTGTGGGCGACGGGTCGCAGCGCGGGACGCGCCTCCCCGCACTCGGGAGCCGCCTGGTCGCAGCGCTCGAGGAAGGCGCACCGATCCTGGACGGTGTTCGCCGGAGGGACGCTGCCCGGGATTCCGGTCAGCGTGGCCAGGGTCCGCTCGGCCGACGGGAGCGCGCGCAGCAGCCCCGCGGTGTAGGGATGCGCGGGACCTGCGGCGATCTCGCGGGCGGGGCCCCGCTCGACGATCCGCCCTGCGTACATCACGGCGAGGCGGTCGCACAGCGTGAAGGCGACCCGCAGGTCGTGGGTGATGAGCAGCACGGACATGCCGCGTTCCCGCTGGATCCGGCCGAGCAGCTCCATGATCTCGTGCTGGATGGTCGCGTCCAGCGCGGTGGTCGGCTCGTCGGCGATCAGCAGCTCGGGATCGCGGGCGAGCGCGGCGGCCAGAGCGACCCGCTGCCGCATGCCGCCGGAGAGCTGGAACGGGTACCGCTTGGCCACGGTGGGATCGTCGATGCCGACCTCCCTCAGGCGTTCCCGTACGGCCCCACCGGACTCGGCGATGGTCTGGCCCGCCGTACGGAGGGGATTCAGCATGGCGAACGGGTCCTGCATGAGCAGGCTGATCCGCCGCCCGCGCACCGCGTGGAACGCCTTCTCCCCCGACAGCGCGGCATCGCGGAACCGGATGGAACCCGAGGCGGTGATACCGCGCGGCAGCAGCCCGACGACGGCGCGGGCGGTCAGTGACTTGCCGCTGCCCGACTCGCCGACCAGGCCGTAGGTCTCTCCCTGCGCGATCTCCAGGTCGACGCCGTCGACGATCAGCCTGGAGCCGTGCCGGACCCGCAGATCCTCAATCTCCAGCACGCTGCGTTCCTTTCGCGGACAGCCGGTCGAAGATCCCGTCGCCGAGCAGGGTGGCGGCGGTCGCGGCGACGGTGATCAGGATCGCGGGCGCGAGCGACGCCCACGGGTTGAGATCGAGCAGGCGGCGGTTCTCCTCGATCATCAGCCCCCAGTCGGGGGTTCCGGGCGGAAGCCCGATGCCGAGGAACGACAGCCCGGACAGCGCCACGAGCGCGGCGACGAAGGTCAGCAACAGGTTGGCGAGCACGGTCGGGGCCAGGTTCGGCAGGATGTGCCGGTACATGATCCGCCCGGACCGCAGGCCCAGCGTCCTCGCGGCCTCCACGTAGGCGAGGTCGCGCTGGGCGAACACCAGGCTGCGGATGACCCGCACGTCGTTGGGGGCCGACAGCACGATCAGCGCGGCGACCGCCCACACGTAGCCGCCGCCGACCACACCCACCAGCACGACCAGGACCAGCAGGCCGGGCAGCGCGATCATCAGATCGGTGACCCGCATGAGGATCGCGTCGGTCCAGCCCCGGTAGTACCCGGCGGCCAGGCCGAGGGCCGTACCCAGGACGGTCGTCCCGACGGCGCCCACGACGGGCCCCCACAGGGCGGTCCCCGCTCCGGCCAGGAGCCGGGAGGCGATGTCCCGGCCCAGCTCGTCGGTGCCGAGCCAGTGCCCGGCCGACGGTCCTGTCGGGCCGAGATCCAGGTTCTGCGCTCCCGGGTCGTACGGCGCGACCAGCGGGCCGAACAGCGCCGCGAGCGCCGCCAGGAGCAGTACGGCGAGAGCCGAACCGAGCACGACGCGGTCTCTCATGCCTCGATCACCCCGTGCCTGACCCGGGCGTCCACGGCCAGACAGGCCAGGTCGATCAGCAGGTTCGTCACGACCACGACCGTCCCACCGAGGAGCACCAGCGCCTGCACGACCGGGATGTCCTTCTGCCCTACGGCCTGGATCAGCAGCGATCCGAGACCGGGCAGGCTGAAGACCCGCTCGACGAAGACGGCGCCCGTGAGGTTGGCCGCGAGCAGCAGCCCGCCGACGGTCAGGACCGGGAGCGAGGCGTTGCGCAGGGCGTAGCTGACCCAGATGCGGCGCCGGCCGAGCCCGCGCGCCCTGGCGAAGGTCAGGTAGTCCTGGTTCGCCAGGTCGAGCGCCGCCGCCCTGGTCTGCCGGACCACGAACGCCGCCTGCCCGGCCGCCAGCGCGATCGCGGGCAGGGTCAGGTGCGCGAGGTCACCCGACCCGTACATCGGGAACCAGCCGAGGGCCACGGCGAAGCCGTACAGCAACGCGATGCCGAGGGCGTAGGACGGGACCGACGTGGCGATCAGCGCGGCGGAGGTGATGCCCTGGTCGAGGCCGCTCCCCCGCCGCATGCCCGCGATCAGCCCGGTGGGGATGGCCACGACCAGGGTGAGCCCGACCGCGTAGGCGGCCAGCCCCGCGGTGGTGGAGAACCGCTCGCCGACCACACTGCTCACAGGCTCACGGGAGTACACCGAGCTGCCGAAGTCGCCATGGACGGCGTTGCCGAGCCAGTGGCCGTACCGGACGACGAAGGGCTCGTCGAGCATGAACTCGGCGCGGATGGCGGCGCGGGTCTCCGGGGTGGAGGGCCTGCTGCCCAGCAGGGCCTGCTCGGGGCTGCCGGGGGCGACCGCGAGCAGGCCGTAGGTCAGCAGCGACAGCAGCCCGAGCAGGAGTACCGCCGCGGCGACCCTGCGGGCGAGGAACGTCACCATGGGCATGTCAGCCCGCCATGCGGATCGCGCTGAAGATGTCGAGCGTCCACGCGTTCACCTTGATGGTGAACCTCTCGTTGAGCGCGTAGGCACCGTCGAAGTAGTACAGCGGCACGTAGGGCACCTGCTCGGCGACCTCGTTGAGGATCGTGTCGACCAGCGGGATACGCGCGGGGCCCGACGTCGTGAGCATCCGGTCGAGGGCCGCGTCCAGCGCGGCGGAGCCGTACAGCGCGAAATTCCACCCCTGCGGCTCGGCGGAGGCCTGGCTGAGCAGGTCGGGCAGGACCTCGCCGGGGTCGGGCGTGCCGTAGACGAGGCGGTGCAGTTGCATGCCGGCCCGGTCGTGGGCCATGAGCCGCGCGCGGTAGGCGTCGGCCGGCATGGACTCGACGGTGATCCTGATGCCGATCTTGGCGAGGTCGGAGATGATCGCCTGCATGGTGAGGGCGTCCTCACTGTTCGGCGTGAAGGGGATGGTCATGGCGAAGCCGTCCGGGTACGGCGACTGCGCGAGTTCCGCCTTGGCCTTGCCGATGTCATGCGGGTAGGTGCGGGTGAGCGGGCTTCCCTTGTCGCCGTAGAGCGTCTTGAGCTGCGGGGCGGTCAGGAGCGCGGCGGCCGCGGAGCCGTGCCCGCCGGTACCGAGCCTGACCAGCGCGTCCTTGTCGATCGCGTGGGCGATGGCGCGGCGGACGTGCACGTCCTTGAGCGGGCCGTCGGTCACGTCGAACGACAGGAAGAAGATCGAGTTCGCCGGGTAGAAGCCGGTGGCGACGCCGGGGATGCCGGTCCACTTGCGGGCGTCACGGATCGGCACGTCGCTGGTCGCGTCCACGCTGCCCTGCTTGATCGCCAGGCGCAGCGCCTCCGGGTCGTTGATCGTCCTGATCTCGATTCTGGCGAGCTCGGGCTTCGGGCCCCAGTACTGGTCGTTGCGTACCAGCGTGACGCCGTCGGTGAGCGAGAACTTCGCGACCTTGTAGGGACCGGTGCCGAGCGTGCCGACCTGCGGGCTGCCCAGGTCCTTGGGGTGCGCCTCGGCCAGCTTGCGCGGCACGACCTGCCAGGCCAGCGCGGAGACGGCCAGGAAGGCGGCGGTCGGCTGGCGCAACGTGACCCGGACGCTGTTCTCGCCGGTGGCCTCCACGCTCTTGACATGCACCACGTAGCTGGCCGCCTCGGAGGCGACGTTCGGGTCCAGGTGCCTTCTCAGTGAGAAGGCCACGTCGTCGGCGGTCAGCGGCGTGCCGTCGGAGAACCGCACGCCCTTCCTGAGCTGGAAGTCGTAGACGCCCGGTTTGGTCTCCTTCCAGGATTCGGCCAGCGACGGGACGACCTGGCCGTTGCCGTCCAGGGTGACCGGCGTGTCGAGCACGGAGAACTGGGCCAGGGTCGAGGTGTCGAAGCCGTGCGCGATGTCGAAGGTGTGGACCGGGAGGGAGGTGGCCCAGACCAGCGTGTCCTTGGGCGCGGCGGCTTGGGTTGTGGCGCATCCGGTCAGCAGGAGCAGGGCCACGAGGGCCGCTATTCGTGCCATAGGGGACTCACTTCTCTTGGGGGGTGAACCGCATCCGGCGCACGCCGTGCGAGGACAGGAGCAGGTCGCCGCCCTCGAGGTAGAGGGTGACAAGCGGACCTGCCTGCCAGGCGTCGGCGGAGACGGGGGTCAGAGGGAGGGAAAGCTGTCCGGTGGTCACGAGCCGCCCGTCGGCGATCGTGAGGGTGGCGCCGATCTCGGCGTTGCGGAAGCTCCCCTCGGGAAGTCGCGCGCCCGTCGCGGGCTCCCTGCGGACCATCGTGATCTGCCGGGCAGGGATCAGCTCGGTCCCCATCATGAGGCGGCCGTCGGCGAGCCACAGCTCGGTCGCGGACTCGTCGCGCCACACGCCGTCGGCGCGGTGGGTGAACTCCTCGCCCTGGAATCTGATCCCGCCGTCGGAGAGCTCGATCTCGACGGCCGCGTCGGTGATCTCGTTGAACCAGTGCCCGGCCAGCGCCTCGGCGTCGCCCGGAGTGGCGTCCACGACCGGTTGCGGCTGGCCGGTCACGATCCTCGCGACCTTCGCGGCGATCGCCACCGGGTCGTGGCGGGACTGGTTCGACAGGAGGGAGACGCCGATCCCCGCGGACGGGACGTAGATGAGCTGGGAGCGGTACCCGGGGACGCCTCCCGCGTGACCGAACCCGTCCAGTTCGCCGATCCTGATCGGGTAGATGCCGAAGGAGTACTTGAACGCGGTGTTCTCGACGAGCTGGTCACGCAGGTCGGCGCCGAGCACCCGGCCGTCGGCCAGGAATCCGAACCAGGGGGCCAGGTCGCTGACGCTGGTGACCAGGCCGCCGTCGCCGACCGCGCTCTCCACCGTGTCGGCCCTGACCAGGCCCTTGTCGGAGTTGTAGCCGGGCGCGAACCGGGGCAGCACGGCGGTGACGTCGTCGCGGAACAGCGTGTCGTTCATGCCGAGCGGCCTGAAGATCCGCTCGGTGGCGAACTCGTTCAGCGACTGCCCGGTGATCCGCCTGATCACGGCGGCGGTCAGGACGTACCCGGTGTTGGAGTAGGAGAACGCCGTCCCAGGCTGGTAGTTGAGCGTCCGCAGCCCGGTGAACAGCTCGACGAGCCGCTCCTCGGAGCACGCGTACAGCGGAATCCCTGCCACCGTCACCAGGGAGTACCACTCCGGCAGCCCGGCGGTGTGCTGGAGGCACTGCCGTACCGTGACAGGGACGGGCAGGCTCAGCTCCGGCAGGTGGACATGGATGCCCTCGTCCAGGTCGAGCTTGCCGTCCCGCGCCAGGAGCAGCGCGGCCGCCGCGGTGAACTGCTTGCTCGCGGAGGCGATGTCGAACCGCGTCCGCGCGTCCACGGGAACGCCGAACTCCACGCAGGCCTCGCCGGCCGAGGCCGTGAACACCAGGTCCCCCTGCTCGTACACGCCCACGGCCAGTCCGGGCTCGCCGGGCCCCGCCAGCTCGGCGACCATCGCGGAAACGATCTCTGCATATCCCATGGCGGCAAGCATCACAGGGCGGTCCCGAGTTTGCCGTTGGCGTGGACGCAGAAGTCGGAGGGGGTGCCTTTGTCCGTTCGCGACATGAACCCTGTTCGTCGCGCGCGTACTGTCCCGCCATGGTCAGGCGCCGGCGCCGATCACCTGCTCGGCGACCGGCGGGGCGCCCCGCGTTTCGGAGAGCGTTCGCCCCTGCGTCCTCGTTCCGAGCTCGACCCCGAGCGCCTGGTCGTCAGCGCCCTCTTTCGTACATACGTGCGATTACCCTAGGCTTCGCTCGACACAGGAGATCGGGTGACCGTGGCCGGAGGCTCAGTTGGGGGTCTTGTACGACTATTACCGCGCGGCTGACAGGCAGGCCGCGGTGGTGCATCCGGACAGTGGCCGGGCGGGGCGCTCGAATCCGGCCTTCGACGCCGTGGACGCCAAGTGGATCGATCCCGGGCTCGTTCTCGGACAGCTTGTCGCCTTCATCAGGGACGTTCCGTACAGCGTGGGTCTCGTGGAGACGGTCGCGCTGTATCCACCGCCGGAGGGCGCGCCCAAGAGCCTTGAGGAGTGGGAGGCGCTGTCGGAGGACTCCCCGTACCACGAGGGACCGTGGATCGAGGAGCTGCCCGCCGATCTACGTGACGCGCTGGCCGGCGTGCCTGACGACCGGTTGGCCGGGCTCGCCGAACGGTGGCGACAGATCGAGGAGTTCTTCACGCCTCCTGACGCCGGCTACCTGACGACGCTGATCACTGAGCTGAGAGGTCTGGCCCGGCGGGCACAGGCGGAAGAGCAGATGATCTATTGCTGGACGTGCGTCTAGAGACCGGAAGGTCGCCGCTGTGCCGAGCGGGCCGGTGAAGCCGGTTACTCGCCGAAGGTGATCACCATGTACCTGCCGTTGGCGTAGCTGACGACAGGGCGCTGGAGCATCTCGCCCACCCGGTGGGCGACCGCCTGGAACAGCTCCACCAACTCCGGCGTGTCGGCGCTCACCCTGAACCGCCCGTTTTCGACGAGCTACTGGGCGACGAAGGGGGCGAAGTTCGCCTCGCTCCTGACCTTCTCCTCCGCGCTGATAGGGGTGTGCAGGGGCGCGGGCCGCGTGCCGAGGGGGTGGGTCATCGCTGCTCTCCTTGTGATCGCTGGCCTCCCAGCATGCCACCCTTCGCGCCAGGCGGCCGTCCTCATGTCGAGCGTCACGAGATCCGTGCTCGTCGGCGCGCCTTCCGCCACAGAGTCCGCCGACAGCCGTACGGCGAACGCCTGCGTGACAGGAGAACATGCGGCGATCGTCGCGTGATCGCGGCCGAATGCCCGGCGGATGGCGGATGATCCCCGCGGAGGCTGTCGCGAGGATGGTTGTCATGGATCCCGAACTCGAAGCGTTCATCCCGTTCATCCCCCGAGCCGATCTGGCCGACCCCGCCGCCGAGCGCAGAAGCCTCGCCCAGTTGGTCGCCTCGCTTCCCGCGCCCGACACGGAGAGCCTGCAGATGGAGGACCTCATGGTCCCGGGCGACCCGGACGTGCCGGTGCGGATCTACCGGCCGAAGGAGGCGCACGGCGCCGTCGTCTGGCTGCACGGCGGCGGCTTCGTCACGGGCGACCTGGACACCGAACACCCCTGGGCGGCCCGGCTCGCCGACGCCTCGGGCGCCGTGCTGATCTCGGTGGGCTACCGGCTGGCTCCCGAGCATCCGTTCCCTGCCGCTCTGAACGACGCCTACGCCGTACTGACCTGGGCGGCCGAGCACGCCGCGGAGCTCGGCACCGAGCCGGCGAGGATCGCGGTCGGCGGGACCAGCGCGGGCGCGGGCATCGTGGCCGCCGTGTCGCTGCGGGCGCGCGACGAGCAGGGGCCGGCGATCCGGTACCAGGTGCTCAACCAGCCCGTGCTCGATGATCGGCTGGAGACGGTGTCGGCGCGGCTGTTCACCGACACGCCGCGGATGGATCGCCGGAACGTCGCCGCCGGGTGGCGGCACTATCTCGGCTCCGCGCCCGCCTCGCCGTACGCCGCCCCTGCACGGTCCGACGACCTGTCGGACCTGCCGCCCGCCTACATCGCCACGGCGGAGTTCGACCCGCTCCGCGACGAGGGCATCGCGTACGCGCTGCGCCTGCTGGAGGCGGGCGTCCCGGTCGAGCTGCACCAGTGGCCGGGGACGTTCCACGGATCGCAGGCCATCCTTTCCGCCGAGGTGTCCCAGCGGCAGTTCGCCGAACTCGCCACGGCTCTGCGCCGCGCGCTGTCCTTCTAGCGCTGTCCTCCGAGGAGTGCGACACCGGCTGTGGCATACGAGACGTATCTGACATACGCTGCGTATGTCGCCGACACGTTCGTGCGCCGCGCCAGGGACTCCCTCCTGGCGGGGCCTACTCCGAGCGCCCTCTTGGGGGGATGCGTGAAACGACTCGTCGCACTCTTAGGTTGCCTTCTGCTCGCCGGCTCGCTGGTCGCACCCCCCGCCGCCGCCGCGGTGGGCGGTGTACGGCTCAAGCTCAGCTTCGGGTGGTGTGAATCGGCGTGCGAGATCCGCATCACCATCACGAACAACAGCCGATACGCCATCGACTGGGTGGGCGGGACCTGCCGCCTCACGGTCAACGGACGCTACGTGGGAAAGGGCGCCGTCTATCTCGGCTCCATCAAGCGCGGCCATTCCCGCAGCAGCACGTGCAACGTCGTCGATTCGCGACTGGAAGACGCGTGGTGGGAGTACGACAGCGGCGAGGCCGCCTTCGCGACGCACGCCACCGTGAAAGCGATCCCTCACTTCCGCTACCGCCGCTGAGCGGTACGGGATGGGCGCGGGTTCCAGGGGGAAGCGCGTGGTGGATGCCATGGGGTTCCTTCCGGGTGAGAGCGGCCGGGCCTCAGGCGAGTCGCCAGGCGAGCAGTCCTTCGGGCGCGTCGGCCTGGACGAAGCCCGCCGTGACCAGCTCTTCCTCGATCGTCTCCCACACGGGACGGTAGGCCCGGCCGACGATCTCCTCCTCGCTCACCACCTTGTCATCCTCGGTGATCCGATAGAGGTAGCGGGCCTTGCACGCCTCCTCGCCCGACTCGAGAATCTCCGACAGGACGGCGTAGGTGTGCCGCCCCACCCGGCGGGAGTCCAGCTCCTGGAGGGGGCGCGGCGACGGGGGGCCGCCATCGCGCCAGGTGAAGACGAGGAGTCCGCCGGGTTCCAGCTGGGCCGCGAGCACGGGCCAGAGCCTCCTGCGGTAGTCCGGCTCCAGGGCGTACATCACGTTGATCATCACCATGGCCTCGACCGGCTCGCTCAGGTCCACGCTCAGCGCGTCACAGGGAAGCACGGTCACGCGCCGCAGCAGCTCCGGGCTCGCGCTCAGCCGGGACAGCAACACCCCGCGCATGGCTGTCGAGGGTTCCAGCGCGAAGATCTCGGCCGGTGTCCAGTCGGCCAGCGACGTGGTGATCAGGCCGGTTCCCGCTCCGATCTCCAGGATGCTGCGCCGTACCCCGGCGAGCAGCGGGGGAAGCTTCTCACGGATCCCCGGCACGTGCCCGTTCTCGTGGAGCAGGTCATAGAAGGGGAGGGAGATGAAGTCCGTCACGGCCGGCAACGCTACTCCAGGGGCGACGCGGGCGATCTCCTGGTTCTGGTCGCCTCCTTCGCAGGCGGGCCCGTCTCGTCGTTGGTGCTGCTCGGCATGGGCGCATCTCAAGGTTCAGGCCGCGATCCTTCGCGAACTCCAGGACCGGCACCCGTCACGCTGATCAGGCGCGTACGGCCTGGGCGGCGACGAGGCGGGCGTAGGCGCCTCGCGACGCCATCAGCTCGGCGTGGGTGCCGCGCTCGACGACGCGTCCCCCGTGGACGACCAGGATCAGGTCGGCGTCCCTGACCGTGCTCAGCCGGTGCGCGATCACGATCCTGGTCTGGGTGAGGCGGCTCAGGTTGGCCTCGATGAGCGCCTCGGTCGCGCTGTCGAGGTTGCTGGTGGCCTCGTCCAGCAGCAGGATCTTCGGCTGGGACAGGATGGCGCGGGCGAGGGCCAGCCGCTGGCGCTGTCCGCCGGACAGCCCGCCGCCGTCGGTCAGCATGGTCTCGTAGCCCATCGGCATGGCCATGATCTCCTCGTGGAGCGCGGCCAGGTGGGCCGCGGCGGCGACCCGCTCCAGCGGCGCGTCGGGGTCGTTGAGCGCGATGTTCTCCCTGATGGATCCGTTGAACAGCGAGGGGTCCTGGGTGACCACGCCGAACTGGCGGCGCAGCGTGCGCAGGTTGAGTTCACGCGCGGGGACGCCGTCGTAGCGGATCTCGCCGGCTCCCGGGGCGTACAGAGCGAGCAGCAGCCTGGCCAGCGTGCTCTTGCCGGATCCTGACGCGCCGACGAGGGCGACCTTCTGCCCTGGCCTGATGTCGACCGAGACGTCCCTGACCACCCAGGGGCCGCGCGGGTCGTGCCTGAAGCTCACGCCGCGCAGTTCGACCGCGCCGCGCAGGCGCAGGACCTCGATGCCCTCGGCCGGCTCCGGCTCGGCCGACAGGATGTCGGAGAGCCGGTCGAAGTGGGCGCCCACCTGCTGCAGGCTCTGCAGTCCCGTCATGAGCGAGCCGAGCGGGGTCAGCGCGCCGAGCGCGATCGCGTTGAGCGCGATCAGCGCGCCCACCGTGAGCTGGCCGTCGATCACCCGCCACGCGCCGAGCCAGAGCAGCCCGAGCGGCGCGATCACCCGGATGGCCGACAGCCCGGCCTCGAGCAGTCCTTTGGTGAGGCCGCTGCGCACGTCCGCGTTGAGCTGCTGGGTGAAGTGCGCCGACCACTGCGCCACCGCCCTCCGCTCGGCGCCTGACGCCTTCAGCGTCTCGATGCCGCTGATGGCCTGGATCAGGCTGCTCTGCGAGGCCGACAGCGCGTTGAGCTCCTGCTGGGCGAGCATGTTGACCCTGCGGGTGGTGGCCAGCAGCAGACCGGCCTGCAGCGCGGCGACGCCGCTCAGCGCCGCCCCGAAGGCCGGGTCCCAGACGAAGACCAGCACCAGGTAGCCCACGGCGAGCGGCCCGTCGAGCAGCGCGGCCACGACCTGCCCGGTGAGGATGTCGCGCAAGGTGGACACGCTGGCCGCCCTCGTCACCAGGTCGCCCTTGCCGCGCCTGGAGAAGTAGCGGTACGGCAGGGCCACCAGGTGCCCGACGACTCCCTCGGTCAGTTCCTGGTCGGCTCGCGCCCGTACCGCGACGAGCAACGCCGCGCGCAGGTAACCGATGACGAACTGGGCCGCCCCCGCCAGGAGTACGGCGCCGCCCAGCAGGGACAGCACCTCGACGCCGCGCGAAGGGACGATCCTGTCGATCAGCACCTGGGAGAACAGCGGCAGGGCGAGCCCCAGCAGTTGCAGCAGCAGCGACGCCCCCACGAGCTGGGCGAGCAGGCCGCGGCGGCGCCGGAAGAGCGTGCGCACGAACTCGCGCCGCCAGGCGCTCGCCATCGACGACGCGCCTCGCCTGAACCCCTCGCCAGGTTCGAAGGCGAGCAGCACCCCGGTGAACCCGGCGCCGAACTCCTCAGCGCTCAACCGGCGCCGGCCGAGCGCGGGGTCCACGATGTCGACGCGGTCGTGCGACCAGGATTCGACGACGACGAAGTGGTTGAACTCCCAGTGCGCGACGGCGGGCATCGGCACGTGCGCCAGGTCCTGCGGCGCGAGCGAGAAGGCCCGCGACTTGAGGCCGCGTACGCGGGCCCCGTCGACCAGCGCCTTGGCGCTGAGCCCGTCCCTGCCGACCTGGAGCTCCTCGGCGATCTCGTGCAGGGCGGTGCGCTGGCCGTGATGGCACAGCACCATGGCCAGGCACGCCGCGCCGCACTCGGTCGGGGTGTTCTGCAGGAGCACGGGCAGCCGTCGCCTCACGATCCCCCTCCCAGGGTTCCAGGAGCGAACCGTCGCCTCACGATCCCGCTCCCAGCGTTCCGAGCGCCAGCGCGGTCAGCGCGACGCCGGCGGCGACCAGGAGCGCCACCACGGCCCAGAGCAGCGCGAACGAAGGACCGCTGATCACCAGAGGGACCCGGCGGGCCGCGGCACGTGCGGCGGCCCGGCCGCGCAGCGCCTCCTCCCGGTAGACACCGCGCGGGCCGACGCCGGCCGTACGCGGTCGTGGCACCCGGTAGGCCCTGGTCGGCTCGTCGGAATCGCGCGGACCGGTCACGACCAGTGCCATTCGACGGTGGCGTCGGCCCGCCGCCCTGCCAGCCAGTCGGCGAACGCGGCGCGGCCCGCGGCGGCGAGCGTCTCGGGGTCGCCGGAGACGGCGGGGGTACGGGACAGCACGGCGCCGGTCAGGAATCCGCCGTCCGGCAGCTGCACCGGCCCCACGACCGCGCCTGGCGCCGCGCCGCGCATCGGCACGGGCAGGTCGCCCTCGAAACGCGTGCCCACGGTCACCATCGCGTCACCGAGCTCGGCCAGCCTGCCGAACAGCTCATCGGGGGTCGCGGCGGGCACCCGCTCGCCGCCGGTGACCCACACCGCCCTGACCCGGGCGAAGTCGCCGGGCCGCGCGTCGAGTCGGGCGGCGGCCAGTTCGCCCTCCTTGTCGAGGCGGAAGCGCCGTCGCCGGGCGATCCCCGTGATGTACGCCTCGAACCGCTCCTCCGACATGCCCGCCGACTCCAGCCACGCCAGCGTCGCCGCCCTGTCGTGCAGCCCGCGCCCGCGCCGGAACTCATCCGCCGTGGCCTGCAGGTCCGCCGCGCTCACCGGGAGCGT
Organism: Nonomuraea sp. bgisy101; assembly: GCF_057708945.1. NCBI lineage: Bacteria > Bacillati > Actinomycetota > Actinomycetes > Streptosporangiales > Streptosporangiaceae > Nonomuraea > Nonomuraea sp. bgisy101. The sequence continues at coordinate 96,045 of NZ_JBYITD010000003.1, forward strand.
GTCGTCCACCGCCGAGGCCAGCAGGCACTGGTCCACGATCTCCTGGTACGGCGTGGCCCCGCCGCGCGACAGCGAGCGCAGCATGGTCAGCGCCTGGGACACCGACACGTGCACGTCGTCGACCGTCACCAGATGCCCCGCCGCCCAGTGCGTGGAGTGGTCGACCAGCCAGGGCAGGCCGTCCTCGGGCGGCGCGGTCAGCGCGACGGTGCCGCCGCGCGGATGGTCGAGGACGAGGTCGTAGTCCACCACGGGCGTGCCGGGGCGCTGGTCGACGATGAGCCGCGCCCGCACGGCCGGATGGCGCGCCGCCCACTCGGCCGCGGCCAGCCGGGCCTCGGGGACGCCCGATCTGCGCCTGGGCAGCGAGCACAACAGGTCGGCCCCGGACTCCAGGGCCGTCGCGAACGCGGTCACGAGCTCTTGTCTCCGTTCATCAGCCAGTCGGCGATCGCGTCGCTGACCGGCAGCCCCGCCCACAGCTCCACGAGTCCCCACGCGCCGTTGGAGTTCAGCTCGAGGAAGACGTGGTCGCCGCCGGGCGTGACGATCAGGTCGAGCGCGGCGTAGGTCAGCCCGACGTCGGCGACCAGCCGGGCGCAGCGCCGCGCCACCTCGGCGGGCAGGTCGTAGGGTCCGTAGGCGACCCGGTCGGTGTCGTAGTGGCGGGAGTCGTCCCTGGCCATCCGGGAGGCGGACACGTCGATCTGGGCGGCGAAGACCCGCCGTCCCACGACGATCACCCTCAGCTCGACGGACTTGTCGACGTACGGCTGCAGGATGACGGGCGCGTGCCGCAGCCGGTGCCGGGAGGTCAGGTGCCTACGCGTGATCACCGTCGTGTACGCGCGGTGCTGCGCGCCGTCGATCCGGAACGCCTCCGCGGTGAGCTGCTTGGCGACCAACCGGCCCTCGGCCGCCTCGTAGGCGTCGGCGAGTTCGGCCGGATCGTTGGTGAACGTCGTGTCGGCGACCGTGAAGCCCAGCTCGATCGCCCGCGCCAGGTGAAAGAGCTTGTTGTGCGCCCGCAGCTCGTCGGCCCGCCGCCCCGGCAGCCACCGCGCCGGCAGCAGGCTCCACACCCCGTCCAGCATGAGCTCGGCCTGGACCGCGGCGTAGGCGCGGTGCGCCGGGTCGGCCACCGCTTCGGCCGGGGCGGGGGCGCTCGGCCGGCTCCGCCACACAGCCGTCACATCGGCCAGGTCGATCGTCCGCGCGCCGGTGTCCAGCAGGAGCCGCCGGCCGCCGGTGCCGCCGAACGCCGCGGTGATCCGGCTCTCCCGCGGGAACTCTCCCGGATCCCACCACACCACCGGCATCCCGTCGCCGTCCGCGCGGTCCTGCCCCATCAGCCGGGCTCCGCGCCGCGTGAGCGCGGCCAGCACGCGCTCGGCCGCGCCGTCCTCGCGATTGCTCAGAATCAGAATCACTGCCCGGTCCCATTCCGTGAGGTGCGGCGGAACGGGAGCACCGTTCCGCCGCACCGATCTCCCAGCGGGTGACGCCTAGATCAGCCACCACTCGTAGGGCACGTCGTCGAGGGTCCAGGCGCTGGCGACCCACTCCTTACGACGGCTACCGGCCACCTGGCCCAGCTCGGCGTCGGTCAACTCGGCGCCGCCGAAGGGCAGGTCGTCAATAGTGATCTTCGACATGATCGTTCCTTTCTCTTCACTGAGGTCCCGTGGAGGACCTCGAAAGGAAACCTAGAAACGATCACTTGGGGCTCACTTGTGCCTCAATGTGGACAGACTGGGCGTCTCGCCTCACACGGGCTGGTCAGGCCGCGCCGGAGAGCTTGGTGCCGTGCAGCCAGCGGTAAGTGAGCAGGATGTTCAACCGGTGCAGGGAGCGCATGAGCAGGGCGATCCTGTCGGCGCCGGGCGCGCTCGGTGGGAGCTCCAGGGCGTCGCGGAGCGGAATGTCCTCCATCATCCGCTCGACGGGCTTGCCCGCCTCGGACCCGGCCGACACGGCCGAGGCGAGCCGTTCCAGATAGGTCAGCAACCAGCTGATGCCGGGGTCGGCCTCGCCGTACATGCCGTGTCCGGGGACGATGACGTCGATGTCGAGGGTGGCCTTCACGGACCGCAGTGTGCGGGCGTATCCCAGGGGGTCGCCGATCAGGAGCATCGGCGTGATCCCCGCCGGTGCCAGGAAGTTGCCTCCCCAGGCGGTCCTGGTGTCGGGGACGTACACGAGAGTGTCGCCCGAGCCGTTGCCGGGACCGAAGTGCCACAGTTGAACGACGCGGCCGCCGAGGTCGATCTCGCAGAACCTGTCGAACACCGCGTCGGGACCGCGCCAGGTGACGACCTCGTCCAGGACGTCGGCGTCGCCGTACATGCTGTCCCGGCGTACCTGCTTCTCGGCGGCGAGGCTGGTCATGGCGGCCTTGTTGAGCCGCGAGGAGACGATGGTGACGTCGTCGCCGAAGGCGGCGTTCCCGAAGGTGTGATCTCCGTGGTAGGTGGTGTTGGCCAGGTAGCGGATCGGCTTGTCGGTGAGCTCGGCGGCTATCTCCTGGATGCGGCGCCCGATCCCGGGGGTGATCCCCGAGTCGATCACCAGCGCCGCCTTCTCACCGATGACCAGGCCGTTGTTGTCCTTCGGCAGCTGGTTGGCCATCAGGGCGTACACGCCCTCGCCGAGCTGCTGGGGGTGGAGCTCGAGGCCGACAGGGCTGAGATCGGGAGCGATGTAACCGAGAGGCCGCTCGCGCATCTCCTCCACGACTGGAAGCATGCCTAGATCCTTTCTTCGGAGGGACCTTCCCTCCCCGATGGGGTGACGCAGGTCAGGAAGAAGGCCACGTGGTCGTCGATCGCCCGCCGGGCTGTGGCCACGTCGGCGTCGGTGGCGTCGGCGCGCAGGAAGAGGAAGCGCGGCACCTGCAGCGGTGCGAACAGTTCCCACACCAGCTGCCGGGGCGCCAGGTCGGCGCGGATCAGCCCCGCCTCCTGCCAACGGCGGAACAGGGGCTCCAGCCGGTCCTTGGCGTCCTCGATCGCCAGCGACAGCCCCCCGAGCCCGCCGGCTCCCGAGCCGTCGCGAAGCACCACGCTGGAGAACAGCCGCATCCGCGGGCTCGACCACACGGCCACCAGCCTGTCGATCAGGTCGGGCACCGCGAGCCGCGGCCCCGCCGCCGCCAGCTCCTCCACGTCGACGTCGAGAACCTCGAGCTGGGGCGGTCCCCCCTCGGCGAACAGCTCGTCATAGATGGCCTGTTTGCCGGGGAAGTGCGCGTAGATCGCGCTGTCCCGCACGCCGATGACCTCGGCGATCTGCCAACGGGGCTCCCGGAAGGGGCGGTCAGGGTCGATCATGGAGAGATGACGAGCCCCCGCAGACGAGCCGAGATATTCACCGGAGCCGACGACGATCGCCGGTTCAGCGCACCCGCCACCGCCGACGAGCGCACCATGCTCCTCGACTTCCTGGGAGCACAGCGCGCGACCATGGAGTTGAAGTGCGCGGGCCTGGACGCGGAGTTGTCCCGGCGATCCGTGGAGCCCTCCACCCTTTCGCTGCTCGGACTGGTCCGGCACCTGGCCGACGTGGAGCGCCGCTGGTTCCGGCGCGTGATGGCCGGGCACGACGCGCCGCCCCGCTTCTCCTCGAAGGCGAGCCCGACGACGACTTCGACGGCGCGGTGCCCGATCCCGCGGTCGTCGCCGCGGCCTGGGAGGCGTGGCGCGCCGAGGTGGCGTTCGCCGACCGGTTCGTGGCCGACGCGCCCACCCTCGACATCGTGGGCGAGGACTCGTGGCGCGGGAAAGTGTCGCTGCGCTGGGTCCTCATCCACATGGTCGAGGAGTACGCCCGGCACAACGGGCACGCCGACCTGATCCGTGAGCGGATCGACGGTGCGATAGGCCTGTGAGCCCGCGCCGGGCGCCCCGAGCACGCCCTCCCCTGCGGCGACCACCCCGATGGCGCCAGGACGGGCGTCACGCCGGACGGCAGGCGCAGCGTCGTGGTCTCGATGAGCACGCAGCTCGGCGACAAGCGCTCGCTGGAGCAGGAGAAGGCCGCGGGCGACCTGATCGACCGCGCCCTCTGCGACCGCGGCTGAGCGGCGGGCTCCGGACGACCGCGGCCGATCGGGGCTCCGGACGACCGCGACCTTCCCGCGGCGACCCGCGAGCCGGCGGCGGTGGGTCGGATGGTCAGGGGGCGGTGACCGGCAGGAGGTCGCGCTCGGCGAAGACCTTCTTGGCGACGAAGGTGGCGTTGAGAGCGCGGGGCATGCCGCAGTAGACGGCGGAGTGCAGGAGAACCTCGACGATCTCCTGCGGGGTGAGGCCGACGTTGAGCGCGGCGTTGATGTGGACCTCGAGCTGGGGCTCGCAGCCGCCCAGCGCCGTGAGCGCGCCGAGCGTGACGAGCTGGCGGTCCCGCAGCGGCAGGCCGGGGCGGGTGTAGATGTCGCCGAAGGCCCAGGCGACGACCTGGTGGCCGAGCTCGGGCGAGATGTCGGCCAGAGAGTCGATGACCTTCTGGCCTGCCTCGCCGTCGATCCGCTGGAGCATTGTCAGGCCGTTCTCGAACCGCTCGTCCCGGGTCATGCTTCCTCCTGGAGGGTCCTCGCCGACGTGGCCGACGCGGAGTTTTCGCTGGTGGAAGCGACATTAGGAGTTCGAGCGCGCTACAACGCAAATCACATCAACCGTGGGGGCGAGCGTTGCGGGGCAGGAGCCGGACCAGGCCGCAGCAGACCAGGACGACGGCGGCCACCACCAGGAGGCTGCGGGCCGCGCCGCCGGCATGGGTCTGGAAGTAGACGGTCGTGACGGCGGCGGCGCCGATCGCGTTGGCCAGTTGCTGGACGGCGGCCAGGGAACCGCTGGCGCTGCCGGATTGTTCGGGGTCGATGTCGCCCATGGTGACGTCGTACACGGTGCCGAAGCAGGTGCCCATGCCGAGGCCGATGATCAGTGCGGGCAGGGCGACGACCCAGCCGTTCAGTGAGCCGGTGGAGACCAGCACGAGGGCGAGCGTGGTGCCCGCCAGAGTGATGAGCAGTCCGATGAGGATGAGCCTGCGGCCGAGCCTGCCGATGAGCCTGTGGCAGGCGACCGAGGCGATGACGATGCCGGCGGCCAGCGGCGCGAGGCCGAAGGCGGCCTGCTTGGGGCTGTAGCCCAGGGTGTGCTGCAGGTACAGCGACAGCACGTACAGCAGGCCCGAGACGGCCGCGAAGAAGGCGACGCCGAGCAGGAGGCCGGAGGTGAAGCCGCGGTTGCGCAGCAGGGACGGCTCGATCAGCGGGGCGGCGGCGGTGACCTGGCGGCGGCAGAACAGGAGGAAGAACGCGAGCCCCGCGGCCACGCTGAGCCAGGGGACGAGGGTCCAGCCGTGTGCCGAGCCGTCGATCAGGCCATAGAGCAGCCCGATCATGGTGGCGCCGAGGTAGAGGGAGCCGAGGCCGTCCAATGACGCGCCGGGCCTGCCGTCGTCCTTGGGCAGGAGCTTGACGGCGGCGATCATCGCGGCGCCGCCGAGCAGGATGTTGATGAGGAACATGGCGCGCCAGCCGAAGCTCTCGATGAGGAGTCCTGCAAGGATGGGGCCGGCGACGGCGGACAGGCCGAGGACGGGGCCGAAGACGCTGAAGACCTTGCCGAGCTGCTCGCGGGGGAAGACGGCGGACAGGATGCCGAAGCCCTGAGGGATGATCAGCGCGCCGAAGGCGCCCTGGACGAGGCGGGCGACGACGATCGCGGCCGGGGCGGGGGCCAGTCCGCAGGCGACGGAGGCGAGGGTGAAGCCGGCCAGGCCGATGAGGAACAGGTTCCGCCTGCCGTACCGGTCGCCCAGCCGGCCGCCCACGACGAGCAGGACGCCGAGGGACAGCGCGTAGCCCGCGCCGAGCCACTGGATGAGGGGCTCGCCGCCGTCCAGGTCGGCGGCGATGGTGGGGGCGGCGATGGTGGTGATGGTGGAGTCGAGCAGGTCGAGGACTTCGGCGGCCAGGATGACCGAGAGGACGGCCCAGGACCGCGCCTGCGAGGGGGCTCGCGGCGCGGCGAGGGGAGCCGGGGTGGACATGTGCGGGGGGCCTTTCGGGGAGGGTCAGAAGGCGGCGATGTTCTCGCGCGCCCACTGTTCGAAGGGACGCGCCGGGGTGCCGAGGAGAGTCTCTGTGGTGTCGGCGACGGGGGCGGGGCCTTCGGCCGCGGTCGCCCAGTAGTCGAGCAGCGAGGTCGCGACCTCGGCGGGCACGTGCTGGACGAGCTGTCGCTCCGCCTCGGCGCGGGTGATGTGCTCGACGGCGACGTCGCGGCCGAGCACGCGCGAGATGATCGCGAGCTGCTCGCGGAAGGTGAGCGACTGGGCGCCGGTGAGGACCACGGTCCTGCCGGTGAGGGTGTCGCCGGTGAAGGCCTCGACCGCGATGTCGGCGATGTCGGCGGAGTGGATGGGCGCGACGGCGGCCTCGGGGTAGGCGAGCTGGACGGGCAGCCGCCGGCGGATGACGTGGCTCCAGGCGAGGGCGTTGCCGGCGAAGGCGTCGGGGCGCAGGACGGTGGCGGTGAGGTTCGAGGCGGCCAGGGCGCGCTCGACCAGGAAGCTGGGCCTGGCCAGCCCGTTGTGCTCGGCGTCGGGCGCGAGGACCGCGGAGGAGGACAGCAGCACGATGTGCTTGACGCCGGCGGCCTCGGCGGTCCGCAGGAACTCGTCGACACCCTCGGGCTCGGGGTAGAGGAAGACCTGGCTGACGCCGCGCAGGGCCGCCTCGAAGGTGCCGGGGTCGGTGAGGACCAGCTCGACGGCCTCGACGCCCGCCGGGAGGCGCAGGTCGGCGGGGTTCTTGCTGGCGGCGCGGACGGCGTGGCCCGCGGCGTGCAGGCGGTCGAGGACGGCGCTGGCGACGCTGCCACGGGCACCGGTGACGAGAACGGTCATGACCGAAGTCCTTTCGTTGATCGAAGACATGTGCATGCTGTCATGCATATAAATGTTCGTCAACACATGTCTGTCGGCCGACATGGAAGTAGGCTGGGGACATGACGAGCGAGCACACCTACACCGACGCCGAGGCCGGCGCGCTCCTGGACGCCGTCGGGCCCGCCTTCTCCAAGCTGCGCCGCACGGCCCTGCTGGAGGTGGAGAACCCGATCTCCGCCAAGGACCTGAGCAGGACCCTGGTGCTGAGGTTCGTCGAGGAAGGCGGCGACGAGGTCACCGTCGGCGCGGTCGCCGAACACCTCGCGGTCGACCCGTCGGTGGCCAGCAGGATGGTCTCCGACTGCATCTCCGCCGGCTACCTCCTGCGCGCCGCCTCGCAGCGGGACGGCAGGCGCACGATCCTGCACCTCTCCCCCGAGGGCACGGACATGATGGCCCGCTTCCGCAAGCACCAGCGCGACGCCTTCGAGTACATCACCGCCGACTGGAGCGAGCGCGACAGGCTGGATCTGGCCCGGCTCATACTCAAGTACGTCGACTCCCTCGCCGACCTGCGGGCCAGGGGGGTCGCCAGGGAGACGTGACCCGCGGGCGCGTTCCCAGGAGAACCACGGGTGACCTCGATCCGGCAGGTCACATTTCCCACATCTGCCGCACTGGGCCCTTGAAAAGGTAACTGACGGGAGTCACGCTTCGTCCACATGGAGGTAAAGATCCACTAGGAGCGCCTGTGACCCACACCCCCCGGCACCGGCGAGCGACCCTGTTAGGGATCCTCGCGGTGCTCGCTCTCCTTCTCCCCCAAGGCCTCGCGCACGCCGCGCCCGAGCCGCAGAAGATCAGCGAAGCCGTCCGCGCCGACCTGGCCAAGCAGGACAAGGCCACGTTCTGGGTGCGGTTGAAGGGCGAGGCCAGCCTCACCGCAGCGCACCGCGCCGCCACGAAGGACGACAAGGCCAAGGCGGTCTTCACGGCCAAGACGCAGCATGCCAACGCCTCCCAGGCCAACCTCCGCAAGCTGCTCGAAGCCCGGCACGCGGACTTCACCGCCTACTGGATCATCAACGCGGTCACCGTGACGGCCGACGCCAAGCTGGCCGCCGAGATCGCCGAGCTGCCCGAGGTCACGGCCATCGAACCGGTCAGGACCCTGTCCCTGCCCAAGCCCGTCCCCGGTACGGCGGAGGCCAAGGTCAACGCGGTCGAGTGGAACGTGGACCGGATCAACGCCCCCAGGGTGTGGAGCGAACTCGGCACCCGCGGCGAAGGCATCGTGGTCGCGCACATCGACACCGGCGCCCAGTTCGACCACCCGGAGATCGCCGCGCAGTACCGGGGCAGGCTCCCCGGGGGCGGCTACGACCACAACCACAACTGGTTCGACCCCGCCAGGGTCTGCCCCAGCCCCGCCCCCTGCGACAACAACGGCCACGGCACCCACGTCATGGGCACCATGGTGGGCGCCTCCGGCATCGGCGTCGCGCCCGGCGCCACATGGATCGCGGCCAAGGGCTGCGAGGGCCAGACCTGCACGGACGCCTCGCTCCTCGCGGCCGGTCAGTGGGTGCTCGCGCCCACCGACCTGACCGGCGCCGACCCGCGCCCCGACCTGGCGCCCGACATCGTCAACAACTCCTGGGGCGGAGCGGGCTTCGACCCCTGGTACAAGGCGACCGTCGAGGCGTGGATCGCGGCCGGCATCTTCCCCATGTTCGCCAACGGCAACGAGGGGCCCGCCTGCCGTACCAGCGGCTCGCCGGGGCAGTACGTCGCCAGCTACAGCACCGGCGGGTTCGACGTGAACAACGTCGTCTACAACCGCTCCAGCAAGGGCGAGGGCGAGAACGGCGAGATCAAGCCGAACATCGCCGCTCCCGCCGTGAACGTCCGCTCCTCGGTGCCGGGTGGCGGCTACAGCAGTTTCACCGGCACCTCGATGGCCTCGCCGCACGTGGCGGCCACGGTGGCGCTGATCTGGTCGGCCTCCCCCCGCCTGCGGGGCGACATCGCCGCCACGCGTCCGCTGCTCGACAGCACCGCGATCGACGTCAACGACACCAGTTGCGGCGGCACGGCGGCCGACAACAACGTCTGGGGCGAGGGCAGGCTCGACGCCTTCGCCGCGGTCAGCGCCGCGCCGCGCGAGGGCCTCGGCGAGCTCAAGGGCACGGTCACCGCGGCGGGATCGCCGCTGTCCGGCGCCACGGTCTCGGTCACGGGCCCGATCAGCCGTACCGCGACCACGGGACAGGACGGCGGCTACAGCCTGCCGCGCCTGGTGCCAGGCGACTACCAGATCACCGTGACCAGGTTCGGCTACGAGCAGGCGACCGCGACCGCGACGATCGTGGCTGAGCAGAGCGTGACCAGGGACCTTTCCCTGACCCCGAAGGCCTCGGGCGTCGTCTCGGGCACGGTCGCCACGGCCGGCACGCCGGAGGCAGGGGCCACCGTGGCCGCGCGGGGCACGCCGGTCAGCGCGGTGACCGACGCCGCCGGCAGGTACCGGCTGACGCTGCCGCACGGCTCCTACGAGCTCACCGTCACCCCGACGTCGCGCTGCTCCAGCGCCGCCACGACGGAGGTCACGGTCGCGGGCGACGTGACCAAGGACATCGAGCTGCCGCTGCGCGGCGACAACTTCGGCTACACCTGCAGGAGCGGCTCCGACGCCTACGTGGCGGGCACGGAGAAGCTGGCGCTCACCGGCGACGACGAGGCGCTCCAGGTGACCCTGCCGTTCACCGTCCCCTTCTACGGGGCCGGGCAGTCGCGCGCGTGGGTGACCACCAACGGCCTGGCCACGTTCGCGGCCGACCGGGTCACCACGGGCAGCAACGGCACGCTTCCCACGACAGGCACGCCCAACCTGGCGGTCTACCCGTTCTGGGACGACCTGGTGGTGGACGCCCAGGCGGGCGTCTACACCGCGACCGGCGGCACCGCGCCGCGCAGGACCTTCGTGATCGAGTGGCGGAACGTCACCTTCTACTCCGACACCAGCCAGCGGATGTCGTTCTCCGTCGTGCTGGGCGAGGACGGCTCGGTCGGCTACCGCTACAAGGACGTGGAGAGCGAGCGGGAGCAGGGCTCCAGCGCCACCGTGGGCATCGAGAACGCCGGCGGCACCGACGCCCTGCTCTACTCGGCCAACGCGGCGGCGATCGCGAACGGGCAGAGCCTGGCGATCACCGCCAGCAGGCACGGCCTGGCGATCGGCACCGTCACCGACGCCAACGACGGCGACCCGCTCGCGGGGGCGCAGGTGAAGATCGGCGATGTCGCGACCTTCACCACCGGCGCCGACGGCACCTTCTACGGGCAGGTGCCCGCGGGCGACTACACGGTGGAGGTGTCGAAGGAGCACTACGGCACCTTCTCCAAGCAGGTGACGATCGCGCCTGGGACGCTCACCAGGATCGACACCGCCCTCGTCACTGGGCGGGTGAGCGCCTCGGTGGCCGAGGTGACCGTGGTGATGCCCGCGGACGCGACCAGGAACCGCACCGTGCAGCTCACCAACCTCGGCTCGCCCACCGCCTACACGGCCACGGCCGACGCGACCTGGCTGACCGTGGCTCCGGCCGCGGGCGACCTGGCCAAGGGGCAGTCGGCGGCGCTGAAGGTCACCGCGTCCAGCGCCGGCCTCCAGCCGGGCGGCGTGCGGACCGGCAAACTGACGGTCCGCTCGGCCAGCGGCCGCCAGCCGGTGATCGAGATCAAGGTGACGGTCGCGGTGCCCAAACTCCAGGTGGCCGTGGACGCGGGCGGCTCCAAGGCGCTGGTGGACGGCGAGGGCGACACGTGGACCCCCGACAGGAAGTACGCCCAGGGGGCGCATGGCTACGTCGCCAACTCGACCTCGACGCACACCACGACCAGAACCATCAACGGCACCACCGAGCAGGAGCTGTTCCGGCGTGTCAGGGAGAACATGCTGGAGTACCGCTTCGACAACGTCCCCTCCGGGACGTACACCGTGGAGCTGGGCTTCGCGGAGACCAGGTCGATGGGGATGGGCAAGCGGGTCTTCGACGTGATCGTCGAGGGCCAGCTGGCGATCCCCGCGCTCGACCTGGCACTGGAGGCGGGCACGTACACCGCGGTGACCAGGCAGCACACGGTGAAGGTGACCGACGGCCAGCTGAACGTGCGCTTCGCGGCGCGCAAGGGCTCGCCGACCGTCAGCTTCGTCCGCATCTCGGAGCGGCCTGACAAGCCCTGAGTTCCACGGCTCGTCCCCTCCGCCCGGAGGGGGCGAGCCCCCGTGACTCCCCGTCGTGCCGGACCTCCTCGCGGACGTGATGACTCGCTTCTAACGCCACTTTGCCTATTGACCCATTAGAAACGGGTCCGCTATAACTAATGCATCTTCACGCTGAGGAGGCATTAGATGAACATCCCCGTGGTGCATCACAGGTTCGTGGACGTCGAGGGCGTGCGCGTCTTCTACCGCGAGGCGGGCCCGGCCGACGCGCCCGTCCTGCTGCTGCTGCACGGCTTTCCCTCCGCCTCCCATCAGTTCCGGCGGTTGATCGACGCGCTCGGCACCGACTACCGGCTGATCGCGCCCGACTATCCGGGCTTCGGGCACACCGAAGCGCCTGCCGACTTCCTCTACTCCTTCGAGCGTCTGGCCGACATCACCGAAGGCTTCGTGAAGGCGGTGGGGCTGGAGCGCTTCGTGCTGTACGCCTTCGACTTCGGCGGTCCCGTCGGGTTCCGGCTGGCGACCCGCCACCCCGAGTGGATCGCCGGGCTCGTCGTGCAGAACGCCAACGCCTACGAGGAGGGCCTGTCCGACCTGGCCAGGAACTTCATCGCCAACCGGCCCGGCGTGCCCGGCGCCGAGGAGGCCGTCGCCCAGATCCTCGTCCTGCCCATGACCAGGGGGCAGTACGAGGGCGGCACCACGGACGTCAGCCGGATCGCGCCCGACGGATGGACTCTCGACCAGCACTTCCTCGACCTGCCCGGACGCAAGGAGGCCCAGGTCGCGCTGGCGCTCGACTACCACAGCAACGTCGATCTCTACCCGGTCTGGCAGCAGTGGCTGCGCGAGCACCGGCCCCCCGCCCTCATCGTGTGGGGCGACGGCGACGCCTTCTTCACCGTGCCGGGCGCCAGAGCCTACCTTCGCGACCTGCCCGACGCCGAGCTCCACGTCTTCGCCACCGGCCACTTCGCGCTCGAGGAGAACCTCCCCGAGATCGCCCCGCTGATCGCCTCGTTCCTCGACACGACCTGGAAGGACTGACCATGAAGATCGCAGTCATCGGCGCCACCGGCAACCTGGGCGGCGCGGTCGCCCGCGAGGCGGCCACCCGCGGCCACGAGGTCACCGCCCTGTCCAGCCGCGACGTCGACGTGCTCGACCCGGCCTCGATCAAGCCCGCCGTCGCCGGCCACGACGCCGTCGTGGCCTCGGTCAAGGGGGCCGACCACCTGGTGCCCCGAGGGGCCGCCGCCCTCCTGGACGCGCTGCCGGACGCGGGCGTCGACCGGTTGCTGTTCGTCGGCGGCGGCGGCAGCCTGACCTCGCCCGAGGGCAGGCGGTTCGTCGACTCGCCCGGCTTTCCCCCGCAGTACCTCGAAACGGCGCTGGACCAGGCGGCGGCGCTCGACCTCCTGCGTGCCGCCGACACCACCGTCGACTGGTCGTACGTGAGCCCGCCGCCCATGCACCTGGTGGAGGGGGACAAGACAGGCGGCTACCGGGCCGAGGCCACCGACACCCCGCTGACCGACGACCAGGGTGAGAGCCGGATCAGCACCGGTGACTTCGCCTCCGCCATCGTCGACGCCCTCGAGCGGCGCGACTTCGTCAGGCAGCGCTTCACCGTCGCCTACTAGGTCCGACGCCGCGTCCGCCATCAACCGATCGGTGGATTCCGGGGTCAGCAGCATCAGCGGACGATCGTGGCCGCGCGGCCGATTCGCCGCGCGCGCCCGCGAACCATGCTTTGCCCATGGCAGTCATCGAAGTCACCGACCTCACCAAGAAGTACGCGGACCTGACGGTCCTGGACAGGGTGTCGTTCTCCGTGGAGGAGGGCGAGATCTTCGGCATCCTCGGTCCCAACGGCACCGGCAAGACCACCACGGTGGAATGCGTGGAGGGCCTGCGGCGGCCCGACGGCGGGTCGATCAGGGTGCTCGGCCTCGACCCGATCAAGGACGGGCGCGAGCTGCACGAGCGGATCGGCGTGCAGCTCCAGCACACCCAGCTGCCCGAGAACATCAAGGTCTGGGAGGCGCTCGACCTCTACGCCTCCTTCTACGCCAAGCCGCGCGACTGGCGGGAACTGCTGGACCAGTGGGGGCTTGCCGACAAGCGCGACACCCGCTTCGGGAAGCTGTCGGGCGGCCAGAAGCAGCGGCTGTTCATCGCCCTGGCTCTGGTGGGCGATCCGCGGGTCGCCTTCCTCGACGAGCTCACGACGGGACTCGACCCGCAGGCCCGCCGCGCCACCTGGGAAGTGATCAAGCAGGTCAGGGCGTCCGGCGTGACCGTGGTCCTCGTCAGCCACTTCATGGACGAGGTGGAGGAGCTCTGCGACAGGGTCGCGGTCTTCGACCGCGGCACCATCGTCGCGCTCGACACCCCCGCCGGCCTGATCGACGGTGTCGACGCCGAGCACCAGATGCGGTTCACGCTCATGACGGGGGACGCGACCGACCCGGTCGTCCTGCTGGGCGGCCTGCCCGGGGTGTCCGGCGTGAGCAGGAACGGCGACCAGGTGACCGTCACGGGCAGGGGCGACTTCGCCACGGCCGTCACCTCGACGATGGCCCGCAACCACCTCCCTGTCGCCGACCTGCGGATCGACAAGCGCACCCTCGACGACGCGTTCGTGGCCCTGACCGGCCGCTCCCTTCACCTCTGACCCACAGATCAGCGACGGAGACCTGTCATGACCGCGATCACCAAGCTCACCACCGTGGAGCTGAAGCTGCTCGTCCGCGAGCCCGGCTCGATGTTCACGATCCTCATCCCCCTCTTCATCCTGGTCGTCTTCGGCAGCTCGATCACGCCGGGCGACACGGTGCTGCTGCCGATGTCGCTGGCGATCGCCGTGGGACTCGTGGGCCTGTACCTGCTGCCCACCACCCTGGCCACCTACCGGGAAAGGGGCATTCTGCGCAGGCTCTCCACCACCCCGGTGCGTCCGGGGAGCATGCTGCTGGTGCAGCTGATCCTGCAGCTCGTCCTCGCGCTGGTCGCCGCCGCCCTGCTCCTCGGCGTCGCGGGGACGGTCCTCGGCGCCCACCTGCCCGGCCGCGTCCTCCCGTTCGTCGTCGCCTTCCTGCTCGGGACCGCCGCGATGTTCGCCGTCGGCCTGCTCATCGCCGCCCTGGCCCCGAACGGACGATCCGCCAACGGGGTGGGCGTCCTGCTGTACTTCCCCATGGCGTTCCTCGCGGGACTGATCCAGCCGACCGACCAGATGCCCGTTATCCTGGCCCGTATCGGCGAATACACCCCCTTGGGCGCTTTCAGACAGGCCCTCCAGGATGTCTGGGCTGGTCATTGGCCGAGCCCCCTGCTGCTGGGCGTCATGGCCGCGTACGCGGCGATCGTCAGCCTTGCCGCGGCCACGTACTTCCGCTGGGAGTGAGCATGACGACGGTGGCGGGCGAGCGCCTCGACCGATGGGAGAGGCGTCTGGAGCGCCTCATGGCAGGCGTCCCCTACCTCCTCCTCGCGATCTCCACGACGCTCTCCTGGCTCACCGGCGACACCTCGTGGGCCCACCGGCTCGTCACGCTCGGCCTTGCCACGCTCGCTGCCGCCTGGATCTGGGTGATGACCGCCCGCCGCGCCGGGTGGACGTCGAACGGCACCATGATGGCCGGCTACGTCACCGGACTGGTGGTCCTGATCGCGGTGCTCAGCACGCGCGGGGTGTGGTTCGCCGGCTTCTTCGCCTTCACCGGCTACCTCCATTCGTGGCAGTACCTCAAGGGGCGGTGGCGGTTCGCGGGGGTGACGGCCACCGCCGCGATCAGCATCACCGCCTACAGCGGCGGGCTCCCCGAGGCCACCCCCTCCTCGATCCTCACCTACCTCTTCTTCGTCGCCGCGATAGTGGCGGTCGTCAGCCTGTTCAGCTTCCTCGGCGAGGTCACGAACGAGCGGAGCGCCGAACGGAAGAGGATGGTGACCAGGCTCGAGGAAGCGATGCGGGAGAACGCCGGCCTGCACGCCCAGCTGCTGATCCAGGCCCGCGAGGCCGGCGTGCTCGACGAGCGGCAGCGCATGGCCGGCGAGATCCACGACACGCTCGCGCAGGGGCTGACGGGCATCATCACCCAGCTCCAGGCGGCCGTGCACGCCACGGAGGCGGGCGAGAACCCCGCCGAGTGGCGGCGCCACATCGACAACGCCACCCGCCTGGCCCGCGAGAGCCTCGCCGAGGCGCGCAGGTCCGTCCACGCCGTCGGGCCTGGCCCCCTGGAGTCGGCGCAGCTCCCCGACGCTCTGGCGGAGGTCGCCGCCGAGTGGTCCGGCCTCAACGCCGTGCGCGCCGACCTCACCACGACTGGTACGGTCCGCCCCATGCATCCCGAGGTCGAGGTGACCCTGCTGCGGACGGCCCAGGAGGCCCTCGCGAACGTGGCCAAGCACGCGCGCGCCAACCGCGTCGGGCTGACGCTGTCGTACATGGAGGACCTGGTCACCCTGGACGTCCGCGACGACGGCGCCGGCTTCGACCCTGAGCGGGTCCGAGACGGCGGCGGCTTCGGCCTCACGTCGATGAGCCGGCGGGTGAGCCGCCTGGCGGGCACGCTGGAGATCGAGTCAGAGCCCGGCGGCGGCACCGCGATCTCCGCGAGCGTCCCCGCCATCCCGAGGGAGACCCCACGTGTCTGAGGCCCCCATCAGACTGCTGATCGCCGACGACCACCCCATCGTCCGCGACGGCATCCGCGGCATGTTCACCGCCGACCCGCGCTTCGAGGTGCTCGGCGAGGCCGGCGACGGCGCGCAGGCCGTCGAGCTCGCGCGCGCCCTGCTCCCCGACGTGATCCTCATGGACCTCCGGATGCCCAGGATGGACGGCGTGACGGCCATCAAGGAGCTCGCCAAGCTCGGCAACACGGCACGCGTTCTCGTCCTCACCACCTACGACACCGACAGCGACGTCCTGCCCGCGATCGAGGCCGGAGCCACCGGCTACCTCCTCAAGGACGCGCCCCGCGACGAGCTCATGCGCGCGGTCCACGCGGCGGCGCGCGGCGAGGCCGTCCTCTCCCCGTCGGTCGCCACCCGCCTGCTCGGCAGGGTACGCGCCCCCGCCGACCCGTTGAGCGCCAGAGAGCTGGAGGTCCTGCGCCTGATCGCCCAGGGCACGACCAACCGCGAGGCGGCCGCCCGCCTGTTCATCAGCGAGGCCACGGTCAAGACCCACGTGCTGCACATCTACACCAAGCTCGGCGTCAACGACCGCGCGGCAGCGGTCGCCGTCGCCTACCAGCGCGGGCTGCTCACCCTGGACAACGGCTGAGGCGCCCCTCGCCGCCCGGCCCGCGACGAGCGGCGTCGGGTACGGTGTCGCGCGATGTCACCCGAGCGGGGAGGAAGCGTTGCGCGACTGGAAGCTGACCAGGACCTTCGAGAGCTCCGCCGGCGAGGTCCGATGGGACGTGCTCGGCGACCCCGCGGCCCCGCCCGTCTGCTGCACGGCAGGCCGTACGGGAGGCTCGCGCTCGTCGACCCCGTCGCGCTGGCGCCCTGGGGATCGCCGTTCTTCCGGCTGGTCGGCGCGCACTCGACGGTCTTCGAGCAGCTTCCCGTCCACCTGCACCGCGCGCTCGTGCGCGAGTATGTGAGCTCGGCGAGCAGCCCTGGCCTGCACCCTGCGGTCCTCGACCGCCTGGTCGATCCGTGGCTCGACGAGGCGGGCCAGCCCGCCTTCTACCGCCAGATCGCCCAGGCCGACCAGCGGTTCACCGACGAGCTGGAGGACCACCTCGGCGCGATCGGGATCCCCGTGCTGGTGTGCTGGGGAGAGGACGACGCGTGGATCCCGGTCGGCAAGGGCCACGAGCTGGCCACACGCATCCCCAGCGCCCGGCTGCGCGTGCTGCCGGGGGCAGGCCATCTGGTGCAGGAGGACACGCCTGCCGAGCTCACCGCCGCCCTGCTGGACTTCCTCGCCTGACGGCTACCTGAGGACCTCGGTCCCCCGGGACGAACCCGGGAAGATCATCACAAGGAACTGCTGGCGGGCGTCGCCGTCGTCCTTCATCGCCGCGCCGGCGCCGCGCATGTGCACGCGGACCCGGTAGCGTCCCGGGCCCTTCACCAGCGGGTTCGGAAGGTCGGCGGCGGCCTCGGCCCAGTAGGTCAGCTCGCCCTTGGGGCTGGTGTAGCCGATCTCGACGACCTTCTCCCAGCCCTTGCGCTCCACGGGCGGGCGCCTGCCGTACCCCTCGACCGTGACGCAGACGTGCATCGCCTCGTCGGCGGTGAGGATGGCGAGCTCGCCCTTGGCCGCGCCGACGAGGTCGTTGCCGAACGCCTTGTCCAGCGCTGCCGTTCCCTCCGGCTCCTCGTCCTCGATGGCGGTCACCGCGCCGTAGTCCGACCACATCGACGTCGCTCCCCTCACCGCCGCCCTGATCCGCGGCCGGTGCGGCGGGAGGCCCGCGCACCGCTTCTTCGCGGTGGCGGTGAACTCGTCGTTCTCCGCCTGCCGCCGCTTCTCCTCGGCCTGCTCGCGGGCGTCCACCTCGGGGCAGAGCAGCGCCAGCGCCTGTGTCGTCTCGACGGTATCGACGCTCACGCCGGTCTCGCCGTGAAGGCGTCCCAGTTCCTTCGGGTCGGCGCGCATGCTCGCCCCGCACAGGTTCCTGCCGAAGGCGACCAGCTCGGCGTCGGGAAGGTCGCGCAACTTCGGCGGGAGCACGTACTCCTGGCCCCGCGCCACGCAGACGAAGGCGGTCTCCCTGTCGCCACGGCCGACCGGCCTGGGGCCGTAGCGGAGGTCCCATGAGCCGCACTTCTCCCCGGCCGCCTCCGTCACCTTCCCCCTGGCCCTGTCGCCGGTCTGCAGGCCCAGCAGGAGGAGCACGGCGAAGGCGGCGGCCGCCGTTCGGGCGATCCCGCCTCGCGGGGTCGTGCGGGGCACCCTCACGGCGACGAGGATCAGGAGGGCGGGCAGCACCTCGCCCACGTGCCCCAGGATGGACGGGCCCTCCCCGAGGAACGGTGCCCACGTCTGCGCGCATCCGTCCCCCGTCAGCAGATCCGGCACGGCGAACCCGAGCTCCAGGAGCGTGGGCCACGTGATGCCCAGGACGGACAGCCATCCGGCCGCGCGGCCCCACCGCGGCATGCCCTTCCACGCCAGGAGCGCCCAGAGACCGAATCCGACGAGGACGATCACCGGCTCGGGCACCGCGTACAGCGGCAGGAGGGCCATGCTGACGTCCGCGTACCGCATGAACCCCCAGCACGACCCCATCGTCAGTGCCGCGTACGAGCCGCTCCATCCCCCCAGGAACGGGACATAGGGAAGCGCGGTCAGCGCCAGCGCCAGTGCCCACAGCACGAGTGATGATCGCCGTAACATGGGCCGTCACCCTACAACGCGGGACCGACATCGGGGCGGTCAGCGAAGTCCGTGCCGGTCCGCCCACGTGGCGACGGCGGAGGCGATCGCGAGCGGCTGGTCCTCGGGCGTGTGGTGTCCTGCGACCCCGTCGTGCCGGTCGATCTCCAGGCCCGCGATGTTCTCCGCGCACCAGTCGATCAGCTCGGGCCCCATCATCGTGCCGGGGCCCGGCTGGAAGGTGATGAGCAGTTTGGGGACGTCCGCGCTGGTCGCCAGCCACTCGTCGTAGGCCTCGATCCTGGCCACGACGTCCGCGGGCTCGCCGTCCAGCGGCATCGACCGCGGCCACCGCAGCAGCGGCAGCCTGCTCTCCCTCGTCGGGTACGGCTTGCGGTAGACGTCGAGGTCGCCCTGCCTCATCGGGACGGCGACGGTGGCGGGCAGGCCCTGCTCGAGGAAGGCGTTGTCGTCGAGGATCATGGCCTCGCCGACACCCTCCGTCTTGATCGCCTGGAACAGCGGCCGACCGCCCTCGGGGAACTCCTGCCACGTCATCGGCTTGACGATGGTCTCGGTGAACGCGATGCCGCGTACCCGCCCCGGATGGCGGGCCGCGAAGTCGAAGGCGAGCGCGCCGCCCCAGTCGTGGCCGACGAGCACCACGTCGTCCAGGGCGAGCGCGTCGAACCAGGCGGCCAGGTAGCGGGCGTGGTCGGCGAAGGTGTACTCGATGGGCGGCTTGCCTGACTCGCCCATCCCGATCAGGTCGGGAGCCAGGCGGCGGCCGGGGTCGCCGACGGCGGGCAGGACGTGCCGCCACAGGTACGACGAGGTCGGGTTGCCGTGCAGGAAGACCATGGGCGTGCCGTCGCCGAGGTCGCGGTAGGAGATCGTCGAGTCGATCACGTTCTGGATGGGCATGGAGAGTCCTTTCAGAGGTTGAGGTTCATCACGCGGTCCACCGCGATCTCGACGACCACCCGGCCGGGCGGGTCGGGCGGCGGCGACCAGTAGCGTTCGGCGTAGCGGCGCGCTCCCTCGGCCACGCGCGGCGCGTCGGTCCGGACGTGCGCGCGCCCTTCGAGCGTGACCCAGCGGAAGCCGTCGACCTGGCAGAGGGCGGCGCGGCCGCCGGGGTCGGCGAGCAGGTTCCCGACCTTGCGCGAGGAGGCCACCGTCATGACCCTGGCCAGGCCCGCGGCGCCGTCCCATGTGAAGCGCACGGCCACCACGTGGGGCGAGCCGTCGGGCCTGAGGGTGGTCAGGGTGGCCAGGTGCGGCTCGGCCAGGAAGGCCTCGACGGGCTTCGGCAGCGCGCTCATCGGAAGGCGGCGACGTTGCGCGCGGCCCAGTCGGCGAAGGACCGCGGCGGCCGGCCGAGGAGCGGCTCGACGGCGGGGCTCACCTGCCGCTCTGCGTCAGGCGGCGTGCCGAGGATGGCCAGCGTGCCTACGTTTCCCGTCGCACCGGTCACCACGATCATGATGAACTCCTTCTGAGTTAGTTGACTGACTTACTTCGGACCATAGCCGACCGACGGAACGGGTGTCCATAGTTAGTCAGGTAACTGACTCAAAGAGTGGCCGCGGTTCGGAGACGGTCCGCGAGACGCGCGTGACAGGCTCCGGGGCGTCGCGGCCGCGCCCGGGGGTAGCGGGCGGTGATGAAAGCTCCGCATGTCACCAGGCCGGTGATGTACCACCACTGGTCGACCGTGACCTTCCTGCACTGGCGGTATCCGCCTGCCGTGGTCCAGCCGCTGCTGCCCGCGTCCCTGACGGTCGAGACCTTCGACGGGAGCGCGTGGGTCGGGCTGACGCCGTTCCTGATGGAGGGGGTGCGGTCACCGGGACTGCCCGTGCTGCCCTGGCTGTCCCGCTTTCCCGAGACGAACCTGCGGACCTATGCCCGCGACGAGCGAGGCCGCGAAGGGGTCTGGTTCCTGTCCCTGGACGCGGGGCGGCTGCCCGCCGTGCTCGGCGGGCGGGCCGGCTACGGCCTGCCGTACTTCTGGTCGGACATGTCCGTAGGAGCCGGCGACGAGCTCGTGCGGTATCGGTGCCGCAGGAAGTGGCCGGAGCCGAGCGGCGTGCGGTGCGACGTCGACGTCGAGCCGGGCGCGCAGGCGGTCGAGGACGAGCTCGCGAGGTTCCTGACCGCCCGATTCCGCCTGTTCACCGTGATCGCCGACCATGTGGCCGTGGCCGAGGTCGAGCACCCGCCGTGGCCGTTGCGCCGGGCCGAGCTGGCGCGCCTCGACCAGGACCTGGTCGAGGCGGGAGGGCTTCCCGCACCCGGCCACGAACCTGTCCTGCACGCCTCTCCCGGGGTGCCGGTGCGGGTGGGCATGTGGCACTGGTGACCCGGACGCCACGTTGATCGTCCGTGACCCGGATCCGCATGATGGTCGCTCGCCCGGACAACCATCACCGGAAATAGCCCCACGTGGGTGAAACAACCCGCCCTGGCCGTACATCTCCTCTGGTGTGTCCACCAACCGGAAGGAACACCACATGGGGCCACCGGATCCCGAACAGCGCTTCGAGGAGCTGTACACGGCGCACTACCCGGCCGTCTCGGCCTATGTCAGGCGGCGCGCCGACTCGCCCGACGACATGGCCGACGTGATCGCGGAGACGTTCACGACCGCCTGGCGCAAGCTGCCCGAGGTTCCCGAAGGCGACGAGGCCAGGCTCTGGCTGTACGGCGTCGCCAGGCGCACCCTCGCCAACCACTTCCGCTCAGAGGGGCGCAGGACCGCGCTGGCCATACGGCTGCGAGAGGAACTCACGGCCTGGGCGAGCTCCGTCGTGGACGGGGACCACGACGAGGCGCGCCGGGCCTTCCTGCAGCTCTCGCCCGACGACAGGGAAGTGCTCGCGCTGGTCGGCTGGGAGGGCCTGAGCATCGGCGAGGTGGCCAAGGTGCTCGGCTGCTCCAGGGGCGCCGCGCGCCTGCGCCTGCACCGCGCCCGCAAACGGCTCGCCAGGGCGCTGGCCGCCGCCGATCTCGATCTCAGCAGGTACGGCTCACGGGCCGTCTCACTCGCGGAAGGTCACTCATGAACGGAGGGTCACTCATGAACGCCGATGTCGACCGCGTCGTCGCCCACCTCGCACCCGACCAGGGACCCGGCATGAGCGAAGGGGCGCGGCAGCTCATGCGCGAGATCATGGAGGGCGACCCGGCGCCGCTCGCCAGACCCGCCGCCAGGCGCGGAGCCTTGGGCCGGTGGCCGAAGCTCGCGGTCATCGGCGTGCTGGCCGCCACCGCCGTGGGGGTGAGCTGGGTGGGGCCGTCCGGCCTCGGCCTCGGGCCCGCCCCTGTCGCGGCGCTCGACATCAAGCAGGAGGACGGCTACTACGTCATCACGGTGAAGGACCTCTACGCCGACCCCGACAGGTACGCGGCACAGCTGGAGGCTGTCGGCCTCGACGTCTCGATCAGGGTGGAGCCGGTTACCGCCGCCTTCGAAGGGCAGGTCTTCCCCACATCCGGCGAAAGGTACGTGACGGAGTTCAAGTCCATCGAGGCGCCCGGTACCTGCGACAAGACCGGCGGCTGCCCGGTCGGGCTGAAGATCCCCATCGACTTCGAGGGTTCGGCCGACGTCCGCCTCGGCCGCCCGGCCCAGCCCGGCGAGAAGTACCGGTCGATCACGTCGTGGGACGCACGCGGCGAGCCGATGCACTGCGCCCCCTACATGAACAAGCCGGTCTCCGAGGTGCGGGAGCTACTGCGGCAACGCGGGATCTCCATCGAGGAGTTCACGGTCTCCGACCCCAACGACGAGAAGGTGACAGGAGACCACGAGATGAAAGACTCCGTGCCGGACTCCTACCTCGTCCACGGCGGCACGCTGACCGAGCCGGGCAAGGCGATGGTCGACGTGTGGACGGCGCCCATGAAGGAAGAGTACGTGAAGAACGTGGCGGAGGCCAACGGCTGCCCTGTCTCCTGACGGCCGGCTCGGGGTGGGCGACCACGCGCCCCGGGTCGCGGGTCGCCCCGTCGAGTGCCGCGCCGGAGACGGCGGATCTAGCTGAACTTGGTCGTGGGGCGCTCCTCCAGCACCTCGTCGACGTAGATGTCGAGCTTCTCGTTGTAGAAGGCGATCAACCCGGCGATCCGCTCGCTCTCGCGCAGCGGCGTGCGGTAGGACCAGGCCAGGTCCTGGTGGCCGTTGACCGACCAGTACTCCGCCGTCCCCTTGTAGGGGCACTGGGAGGAGGTGTCGGTCGGCGCCAACAGGTGCATGCGGACGTCCGTCTTCGGCAGGTAGTAGCGCGCCGGCAGACCGGTCTCGAACAGGATCACCGGGCGGGTGGAGTCGGCCACCGTGACGCCGTCGACCTCGACCCTGACCCTGCGTGAGCTGGGCAGGACGTCGACGCGGGTGTAGGGGCTTCGGGGATGGACGTAGACCTCCTCGTCCTCCTCGAACCAGGAGTCCATCGCCGCCCATTCGAAGCGGACGTGCTCCCTCAACTCCTCGATCGGGGAGTCGGGATAGATCAGAGCGGCGTCGTCCGCCTCCTTGCCGCCCGCTGTGACGGTGTGGACGACGCCCTCCCCTCGGCTGGGCGAGTGCGCGGTCGCGCCGGTCGGCTTGAGCGCCGCCTGGTCGACGTCGGCGAGGGGCAGATAATAGGTCGGATAGTAGGGGCTCTCCCAGACCAGGAGCGCCTTCGTCGTGTCGGCGATCTGGTGGCCACCGAAATAGGTGCGCACGCGCTTGGCCGTCGGTTCGACCTTCAAACGGCTCTTCATGGGGGCGGAAACCGTCCGCGTGGCCGGGGTATTCCGTCAACCCGGCGGGTGATCCCCTGTCGCTCCGTCGATGAGCTCGCGCAGGATGTCCATGTGACCCGCGTGCCGTACGGTGTCCTCGATCATGTGGATCAGCACCCAGCGCATCGACACGGTGGTGCCGTTCCACGAGGTGCCGAGGTCGTCGAGCCCGATCTCCTCGATCGCCCTGTCGGCCGTGGCCCTCGCCCGGCCGTAGAAGGCCACGATGTCGGCGGTGCTCTCGTCAGGCGTCGTCGACATGTCCTCGGTGACATCGAACCAGAGCGGCTCGATCGCGCGCCCGAACGTCGTGCAGAACCACCCGTACTCGACTGTCGCCAGGTGTTTCACCAGGCCGAGCAGGTTCGTCCCCGACGGGGTCATGGGGCGGCGCAGTGCCTCGTCGTCGAGGCCGTGGAGCTTCCACAGCACCGCGTCGCGGTGCCGGTCGAGGCTGACGTGGAGGCTTTCCTTCTCACCACCGGTGTACGGCACGCGTCGCATCATGCGCCGACCCTACAGACCCGCCTCCGGCCGGACCTCCGGAGGTCGTGCGGAGTGGACACGATCCGAAGGCCGCGCTCGATCCGGCGTGTCCGAGCCGGCCGCCGCGTCCCCGCCGCCGCTCGCCGGACAGCGCGACGACACGATCACCCGGCGCTACCGCTACGACGGCGGTCGGCGTGCGAGCCTGTCAGTGGGCGGGCCATCGGCTCGTCCGCCAACTCTGACCAGGAGGTTCACCGATGAGTCGTTCCGCCGCCCTGGTGGACGCCGACTGGGTCGAGGCCAACCTCGACTCCCCGGGTGTCGTGCTCGTCGAGGTCGACGAGGACACCAGCGCCTACACCAGAAGCCATATCCGTAACGCTGTCAGGATCGACTGGCAGGCCGATCTGCAGGACCCCGTCCGTCGTGACTTCGTCGACAAGGCGGGTTTCGAGGCGCTGCTGTCGGAGCGCGGTATCGCCAACGACGACCTCGTGGTGCTCTACGGGGGTAACAACAACTGGTTCGCGGCCTACGCGTACTGGTACTTCAAGCTCTACGGTCACTCCAACGTCAAGCTGCTGGACGGCGGTCGCAAGAAGTGGGAGCTGGACTCGCGTGAGCTGGTGACCGAGGTTCCCGAGCGTCCGGCGACCACGTACGCGGCGCAGGAGCAGGACACCGCCATCCGGGCCTTCCGTGACGACGTCCTCTCCTCGATCGGCCAGCTCAACCTCGTCGACGTCCGCTCGCCCGACGAGTTCACCGGCAGGTTGAAGGCCCCCGCGCATCTTCCGCAGGAGCAGGCGCAGCGGGCGGGACACATCCCGACGGCTCGCAACATCCCGTGGTCGAAGGCGGCCAACGACGACGGCACGTTCAGGTCCGACACGGAGCTGAAGGACCTGTATTCGGGTGCGGGCGTCGACTTCGGCAAGGACACGATCGCCTACTGCAGGATCGGGGAGCGCTCGGCGCACACGTGGTTCGTGCTGCACGAGATCCTCGACCAGGCCAACGTGAAGAACTACGACGGTTCGTGGACCGAGTACGGCTCGATGGTGGGCGTGCCGATCGAACTCGGCGAGGCCCGCTGACCGGCCAGGTGCCGCTGCTCCCCCTGCCCGGATGACCGGCCGAGCGGGGGGATCGCCGTACACGCTTGGGTGAGTGCGCAGAAGTGTATTGACGCTGCCGCAGGTAGAGGTTAACGTCATCTCAAAATTAAAAGGAAACCTTACTAATAGTTTCCTTGAAACGCCTCCCATCCCACACCCCAACTCACCCCCCAACCGGATGTCGGAGCATCGATGAAACACACCCTGAGCAAGGTCCTCGCAGTCCTCGCGGCGTTACTGATGCCGCTCACCGCGGCAGTCGTCGCCCCCTCCAGCGCGTACGGCGCGGCCACGTCCAGCACCTCGGCGGCCGTCTTCGCCGCGTGGGCCCCGTGGACCGCCTACACGGCGGGCACCCGCGTCACCTACAACGGCGTCGAGTACGAGTGCGTCCAGAGCCACACCTCGCAGCCGGGCTGGGAACCGCCCAACGTGCCCGCACTGTGGAAGACCACAGGCGGCGGGGGCGGCGACACCAGCGCGCCGTCCGTACCCGGCAACCTCCGCTCGACCGGCGTCACCGCCAACAGCGTCTCCCTCGCCTGGAACGCCTCCACCGACAACGTCGGCGTCACCGGCTACGAGATCTACCGCGGCGGCACCCTCATCACCACCGTCACCGGCACCACCCACACCGACACCGGCCTGACCGCCAACACCGCCTACACCTACACCGTCCGCGCCCGCGACGCCGCCGGCAACCAGTCCGCCCACAGCACCGGCGTCACCGCCACCACCACAGGCGGCGGCGGAGGCGACACCAGCCCGCCGTCCGTACCCGGCAACCTCCGCTCGACCGGCGTCACCGCCAACAGCGTCTCCCTCGCCTGGAACGCCTCCACCGACAACGTCGGCGTCACCGGCTACGAGATCTACCGCGGCGGCACCCTCATCACCACCGTCACCGGCACCACCCACACCGACACCGGCCTGACCGCCAACACCGCCTACACCTACACCGTCCGCGCCCG
Source organism: Nonomuraea sp. bgisy101 (assembly GCF_057708945.1). Classification (NCBI taxonomy): domain Bacteria; kingdom Bacillati; phylum Actinomycetota; class Actinomycetes; order Streptosporangiales; family Streptosporangiaceae; genus Nonomuraea; species Nonomuraea sp. bgisy101. Next base: position 121,890 of record NZ_JBYITD010000003.1, read on the forward strand.
CGACGCCGCCGGCAACCAGTCCGCCCACAGCACCGGCGTCACCGCCACCACCACAGGCGGCGGCGGAGGCGGCGGCAACAAGGTCCTCGGCTACTTCGTCCAGTGGGGCGTCTACCAGCGCGCCTACCACGTCAAGAACATCGACACCAGCGGCTCGGCAGCCAAGCTGACCCACATCAACTACGCCTTCGGCAACGTGCAGAACGGCCAGTGCACGATCGGCGACAGCTACGCAGACTACGACCGCTTCTACCAGGCGGGCGAGAGCGTCGACGGCGTCGCCGACACGTGGGACGCGGGCGCGCTGCGCGGCAACTTCAACCAGCTGCGCAAGCTCAAGAAGAAGTACCCCAACATCAAGGTGCTGTTCTCCTTCGGCGGCTGGACCTGGTCCGGCGGCTTCGGCCAGGCCGCGCAGAACCCGACCGCCTTCGCCGAGTCCTGCTACCGCCTGGTGGAGGACCCGCGCTGGGCGGACGTCTTCGACGGCATCGACATCGACTGGGAGTACCCGAACGCCTGCGGCCTCACCTGCGACACCAGCGGGCCCGCCGCGTTCAAGAACCTGATGTCGGCCCTGCGCACCCGCTTCGGCTCGAGCAACCTCGTCACCGCGGCCATCACCGCCGACGGCAACAACGGCGGCAAGATCGACGCGGCCGACTACGGCGGCGCCGCGCAGTACGTCGACTGGTACAACGTCATGACGTACGACTTCTTCGGCGCATGGGCGGCCCAGGGCCCGACCGCCCCGCACTCGCCGCTCACCAACTACAGCGGCATCCCGACTCCCGGCTTCTACTCCGACAACGCCATCCAGAAGCTCAAGAGCAAGGGCGTCCCCGCGAGCAAGCTCCTGCTCGGCATCGGCTTCTACGGCCGCGGCTGGACCGGCGTCACCCAGTCCGCGCCGGGCGGTACGGCCACAGGGCCCGCGCCCGGAACCTACGAGCAGGGCATCGAGGACTACAAGGTCCTCAAGACCCGCTGCCCCGCCACGGGCACCATCGCGGGAACGGCCTACGCCTACTGCGGCAACCAGTGGTGGAGCTACGACACGCCGAGCACGATCGGCGGCAAGATGAGCTACTCGAAGAACCAGGGCCTGGGTGGCGCGTTCTTCTGGGAGCTCAGCGGTGACACCACGAACGGTGAGCTGATCACCGCCATGAAGAGCGGCCTGGGGTGATCCCCGGCTAACCCGTCAGGGCCGGTCCCCTCACACAGGGGACCGGCCCCTCGACTCTCCGCGAGAGCGCGGCTGATTTCCGGGAGCGCGGGACTGGTTTGTGGCAGCGCGGGGGCTGGTTTTCCGGGCGCCCCGGGAGGTGGCCTGGGTGGTCGGGCGGCGGGGTTCAGCGGGTGCCGACGAACAGCGAGTGGGTGGCCGAGCGGCTCAGGTCGTGGCGCTTGATCTGGCCGAGCCCGGCGTCCGCCAGCCAGCCATCCACGGTGCGGGTGCTCGGCACGCCACCGCCCTGGGTGTGCCACAGGTTGAGGCCGAACCCCGCGGTGAAGGCTCCCTCCGCCACGCCCGCCCGGTGCTCGGCGATCGTCTCCAGGACCAGCACCTGTCCACCGGGCCTGGTGGCGTCCGCCGCCTTGGCGACGATCTCCGCGGCCTGAGCGGCGGGAAAGCCGTGCAGGACGTTGCACAGCAGCACCATGTCGTGCTTCCCCTCGATCGGGTCGCGGGTGAGGTCGGCCGCCACCCATCGGATGCGCTCGTGGTCGCCGTCGCCGAGCGCGCCTGGCAGGTCCACGACCGTGGCCGACAGCTGCGGATGCGTCCGGCAGAACGCCGCGCTGTAGGTGCCGTGCCCGCCGCCCAGGTCGAGCAGCCGGACCTCACCGTCGGGCGGCGGGGCGAGCGCGACCACCTCTTCGGCGAGCCATCCGGCAAGGCCGCGTTGGAGATCCTGGAACCTGGCCGACAGCTCAGGGCGTTCGGCGAGCCAGAGGTAGAAGTCGCCGCGGGGCCGTCCGGTCTGTACGGCGGTGGGCAGGTCCGCCCACAGGTCGCCGAGGATGGACTGCCAGACCAGCAGGACCTGGCCGTAGGACGACGGCGAGGCCGAGCACAGCCAGGCCGTGGCGGTCGGGCTGTTGGCGTAGCGCCCGTCGTGGAGCTCCACGTAGCCGGTGGCACGGAGCAGGTCGAGGAGCCTGGCCAGGCCTTCGGTGCCCGCACCGAGCCTGGCGGCCAGGTCGGCCGGGGTGCACGGTCCCTCGGCCAGCGCGTCGAACACGCCCGTCCGCAACCCGGCGGCGACCGCGTGCGTGGCCATCGCGCCGACCAGGTCGAGCAGGGGCGCGGGCGCCTGGCCTGTGGCGAAGGCGCGCACCTCGTCGGGCGGCAGGTCGAGCGGCATGCGGGATCCCTTCTACGATGATCGTCGGCTGCGGAAATCGCTGCGGAGGCGCGGGCGGGTGCCGCCCCCGGAGACGGGTCGGATGTCAGCGGGCGGGGACGGGGTCGGATGTCGGCCCCGGAGACGGGTCGGATGTCGGCGGGTGGAGGCGCGGGTAGGTGCGGGCGCGCGGAGACGGGTCGGACGTCAGGGCGCGGGGACGGGGGCAGGCGCGTCGTCGGGCACGGCGTCGGGGAGGGTGGTCTCCAGCCTGCGCAGGCCGGGCGTGAACGCGGTGATGGCGGCCAGCGCCGCGAGCAGTACCGCGTCCAGGAGCAGCACGAACGCGATGCCGCGCCCCTCCCCCACCCCGATGAGCGGGCCGAAGCTGCCGGCGAGTCCGCCGCCCGGCATCAGCAGCGGTCCTGTGACGAACTCGGCGACCGGCGCGGCCAGCAGGTACGCCACGGGCGTCGCCGCGGTGCCGAGCGAGTGGGCGGTGCCGAGCACCCTGCCGAGGACCTCCCGTTCGATCTTGGTCTGCATCACGGCCTGCGCGCAGCCGCCCACGACGGGCAGCGTGAACAGGAAGGCCGCGGCGGCCACGCCGACGAGCAGCGGCGAGGGCCGCAGGGTGTGCAGGAACAGGGCCACGCCACCGGCGGCCATGAGCACCGCCATCCCGCGCACTCGCCCCTTCGGCCCGCCCCAGACCCCCATGAGCAGGCTCCCGCAGAACATGCCTGCGCCTCCGGCCAGCATGAGCACGCCGAGGACGTCCGCCGTGGCGAACGACAGGATCAACGGTTGCACCAGGACGCCCGCCGTGGCGAACACGAAGTTGAACCCCGTCTGCACGAACACCAGACCCAGCAGTTGCGGCCGCCGGCGCAGGTAGCGCCACCCGACGACCAGGTCGGTCCGCAGGTCGGGCGCCCCGGCCGTTCCGGCGGGCCGCAGGACGGCCGCGGGCAGCCGTACGAGCAGGAGGGTCAGCACCGCGACGGCGAACGTCGCGAGGTCGACGACCAGCACCCCCGTCGTCCCCACCGCGACCAGCAGGGTGCCGGCCAGCACGGGGGCGGCGATCTGCGTGGCCCAGGTGATCTGCATGAGCCCGTTGGCCCTGCCCAGGTGCCGCTTCGGGATCAGCAGCGGGGTCATCGCCTGGTAGGTGGTGGCGTGGAAGGTCCCGCAGGCCGCGGTGATCGCCGACGCCAGGTACAGGTGCCAGACCGCGAGCCGGTCGCCCTGGATCAGGAACACGATGGCGAGGGTGGGCAGCGCGGCCAGGCAGTCGGTGACGATCAGTACCCGGCGACGGTCGAAGCGGTCCACCACGATCCCGGCGAACGGGCCGATCAGGATGCCGGGCAGCAACCCGCAGAGCATGACCAGCGCGAACTGGGTGGGCGAGCCCGTCACCTGGTACACCCAGACGCCGAGGACGAACCCGGTGAGGCTGGAGCCGACGCCCGACAGCAGCGAGGCGATCCAGACGGCGGCGAAACGCAGGATGTCCGCCCTGGCCCTCACCGCCGGATCACCGCCACGACGCCCGCGATGGTCGGGTTGTCGAAGAAGTCGTCCAGCGGGACCTCTACGCCGAGCCGCTTGCGCATGCGGGCGATGATCTGTGTGATCGTCAGGGAGTGACCGCCGAGGTCGAAGATGTCGTCGTCCTGCTCGATGGGGGAGATCTGCAGCACTTCCTCCCAGATCTCCCGGATCTGTACGGCCAGCGCGTCCCCCGTTCCCCCGTCGTGCTGGTCCGAATGAGCCGAAGGCGTGGACGCCCCGGACACCGCGATGGACACGGAAGGCGTGGCGGGAGCATCGGTGAGAGCGGGCGCGATCAGCCGGCTCAACGGCCGACCAGGATCGTCGGCCACGGCGTCGAGGACGGCCCGCAGGTCGGCGGCGAAGCCGGGCGCGTCGACCGGCTCCTCCGGGTCGTACCGGAGGCTGGCCTCGACCCCCGACGGCCCGTCGGCGAGCTGGAGCTGAAGGGCGCCCCGCACGCCGTGGTTGAACGCCAGCCACTCCACCTCGCCCAGCCGCGGCTTCTCGCCCACGCGGCGGTAGCTGATGGAGACGGGCGCGAGCGCGGCGTGCGGTTTGATCCCCGGCACCGCTCTGGCCAGCGGAACCTCGCGGAACCGGTAGAGCCGCCTGAGCTCGGCCCGCACCTCCGCGGCGAAGTCGGCGAACAGCGCGTCAGGCGAGGGGCCGGTGAACAGCGGCAGCTCGTTGACGTGGCATCCGACGCGGTCCTCCTCGGCGGGTGTCCTGGTGGACAGGTCGAGCGCGGTGACGACGCCGGCGTTGCCGTACGACCGCAGCAGCGCGTGGACCGCGGCGACCAGCACCTCGAACCTGGTGAGGCCGGGCAGGTCGGGCACCTCGCAGGGGAACTCGACGACAGCGCCCGCCGAGGCGCGGCGAGAGCGCAGCCCGCCGCCGCGCACGACGATCTCGCCTGGCTCCCGCCACCGGGGCGTCCAGAACGCGCCGGCCTCCTCCAGCAGGCTCTCGACGCGCTCCCGCTGCTCGGCGGCGACATCCGTATGGCGTGCTGCGGCGTCGACGCCGGGCACGGGCAGGGACTCACCCTCGAGCAGGGCGGTGAGGTCGGCGACGAGCACGTCCTTGGACCGCCCGTCGAAGACCACGTGGTGGGCGACGACCAGCAGCGTGTCGCCGAGCAGGGAGAAGCGGATCAGCGGTCCCCGTTCCAGGTCGAACGGCCGGACGACCTCCGCCCTGACCGCCTCCTCCCCTCCTTCCCCGACGCGGAGCGCGGGCGGGCAGGCGGCGGGGACCAGGTGGAGCACGCCGTCCCTGTCCTCCAGCGCGCACCCCAGCAGCGGGTGCCGGTCCACCACGCCCCTGCACGCCTTGGCCAGCGCGTCACGGTCGGCTCCGCCGTTCAGCCTGATCGGGATCGGCAGGTGGTAGACGGTGCCCGCGCCCGTCAGCTCGGTGATCCACATGCCGTGCTGGGTGAAGGAGACCTGGCTCATGTGAGCACCTCTCGGGTGGGTGGCTCGTCGGGGATCCGCCGGGCGGCGGCGATCGCCTCGCGCAGCGGGGCGGGCGGCCGGTCGCCGAATCGTTCGAGGTAGGCCCGCACGTGGCTGGGCACCTCCTGCAGGAAGGGGAAGTCGCTGGCGACCATCTGCCGGATCGCGAGCAACGGCACGGGGCTGTTCAGCGGCAGGAAGTCGGGGTTCCATAGACCGGACTTGGGCGGGGGGCCTGGATGGAACTCGCCGATCATGAGTCCGGCCTCCACGTACGCCGACTTGAGCTCGAGCTGGGCCGCGTCGACGACGGCGGCGGCCCGCGCGTCCGGCAGGTCGGGGAACAGCACGAGGATGGTGCGGAACTGCGGCGAGACACCCGGCGGCGCCGCCAGCCGCTGGAACCAGTCGCGATAGCCGGCGAGCACCCTGGAGATGTCCAGGACCGTCGGCTCGCCCTGGCAGACGGCCAGGTAGAACGTGCCCCTGTCGAGCGCGGTCTGGGCGTAGGGGCAGACGGCGCCCTTCCTGCCGAGGTCGGGGTGGGGGTTGCACAGGTACTCCCGTGCCCAGGTCACGATGCGGCGCAGCGGCTCGCCGTACCGCTTGACCAGCTCGTCTTCTCCGTCGAGGTCGCTCAGCTCGATCAGCGTGCGGGAGGGGTCGGCGGGATCGATGAGCATGGTCAGTGTCCCTTCCTGACGATCTTTCTCATCGCGGCCAGCGCGGTGGCGCCCGCGGCTGTCACGGCGGCCCAGCGCAGGATCGCGTCCTGGCGGCGGGCCTTGGCGAGTGCGTCCGCGTACGGCATCGTGGTGTGGGAGATCATCGTGTAGAGCGGGACCCAGCGGCCTGGGAACGTCCTGGCCAGCAGCAGGTCGGCCTGCCTGCGCAGATGGTGGAACGGCGAGCGGACGCGGTCGCGCAGCTCGACGAAGTTCTGCCTGGACAGCTCGTCCAGGACGTCGGTGTGCGGCCTGCGCGCCTGCTCGAACGCGGCGAACGCGCGCTCGGGATCGCCGGGATGCTCGCCCAGGCACCGGTCGAGGACGAGGCAGTCCTCCAGAGCCGAGTTCATGCCCTGGCCGTAGAAGGGGTAGACGGCGTGGCAGGCGTCTCCCACGAGCACGACCCCGCCCCGGTGGTGCCACGGCGCGGTGCGGATCGAGACCAGATGCCCGACGGGGTTGCCGGCGTACTCCTTGGCCAGGTCGGGCATGAGCGGGAGCGCGTCGGGGAAGCGCTCGGCGAAGAAGGCCTCCGGATCGGTGATCTCGGCGAACCCGCCGGGCCCCTCATGAGGAAGGAACAGGGTGGCGGTGAGCGAGTTGTCCATGTTGGGGTGTGCCACGATGAGCCCGTCGCCGCCGGGCCACACGTGCAGCGCCTCCAGCCGCACGCGGGCGGAGCCGTCGTCCGCGGCGGGGATCGTCAGCTCCTTGTAACCCCAGTCGAGGACCTCCTGATGGAGGTCGGCGCGCAGCCCGCGGTGAAGCTGCGTCCTGATGGCGGAGAACGCGCCGTCCGCGCCCACGATCACATCGGCCGTGACCCTGCTGCTCTCGCCGCTCTCCTCCTCCACCACCTGGACGGCGGGCGCCTCCCTGTCCAGCTCGACCACCCTGTGTCCGAAGTGGAAGCTCACCTCCGGCCGGGCGTCGGCGTGGTCGATCAAGAGGGACACCAGGTCCCTGCGCAGCACCGAGTGAAGGATCTCGTCGTCGCGGGCGCCGTACGGATGGAAGGTCGTCTGGCCGCCAGGCACGTGCACGGCCCTGCCGCGCATCGGCACCGTGAGCGGCCACACCCGGTCCATCAGCCCGATGCCGCCCAGCGCGCGCACGCCGCGGGCGGAGAGGCCAAGGTTGATCGACCTCCCTTCGGCATCGGCCTTGCCACGCGGATCGGGGCGCCGCTCGTAGACGGCGACCTGATGCCCGCGTCCGGCCAGGTAGCACGCCAGCAACGTGCCCGCGGGCCCGGCGCCCGCGATCAGGAACCTCATCCGCGCTCCTGTGCGGTCCACGCGGCCGGCAGGATCACGCGTCCTCGCGCGATCTCGTGTTCCGCCTCCAGCGCTTCGTCGTCCTGCAGTGGTTCGGGTGACAGAAGGGGTTCACTCATGGCTCTCCTTGGAAGCGGCGGCCCCGACCAGGACGCCGGCTGCGATGAGGTGATCGAGATGACCGTCGAGCAGCGCCGACGCCGGCGGGCAGGTAAGCCCGGCCGTGGCCAGCGTGCGTTCTGTCGCCGCGCAGTCGAAGACGGGGCCCTTGGCGTCGCCGTACTCGGCGAAGAAGCGCGGGAAGGCGGCGACGGGGAGCGGCTCGCCCGCCGCCAGGCGCCTGCGTACCTCCGCCCGCCACCGCGAGCCCTGGACGAGGCGCACGGGAAAGCCCTTCGCGCGCAGCCCCTCGACGAGCTCGGCCGAGCTCAGCGTGCGGGGGTTGTGGTAGTGGAAGTCACCGGTCGTCCGCGTGCGCGCCAGGTGCCCGATGGCGGCCGCCACGTGGTCGACGGGGGCCAGGTCCAGGTTCTCGCCGTCGGGGACGCCGCCCATGGCGACGCAGGTGGCGAAGAATCTGCCGAGGAAGTCGTCGGGCGGGCACGCGCCGGTGCGGCTGTCGCCCGCGATCCTGGCGGGCCGGTGGATCGCGACCGGCACTCCCGCCTCGCGCGCCGACGCCGCCAGCCGGTCGGCGACCCATTTGCTCTGGTCGTAGCCGGGATGCAGCAGTTCGGGGTCGGGCAGCGGGTCGCACTCGCGCACGATGCGCTCGCCCGGCGTCAGGTGCACGCCGAGAGTCGAGACGACGTGCACGGGCGTGGTGAGCGCGCCGCGGCCGGCCAGGCGCAGGATCTCCAGGGTGCCGCCGACGTTCGCGGGCCGCAGCCTGCCGTACGGCCTGGCGAAGTCGACCAGGCCACCGCTGTGCACGATCAGGTCGAGGGTGTCGGCCAGGTCGTCGAGCCGCCCGGCCGGAAGGCCGAGCCCCCGCGCGGCCAGGTCGCCCTGCTCGGGGACGATCCTGGCCAGGTAGGCGTCGCTCCAGAGCCCGTACCGCTCCAGGTTGCGCCGCACGCGCTTGACCGGGGACTCGCCCCTGACCAGGCAGTGCACGACCGTGTCCGGGTCGCCGAGCAGGTCGGCGAGCAGGTAGGCGCCGAGGAAGCCCGTGGCCCCTGTCATCAGCACCCGCCGAGGTGGGGCGGCGGGCACGGGTCCGGCCGGCGGCGGGAAGTCGGCGGGAAGCGTGGCGTCGGCCATGAGGTCGGGCTTCTCCGCTGCGACGTCGTGCCCGTCGATGCGGGCGGCCAGCTCCGCCAGGTCCGCGGCGGCGAAGAAAGCGCCCAGTTCGACGGCGACGCCGGTGCGCGCGGCGATGCGGTTGACGGTCTTGGGCGTGAGCAGCGAGTGGCCGCCGAGGTCGAAGAAGTTGTCGCGCCGCCCCGCGCGTACGCCGAGCGTCTCCTCCCAGGCGGCGGCGACGGCGCGCTCGGTCGGGGTGCGCGGGCTCTCGTACGGCACGGCCTCCGCGTCGGGTGCGGGAAGCGCGCGGTGGTCGACCTTCCCGTGCGGGGTCAGCGGCAGCCCGTCGAGCATGACGACGGCCTGCGGCACCATGGCGGCGGGCAGCCGTTCCGCCAGGAATCCGCGCAGCTCGGCCCTGGAGACGGGCGCGCCGGCCAGGTAGGCGACCAGCCGCCCTTCGACGGCGGTGACCACGGCCTCGCGCACGGCGGGGTGGGCCAGGCAGGCGGCCTCCACCTCGGCGGGCTCGATGCGCACGCCGTTGATCTTGAGTTGCCTGTCGACCCTGCCGAGGAACTCCAGCCGGCCGTCGAGGCGACGCCTGGCCAGGTCGCCCGTGGCGTACATCCTGGCTCCCGGGGCGAACGGGTCGGGCGGGAACCTCTCGGCGGTCAGCTCGGTGCGGCCCAGGTAGCCGCGTGCCAGGCAGGGCCCGCCCAGGTGGAGCTGACCGGGGACGCCTATCGGGGCGAGCCCGCCGACGTCGTCGAGCACGTAGGCCCGCACGTGCGGCAGCGGCGAGCCGATCGGCAGGTGCGTTCGCTCGCCGAGCTCGGAGCCGTCGACCGTGCGGTAGACGGTCGCGCAGACGGTGGCCTCGGTGGGGCCGTAGTGGTTGAAGAAGGCGAGGCGTCCGCCGGTGAGGCGGGCCCAGGTGCGCAGCCGGTCCACCGGGACGCTCTCGCCGCCGACCATGACCGTGGCCAGTGGGCCGGGGTCGACCGCGTCGAGGCCGGACAGGTCGTCGACCCACTGCTGCCAGAGCGCGGAGGGGGCGTCCACCATGGTGATCGCGTGGTCGGCGCAGAGCCGTAACAGCTCGTGGCCGGTGAGCGCGACAGGATCAGGGTGCAGCACGATCGCCGCGCCGCTGACGAGGGCGGGGTAGAGGTCGCCCGCCGAGGCGTCGAAGCTCAGCGGCGGGACCATCAGGACCCGCTGGCCGGGCCCGAACCCGTGCAGGTCGACGAAGGCCCGCGCGAGCCGCGCCACTGTGTCGTGCCCGACCACCACCCCTTTGGGCGCCCCTGTCGAGCCGGAGGTGTAGATCACGTACGCGGGGGCGTCGCCTTCCGCTCTCAGGCTCGGGGCGTCGGCGGGGGCGAGGAGTTCGTCGACGCGAGCGGTGGGCGTGCCTGCCACGCGGAGTCCTTCAGCCACGATGGCCAGGGCCGCTTCGCAGTCGGTCAGCAGCGCGGCCAGCCGTTCGGCCGGCTGCGACGGGTCGAGCGGAACGTAGGTCGCCCCCGCCTTGAGCGTGCCGAGCACCGCGACGATCGCCTCGGGGCCGGCCGTGGCGCAGACGGCCACCCGCTGTCCCGGCCGCACTCCGCGAGCGGCCAGCCCTCTCGCCAGCGCCTCCGCCTGGGTGTCGAGCTCCAGGTAGGTCATGGTCCGTTCGGGCGTGACGACGGCGGGCGCTCCAGGTTCGCGGTGCGCCTGCTCGGCGAACAACTCCTCGAGGCGTACGGACGGGGCGGCGGCGGGCGGCGGGCCGTCAGGCAGCAGCACCGCGATCTCCTCGGGCGGCAGCATCGCCAGCTCGCTCAGTCGCGCCTCGGGCCGTGCCGGCATCTCCCGCAGCAGCCGCTCCAGATGACCCGCCATGCGCCGCACCGTGGCGGCCTCGAACACCTCGGTGCTGTAGGTGAACAGGAACTGCAGGGCGTCCGGGTACACCACGACATCGAGCGCCAGGTCGAACCGGGCGGAGGCGAGACCGGAAAGGACGGGCTCGCCCTCCATCCCGCCCAGCCTGAGCGGTTCCCCGTCGGGGTTGCCGAGCATGAGCATCGTCTGGAAGACCGGCGGGATCGCCGGGTCCCTTCCCGTCCCCAGCTCGCCGACGACCCGCTCGAACGGCACCGCGGCCCTGCCGAACCCGCGCAGCAGGCGCCTGCGCACGCGCTTGAACAGCTCCCTGACAGACGGGTCACCGGTCAGGTCCGCGCGCACGGCCAGCGTGTTGACGAAGAGCCCGAAGACCGCCTCGAGGTCCTCCTCGTCCCTGCCCGCGACCGGGGTGCCGACGCAGAAGTCGTCCTGGCCGCTGTGCCGCCGGAGCAGCACCTGGTAGGCGGCCATCAACACCATGAACGGCGTGCAGCGCTCGGCCCTCGCCAGCTCCGTGACGCGCTCCCACACCTCGATGGGCATCCGGTGGATGGCCATGGCGCCGTTCCCGCTCCTCACGGCGGGCCTCGGCCGGTCGATCGGCAGCTCGAGCGGCGGCACCCCGGCCAGTTCCTCCCGCCAGAAGGCCAGCTCTCCCGCGTGGTCCACGGCGCGCTGCGCCACCGCGTGGCTCCGGTACGGCGTGGCAGGCCGCGAAGGCGCGACGCCGCCCGAGGCGAAAGCCGTGTAGAGCTCGTCGAGCTGGGGGAACATGATCCGCTCGACCGACCAGGCGTCGCCGATGATGTGGTGCATCACCATGACGAGCACGTGATGGTCGACGCCGAGACGCACCAGGGTGACCTTGAGGAGCGGGCCCTCGGCGAGGTCGAAGGAGGTGTTGGTGCGCGCGGCCACGAGCGCCGCCAGCCGTTCCTCCGTCTCGTCCTGGGCCTCGACCAGCTCGACGACGACGGGGGCGGCCGGCCGTACGGACGCGACGGGGGTGCCGTCGATCTCCGGGAACACCGTTCGCAGCGACTCGTGGCGGGCGACGAACTCGGTCAGCGCCCTGGCCAGCGCGGACTGGTCGAGCAGGCCCCGCAACCGCACGCTGACGACCATGTTGTAGCTGGAGTCCCCGCCTGCCAGACGGTCCAGGAACCACATGCGCTCCTGGCCGTGGGACAGCACGGTGGTGAACTGATCTCTCGGGTTCTGACCTCGCGCCACAGGCAAGGACATCCTGACCGTCTCCCTCAGTGGGTGAGCCTGGTTTCTGACCTGAGACTTGACAAAATAATTCTTAGGAAAGTTTCCTATTAATTAACCGACCTGATGCTACACACTGGGACCGGAGGCGGACAAGCGCCTGCGGCCCATCGGCCATTCCACCTGCGCGATGGAGGAAACAATGGCGAGCCAGGGTGCCAGGAGAGGCGAGAGCCCCGTCCTGGCCGCACTTGCCGACGCCGTGCTTCAGCCGGGATTCGTCGGCACCACGCTGCCCGAATGGGTGCGACGGCGACTTTCCAGCGGCCTCGGCGGAATAGCCCTCTATTCACGAAATATCGTGACAAACGAGCAGGTCATGGACCTTACTGCGGCCATCAGGGCCGAGAATCCGCACGTCGTCATCGCCACCGACGAGGAGGGCGGTGACGTGACCCGCCTGGAGGCCAGGACGGGCAGCTCCCGTCCGGGCAACCTCGCCCTCGGCGCGGCCGACGATCCCCGGCTCACCGGACGCGTGGCCAGAGGACTGGGCCTGGAACTCGCGCGAGCCGGCGTGAACCTCACCTACGCCCCTGTCGTGGACATCGAAGGCGACCTGGACAACCCGGTGGTGGGCACCCGCGCGTTCGGCTCCGATCCCGCGCTGGCGGCCCGCCACGCCGCCGCGTGGGTCACCGGCGTCCAGTCGGCGGGGGTCGCGGCGTGCGCCAAGCACTTCCCCGGGCACGGGGCCACGTCCGCCGACTCCCACGACGAGCTGCCCACCATCACCTATTCCGCGGAGGACCTGGCCCGCCTCGCCCTGCCACCGTTCAGGGCGGCCATCGACGCGGGGGTCAGGGCGGTCATGACAGGACACCTCCTCGTGCCCGCCTACGACCGGGACTCCCCCGCCACGATGAGCAGCCGCCTGCTGGTCGAACTGCTTCGAGGGGAGCTCGGCTTCGACGGGCTGATCGTGACCGACGGGATCGAGATGGCACCCGTGTCAGGGCGGTACGGCCTCGGCGGCGCGGCCGTCAAGGCGCTCGCGGCGGGCGCCGACGCCATCTGCGTCGGCGGCGAGAACGCCTCCGCCGGAGTGGTGGGCCTGATCCGCAACACCATCATGGCCGCGGTGATGGACGGCACCCTGCCGGAGGAACGCCTGGCCGACGCCGCCGCCAGGGTCCGCCTGCTGGCCGACTGGGCCCACGAACACCGCCGAACCACCACCCCTGACTCCGGCACCGCTACCGACACATGGACCGCCACCGGAATCGGGACCGAGGCCAGGACCGGGACCGGGGCCGGGGTTGGAACGGGGGCAGAGTCGGAGGCGGCCCGGCGGGCGTTGCGCGTCACCGTGAACCGGCGACCCAGACCCGGCGCCCCGCCGCACGTCATCGAGCTGGCCTCCCCCACGAACCTCGCCGTCGACCCGATCACCCCGTGGGGCATGGCCGACGCGCTGACCTCACGCCTCCCCGCCACCACGGTGACGCGGCTCGCCGAACCGGACGGCCACGAACTCCTGAGAGCCGTGGAGGCGGCCGGAGCACGGCTGCTCGTCGTGACCGTCCGCACCGCACACCGGCACGCCTGGGTGCCTGCCGCGCTGGACCAGATTCTGGCCAGGCGCCCCGACGCCGTGGTGGTCGAGATGGGCACACCCAGCACGGCCACACCCGGCGCGATCCACATCGCGACGCACGGCGCGACCAGGGTCTGCGCGCGGGCCGCGGCGGAGGCCCTCGCCGACCTCGGCCTGCTCGACCCGGACAACCTGCTCGACCCACCCGCCGGGCTCGACCCGCCCCGCTCGCTGGATCCGCCCACCCCGCTCGGCCCGACCCCCACGCTCCACCCGCCCACCCCGCGCGAGCCGACCCAACCAGCCCAACCGATCCAGCCGCGCGAGCCGATCGAGCCGATCGGCACGGTCGATTCGGGCCGCACGGCAGATTCGGCCCGCCCTCTGGATCCGGCGGTCCCGGCGGTCGACCCGCCCCGCTCGTTCGGCTCGTGAAGGCCGAAGCGATTGCCGGCGCCGGGGCGTGGAGCTCGGCGGGGGATCTTGCGTCCCGCCGAGCCCTGTGATTCCGTGCAGAAATGTAAAGGTTCTTTCCAGTTTCCTCCGCGGCCCACACCGTCCGGAGGCGAGCCGAGGCGAGGACGTCATCACCACGCTCACCGTGTGCTTCGAGGGACAGACCGACCGCCGCGGCCCGCTGACCATGGGCCAGGCCAACATGGCACGTTGCGTGCGGAGGGACCCGCCTCCGCACATGAACTTCCTGGTGGTCAAACGGCTGCCGAAGCGGGCCACGCTGGACCGCGTCGAGGTGGCCACGCGCGCGCTGCTCTGCCGGCACGAGGGCCTGCGCACGACCTTCACCGACGATGGCCAGCACGCGCACGGCGCTGGCGAGCTGGCCGTCCCCGTCCATGACGCCGACGGCGAAGCCAGGCTCGCGGCGGAGGAGGTGGGCGCGGGCCTGCGGGCGGCGAGGTTCGATCTGGCGGCCGAGCTGCCGGTCCGCATGGCCGTGGTGCGAGAAGGGGGGACGCCGCGTTTCGTGGTCTTCGTCCTGCCGCACACCGCGGTCGACGCGATCAGCCTGGCCCAGGTCGTCAGCGAATGGGAGGGCCTGCTGCTCACCGCGCACCCCACGGACCCGCCACCCGCGCAACGGGCCGAACCGGCGGACCCGCCACCGGCACAGCAGGCCGAACCGGCGAGCCCGCCACCGACGCAGCGGGCCGACCCGGCGAGCGCGCCGCTGGTGCAGCCGATCGATCTGGCCGCCGCCGAGCGTACTCCGCAGGCGTCGCGCAGGGCCGCCTCCACGTTGCGCCACTGGCGTTCCGGCCTGGCCAGGGCGCCGCAGTCGATGTTCCCCGTGGCCTACGACGTCGAGCACGCTCTGCTCCCCCGGCTGCGCATCCGTTCGGCCGCCGTGGCCACTTCGCTGGAACGTGCTACCAGGCGGACGGGAGCGAGCCGTTCGGTCCTCGTGATGGCCGCGCTCGGCGTCCTGCTCGGCCGCCGCACCGCCCAGCCCACCTGCCTGCTGGCGTCGCTGTCGAGCAACAGGACCCATCCCCGGCTGCGTGGGCACGTCGGCCCGCTGGCCCAGGACGCGCTGATCGTGGCGGATCTCGACGCGGCCACGTTCGACGATCTGGTCGGCCGCTTCAGGGTCGCCGCGCTGAGCGGCTACCAGCACAGCAGGTTCGACGCGGCGGAGCTGTGGGAGACCATCCATGCCCTCGACGCCGAACGCGGCACCAGGTACGCCAGGGACTGCGTCTACAACGACATGAGCCTGCAGGCCGTACCGGCCGGGGAGCCGAGGCCCGCCTCGGACGTGGAGCTGAGCTGGTTGCCCGCGGCGTCGCTGCCGGCCAACCTGTCGCTCTGGGTGAACCGCCTGGACGACGAGCTCGACCTGGTGCTGTGGGCCAACCCGGAGGCCCTGCCCGCGCGGGAGGCGGAGCGGTTCGGGACCGGGCTGGTCCGGCTGCTGGTGGCGGCGGGTGAGGGCGCGGTGGACCTGGCCTCGCTGGAGGAGGTCACGGGTGTGGCGTCCGTGTCGTACGGGCCCGGGTGGGTGCGGAGCGGCGGGTCATGGGTGCGGCTCGAGTCCGTCGGCCGGCTGGTCGAGGCCGCCGCGCCCGGATTCCTGCCGCGGATCACCGCCCAGCCCGACGGCACCCTGACCTGCGACCTCGTCGCGCGCGACGCGTCGCGCAGAGCCGACGCGCCCACGCCCGAGCAGGTCCGCCGCGCCTGCATCGACCTCCTGCCCGGCCGCGCCGACGCGATAGCCCCGCATCACGTCGTCGTCCACGCGGGCGACCTTCTCCCCCAGTGAACGCCGGCCCCTCACCCCCGGTGCCTCCAACGCCGGGCCCCCCAGAGCTCCCCACTACCGGAGCCCTCCGCCGAACCACCGGGCCGCGGTGACATCCTCGCGGGAGGACGCGGCGGTGACCCCCGGGGCGCGGCACGGACCGCGGGCGCGGGCGGCCCGTGCCGCCCGCTCCGCGCGGGGCCTCAGGGGCGGACGGCCGTGGCGTCGATCTCGAACAGCATGCCCGGCAGGGCGAGGGAGGCCACGCCGATCAGCGTCTGGGTGGGCGGTCTGTCCCCCCAGATCTTCCCGATCGCCGCCGCGACGACGGCCAGCTTGTCGAGGTCGTGGTCCACCACGAACGTGCGGATCCCCGCGACGTCCTCGAAGGACAGACCGGCCGCCGCCAGGGCGGTGCCCAGGTTCGACAGGGACTGTTCGACCTGCTCGGCGAAGTCCGGAGAGGTGACGTGTCCTTCGAGGTCCGAGGCGTACTGCCCGGCGACCAGGACCAGTTCGCCGGAGACCGCGGCGACGTGGCTGTAGCCGAAGGAGACGGGGTCGTGCAGGGTGGCCGGGTTGATGATGGTGACCGACATGTCGCGTTTCCTTATCTGGTGCGGGTGGTGATGGCGAAGGCGGAAAGCAGGAGTGCGGCGGCGAGCCACAGGGCGCCGGCCGTGCCGAGCCCGTCGACGACCAGGCCGCCGAGCAACGCGCCGAGCGCGATGGACAGGTTGAAGGTGGCGACGAACAGCGACGTGGCGGCCTCGGTCGCCTGGGGCGCGGCCTTGAGCATCCAGGTCTGCAGGCTCACCGACACGCCGCCGTAGGCGAGGCCCCACACGACCAGCAGGACGATCCCCTTCGCGGGCGTCCCGCCGTACGCGGCCATCAGGGCGGTGGCGGCGGTCAGCGCGAGCGTGATGGTCAGGAGCGTGCCCCGCGGGTGGCGGGCGGCGCGCGCGCCCGCGAGGAAGTTGCCCGCGATGCCCGCCACGCCGTATCCGAGCAGGAGGAGGCTGATGAGGTCAGGATCGACGCCCGCGACCGTCTGCAGGATCGGGCGGACGAAGGTGTAAGCGGCGAAGTGCCCGGTGATCAGCAGGAGGGTCAGGATCACGCCGGTCCGTACGGCAGGCGCCCGCAGCACCCGCGGCAGCTCACCGAAGGTGATCGTCTGCCTGGACGGCAGCGCGGGCAGGAGGAGGACCAGGCCCGCCAGAGCGACCAGCCCCAGGACCCCCACGGCACCGAACGCGACCCGCCAGCCGCCGAGCTCCCCCGCGAGCGTCCCGGCGGGCACGCCGACGACGGAGGCGGTCGACACCCCGCCGAAGATCACCGCGGTCGCGCGGGCCACGTGGGCCTCGGGCACCAGGCGGAGGGCGAGCCCGCCTGCGATGGCCCAGAACCCGCCGACGCTCACACCGACCGCGATCCTGGCCGCGAGGACGACGGCGAAGCTGGATCCCACGGCTCCGGCCAGGTTCGCCGCGCTCATGAGGCCGATGAGCGCGATCAGCATGACGCGCCGGTCGATCCGTCCTCCGACGACGGTGAGCAGGGGCGCGGAGAGCGCGGCCACCAGTCCCGGCACGGTCATCATCAGCCCGGCGACCCCTTCGGAGACACCGAGGCCGGTGCCGATCGGGGTCAGCAACCCGACGGGGAGCAGTTCGGAGGTCATCAGAGAGAAGATTCCCAAGGTCACGGCCGCCACGGCCGCCCATCCCCTGGCGGCCGCTCGCCCCGGCGCCGCATTCAAGACATCAGACATCCAGAATCACCTCCGACAGAGCCCGGTCAGGGCATTCGAATATTCTGGATGTTAAACGTCTAGAATCTTCCAGGCAAACTCGGGGGTGGATGAGGCCGGCCGAGCGCTACGCCGTCCGGCGGGCGATCGTGATGATCTCAGGGCTCGCGTCGGTCAGCGGGCCCGAAGCCCAGTCGCCGAACTGCTCCTCGACCAGCAGGCCCGCCGCCGCCAGGAAGGAGGACAGACCCGCCACGTCGAGGAAGCGCAGCGTGCTGCGGCTCACCTCTGGCCGGTCCCACGCGGGACTGGTGAAGGTGTGCGTGAACGACACAAGGCCATCCTCGACCGGGGTCTCGACCTCGCGTTCCATGCGCACGACCGCGCCCGAGGCGCCGATGATCTCGACCGGGTGGCCCGTCGTCCACTGCTCCCACGCCCGGGCCGGCGGATTGCGGGTCTCGAACACGAAGCGGCCGTCCTCGGTCAGCGCCGAGCGGATCGCGGCCAGCGCGACCCTCAGCTCCTCGTCCCCGAGCAACACCTGGAACGCGTGACCCGTCATCACGACCAGGTCGAACCCCTCGTCCCAGGAGACGGACGACAGGTCACCGAGCACCCACTCGATGTCCGGCCGCGCCCGTGCCACGTCGAGCATCGCCTCGGCGGGGTCGAGCCCGCACAGCCGCCCCGTGTGGCCCGCCTCCCTGGCCAGGCGCAGCAGCTCGCCCGTGCCGCAACCGACATCGAGGACGGCCCGGGCCGACATCACCAGGGGCAGGTAGAACGCGAAGTCCTCCCTCCCCGCGGTCATCGGGTCGTACAGCTCGGCGAGGCTCGCTTCGGAGAACAGACGATCGACCATCGCGCCTGTCTACCAGCCACCCCTCCGCGACCGCCATCGCATGACCGCCCGCGATCGGCGGGCCGCCCGCCGCTGCCCCGTCGATGCCGCCTCTCATGCGAGCGGTACGAAGCGGTACCCCATGCCCGGTTCCGTGATCAGGTGGGCGGGCCGCGCGGGGTCGCGTTCCAGTTTGCGGCGCAGCTGGGCCATGTACTGGCGCAGGTAGTGCGACTCCTTGAGGTACTTCTCGCCCCAGACCTCGTTCAGCAGGTACCGCTGGCTGACCAGCTTGCCCGGGTTGCGCAGCAGGATCTCCAGGATGTGCCACTCGGTGGGCGTCAGCCGTACCCCGTCGGAGACCGTCTTGTCGGTCAGGTCGATCACCCGGTCCCCCACCTGGACGCGGGCGAGCTCGGCCTCCTGCATGCCGGTCCTGCGGGTGACGGCCCGCATGCGCGCCAGCAGTTCCTCGATGTTGAACGGTTTGGTGACGTAGTCGTCCGCGCCCGCGTCCAGCGCCTCGATCTTGTCGTGGTTGCCCGTCCTGCCGGACAGTACGAGGATGGGCGCCGACGTCCACCCGCGCAGGCCGTGGATGACGTCGACGCCGTCGAGGTCGGGCAGCCCGAGGTCGAGGAGGATGAGGTCGGGGTGCTGTTCGGCCGCCTCCCTGAGCGCGGAGCCTCCGTCGGCGGCCACCGCCACGTCGTAGTGGCGCGCGACCAGGTTGATGCGCAGCGCCCGCAGGATCTGCGGTTCGTCGTCGACGACGAGGACGCGGGTCATGCGACCACCGTCCGCGAGGTGATGGCGAACGTGAGGGTCATGGTGAGACCTCCCCCTGGTGTCTCGTCGGGGACGAGGGTGCCGCCCATGGCCTCGGCCAACCCTCTCGACAGCGCGAGTCCCAGGCCGACACCCGTGTGGTTGTCGCGGTCGCCCAGGCGCTGGAACGGCAGGAAGATGCGGTCGTGGGCGTCGGCGGGGACGCCGGGGCCTCTGTCGATCACGCGGATCTCGACGTGGTCGCCGTGCCGGCTCGCGGTGATGAGCACCTTCTGGTGCTGCGGGCTGTAGCGCACCGCGTTGGCCATCAGGTTGACCAGCACGCGTTCGAGCAGCGTGGGATCGGCGACGATCTCGGGCAGCTCGACGGAGATGTCGCCCTCGACCCTGTCGCGCAGCGGGCCGAGGTCGTCGATCGCGCGGGGCACGACCTCCTCCAGCGCCACCGGCTGGTGGTCCACTCCGAGGACGCCCGCCTGCAGGCGGCTCATGTCCAGCAGGTTCGCGACCAGGCGGTCCAGCTTGGCCAGCGACTCGTCGGCGGTGGCGAGCAACTCGCGGCGGTCCTCCTCGCTCCATTCGATCGCCGTGTTGCTGAGGCTCTCCACGGCGGCCTTGGCGGAGGCGAGCGGGGTGCGCAGGTCGTGGCTGACGGCGGCCAGCAGCGCGGTGCGCATCCTGTCCGCCTCGGCCAGCGGCTTGGCCCGCTCCGCCGCCTCCTCCAGCCGCTGCTGGCGGAGCGCGACGGCGGTCTCGGCGGCGAACGCCTCGAGCACCCTGCGGTCCGCCGCGTCGAGCAGCCGTCCACGGGCGGCGAGGACCAGGTTCTCGTCGATGACCACGTCGGTGTCGGCGGTGGAAGGGGAGGTGCACGGCGCGCCGCCGGTGGTGGCGATGATCCGCCAGGCGTCGGGGTCGGTGTGGTCGTCCGGCATGCCGCCGGTGTCGGGCCGCCGTTCCAGCAGCGTGACGGAGGTCAGCCCGAACGTCTCCCGCAGCCTGGCCAGCAGCGAGGGCAGCGCGGCTTCGCCGCGCAGCACGTGCCCCGCCAGCGTGGCGAGGATCTCGGCGTCCGCGCCCGCTCGGGCCGCCTCCCTGGTACGGCGGGCGGCCACGTCGACGATCGTGCTCACCATGGCGGCGACCACGACGAACACGACGAGCGCGAACAGGTTCTCCGGATCGGAGATCGTGAACTCGCCGACCGGCGGGGTGAAGAAGTAGTTGAGCAGCAGCGAGCCGCCGACCGCTGCGGTGATGGCCGGCCACATGCCGCCGATCAGGGCGACGCCGACCACCGTGACCAGGTAGAAGAGGATCTCGGTCGGCAGCGACAGGTCGTTCCTGAACGGGACCAGCGCCGCCGTCAGCGCGAGCATGCCGGCGATGGCGACCGCCCATCCGGCCAGCCGCCGCTTCGCGGTCAGCGCCGCGTGGGCGCGTTCGGGACGCCGCCGGCCCCTCTTCGCCTCGGCGTGCGTGATCATGTGCACGTCGATGCTGCCGGACAGCGCCGTGGTCTCCACGCCGACGCCGCGGGAGAAGACCTGGGCGAACCTGCCCCGCCTGGACGCGCCGAGCACGAGCTGGGTGGCGTTGACGCCGCGGGCGAAGTCGAGCAGCGCGCGAGGGATGTCGTCGCCGACCACCTGGTGGTAGGTGCCGCCCATGCTCTCCACCAGCGTGCGCTGCCTGGCCAGGTTGGCCGGGTCGCCGCCGGACAGGCCGTCGGCGCTGGTGACGTGGACGGCCAGCAGGTCGGCGCCTTTGGTCCTGGCCGCGACGCGGGCGGCCCGCCGTACCAGGGTGTCGCCCTCGGGCCCGCCGGTGAGGGCGACCACGACGCGTTCGCGCGCCTCCCACGTGGTGGCGATCCCGTGGTCGGCGCGGTAGCGGTCGAGCTGCTCGTCCACCTTGCCCGCGACCCAGAGCAGGGCGAGCTCGCGCAGGGCGGTCAGGTTGCCGACCCTGAAGTAGTGGGACAAGGCGGCGTTCACCTTCTCCGGTGCGTAGACGTTGCCGTGGGCCATCCGCCTCCTGAGCGCCTCGGGCGACATGTCGACCAGCTCGATCTGGTCGGCGCGCCGTACCACCTCGTCGGGGACGGTCTCACGCTGGGGGATGGTGGTGATCTGCTGGACGACGTCGTTGAGCGACTCCAGGTGCTGGATGTTGACCGTGGAGATGACGTCGATGCCGGCGTCGAGGATCTCCTCGATGTCCTGCCAGCGTTTCGCGTTCCTCGATCCCGGCACGTTCGAGTGCGCCAGCTCGTCGATCAGCGCGATCTTCGGTTCGCGTTCGATGACGGCGTCCACGTCAAGCTCGGTGAAGGTGGCGCCCCGGTAGCGGATCGTCCTGCGCGGGATGACCTCCATGCCGTCGAGGAGCTCGGTGGTGCGGGGACGGTTGTGGTTCTCGGCGAGACCCACGACGACGTCCCTGCCACGCTCCAGTCCCCTGCGGCCCTCGCAGAGCATCGCGAAGGTCTTCCCCACTCCGGGCGCCGCGCCCAGGTAGACCCTCAACCGCCCGCGTGCCATCCCGCTACCCCTTGTCGAGGGCCAGGTTGAGCTCGAGCACGTTGACCGCGGGCTCGCCCATGAACCCGAGCGGCCTGCCGGCGGTGTGCTCCTTGATGAGCTCGTTCACCTTCGCCACGTCGATGCCGCGCTCCTTGGCGACGCGGGGTGCCTGCAGCTCGGCGTAGGCGAGCGAGATGTGCGGGTCGAGCCCCGAGCCGCTGGCGGTGACCGCGTCCGCCGGCACCGCGGGCGGTCCCGCCGTGCCGCGCACGGGCACGGTACGGCCGGCCGCGTAGTCCTCGCCCGGCTTGCCGCACTCGACCGTGACGCCCTCGTAGGTGGCGACGAAGGGCCGCGCGGGGCAGGCCTGGTTGACGCTGACGGCCCTGGTCGGCGGGCCGACCGCGGGGAACACCTTCAGCACCGCGCCCACGCCGTCGGCCGTGCAGTACGGCCTGGCGCCGCTGACGCCGTCCAGCTCGCCGATCGCCTTGGACCGGGCGCAGACCTGGGTGAGCAGCGACTGCCGGCCCTCGTCGGGATCGCCCTGGTCGTCCTTGGCACCGGGCACGGGCAGGGTGTCGACGACGTCCTCGGGACCGAGGTTGCTCGCCGCCGTGGACAGCATGTCGTACCCGTCACCGGCCGCGGACGGCCGGCTCTGGAAGTACTTCCTGACGGGGTTGCCGTCCTTGTCGGTGAAGAGCTGGCCGACGATGGCGCTCCCCACGGTCTTGCCGCCGCTCTCCACGGGGGAGCCGTTGGCCTGGTCGTTGAACACGGCCTGGGCGACTCCGGTGACGGCGAGCGGGTAGATCCCGCCGAGGATCACGGTCAGAACGATGACCGCGCGCACGGCGGCGAGATGCTGGCGGATCCAGCTGGGCAGGCGTTCCATTTACGACATCCCCGGAAGGAACTGGATGAGAAGGTCGATCAGCTTGATGCCGATGAAGGGCGCGACGATGCCGCCCAGACCGTAGATGTAGAGGTTGCGGCTGAGCAGCTTCGAGGCGCTCGAAGGCCGGTAGCGGACGCCGCGGAGGGCGAGCGGGATCAGCGCGATGATCACCAGCGCGTTGAAGACGACCGCGGACAGGATGGCCGACTGCGGGCTGGCCAGGCGCATGATGTTGAGCGCGTCCAGGCCCGGGTACACCGCGGCGAACATCGCGGGAATGATCGCGAAGTACTTGGCGATGTCGTTGGCGATCGAGAACGTGGTCAGCGCGCCGCGCGTGATCAGCAACTGCTTGCCGATCTCGACGATCTCGATGAGCTTGGTCGGATTGGAGTCGAGGTCCACCATGTTGCCCGCCTCCTTGGCGGCGCTGGTGCCCGTGTTCATGGCCACGCCGACGTCCGACTGCGCGAGCGCGGGGGCGTCGTTGGTGCCGTCGCCCGTCATGGCGACCAGGCGGCCGCCCTCCTGCTCCTTCCTGATCAGGGCGAGCTTGTCCTCGGGTGTGGCCTCGGCGAGGAAGTCGTCCACGCCTGCCTCGTCGGCGATCGCCCTGGCGGTGAGCGGGTTGTCGCCGGTGATCATGACGGTGCGGATGCCCATGCGGCGCATCTCGTCGAACCGCTCGCGCATGCCCTGCTTGACGACGTCCTTGAGGTGGATGACGCCGAGCACGCGGCCCTTCTCCGCGACGACCAGCGGGGTGCCGCCCGAGCCCGAGATCCCGTCCACGATGTGGCCGATCTCGTCGGTCGGGTGGCCGCCCTGGTCGCGGACCCACTTCATGACGGCGGTGGCGGCGCCCTTGCGGACCTGCCTGCCGTCGAGGTCCACGCCCGACATGCGGGTCTGCGCGGTGAACGGCACCCAGTCGGCGTGGGCCAGCTCGCCGGGCTCGCGCTCCCGCAGGCCGTACGCCGTCTTGGCGTACACCACGATCGAGCGGCCCTCGGGCGTCTCGTCGGCCAGGCTGGACAGCTGCGCCGCCCGCGCCAGCTCCATCTCGGGCACGCCGTCGACCGGCACGAACTCCGACGCCTGCCGGTTGCCCAGCGTGATGGTGCCGGTCTTGTCCAGCAGCAGCGTGCTCACGTCGCCCGCCGCCTCGACCGCGCGGCCCGACATGGCCAGCACGTTGCGCTGGACCAGCCGGTCCATGCCCGCGATGCCGATCGCCGACAGCAGCGCGCCGATCGTGGTCGGGATGAGGCAGACCAGCAGCGAGACCAGCACCACGCCCGTCACGCCGTCACCGGTCAGCGCCAGCGAGTCGGGGATGCCGGGGTTCACGTTCTTGGAGTAGATCGCGAACGGCTGCATGGTGACGGTGGCGACCAGGAAGATGATGGTGAGCGCGGCCAGCAGGATGTTGAGCGCGATCTCGTTCGGCGTCTTCTGCCTGTTGGCGCCCTCGACCAGAGAGATCATCCGGTCGATGAAGCTCTCGCCGGGCTTCTGCGTGATCTGGACGATGATCTTGTCGGAGAGCACCTTGGTGCCACCGGTCACCGCGGACCTGTCACCGCCTGACTCCCTGATCACCGGCGCGGACTCGCCCGTGATCGCGGACTCGTCGACGCTCGCGATGCCCTCGACGACGTCGCCGTCACCGGGGATCGTCTCCCCTGCTTCGACGACCACGAAGTCGCCCTGCTTCAACTCGGCCGCGCCCACGGTGTCCCACTCCGTGGAGGCGCGACCCTTGAGACGGCGGGCCGTGGTGTCGCGTTTGGCCGCGCGCAGCGTCGCCGCCTGCGCCTTGCCCCTGCCCTCGGCGACCGCCTCGGCCAGGTTGGCGAAGACGACGGTCAGCCACAGCCAGACCACGATCGCCCACGCGAAGAACGAGGGTTCGAGGACCGCCAGGACGGTGGTGAACACCGCGCCGATCTCCACGATCAGCATCACGGGGTTGCGCCAGAGCGTGACGGGGTTCAGCTTCACGAGCGCGTCGGGCAGCGATCTGACGAGCTGTTTCGGGTCGAGTAGGCCGCCGCCGACCTTGCCGTTCCTCTTGGGCGAAGGAGCGTTCTCCGACGCCTCGACCAGGTGGGTCGTCATGAAAGGAGTCCTTCTGCGAGCGGTCCGAGCGCCAGGGCGGGGAGGAAGGTCAGCGCGACCAGGATGATGGTCACGCCGACGACCATGCCGACGAACTGCGGCCTGTGGGTCGGCAGCGTGCCCGCCGACGCCGGCACCGGCGTCTGCCTGGCCAGCGAGCCGGCGAGGCCCAGGACGAAGACGATCGGCAGGAACCTGCCGAGCACCATGCACAGGCCGAGCGCCACGTCGTACCACGGGGTGTTCACGGTGACGCCGGCGAAGGCCGAGCCGTTGTTGTTCGACGCGCTGGTGAAGGCGTAGAGGATCTCGGAGAATCCGTGGGGCCCGGTGTTGAGCATGGCCGCGAGCCCCGCCTCGTTGCCCATGGCGACGGCCGTGCCGACCAGCACCAGGACCGGGGTGACCAGGAAGTACATCGAGGCCAGCTTGATCTCGCGGGCACCGATCTTCTTGCCCAGGTACTCGGGGGTCCTGCCGACCATGAGGCCCGCGACGAACACGGTGATCATGGCCAGGACGAGCATGCCGTACAGGCCGGCTCCGACGCCACCGGGCGCCACCTCGCCCAGCATCATGTTGAACATCGTCATCATGCCGCCGAACGGCGTGTAGGAGTCGTGGAAGGAGTTCACGGCGCCGGTGCTGGTGAGCGTGGTCGAAGCGGCGAAGGTCGCGGAGTTGGCGACGCCGAAGCGCACGTCCTTGCCCTCCATGGCGGCGCCGATCGCCTGCGGGACGGTGGCCGCGCCCTGCAGCTCGAACACGTTGGTGAGCACGACGCTGACGAGGGCGATCGTGGCCATCACGGCGAGGATCGCGTAACCCTGGCGGACCTGGCCGACCATCCTGCCGAAGGTTCGGGTCAGGCTGAACGGGATGACGAGGATCAGGAAGATCTCGAACCAGTTGGTCCACGGGGTGGCGTTCTCGAACGGGTGGGCCGAGTTGGTGTTGTAGAAGCCGCCGCCGTTGGTGCCGAGTTCCTTGATGACCTCCTGGCTGGCCACGGGACCGCCGGTCATGTTCTGCGTGCCGCCGGCCAGTGTGGCGATCTCGTGCGGGCCCGTGAAGTTCTGCACCACTCCGCCGGCCACCAGCACCAGCGCGCCGATGAAAGCGATCGGCAGCAGGATCCGGACGGTGCCGCGCACCAGGTCCACCCAGAAGTTGCCGATGGTGTCGGCGCCCCTGCGGGCGAAGCCCCGGACCAGCGCGATCGCCACGGCCATGCCGACCGCCGCCGACACGAAGTTCTGTACGGCGAGCGCCGCCATCTGGACCAGGTGGCCCATGGTGCTCTCGCCCGAGTAGGCCTGCCAGTTCGTGTTGGTGACGAAGCTGATCGCGGTGTTCCACGCGATGTGGTCGGTCACGGGCGGGAAGCCGAGAGACAGCCACAGCTTGTCCTGCAGGCGCTGCAGGCCGTACACGACCAGGATCGAGACGACCGAGAAGGCCAGCACGCTACGGGCGTAGACGCCCCAGCGCTGCTCGGAGTCAGGACGCACGCCGAGCAGGCGGTAGATGCCGCGCTCGACGATGTTGTGCTTGACGCCGGTGTAGGCCCGGTACATGTGGTCGCCGAGCGGCTTGTACACCACGGCCAGCGCGACGACCAAGGAGGCGATGAAGATCCAGCCCATCAGAAACGCTCCGGGAAGAGCAGGGCTGCGATCATGAAGATCACCAGGCCGGCGGCCACTATCAGGCCGGTGGCGTTGACGGCGCTCACAGGCGCTCCACCGCCTTCACGACAAGCCCGAAGATCACGAAAATCGCGATCGTCAGGGCGACGAAGATGACGTCAGCCATCCCCACTCCTCAGGTCCGGATATTGCTTTCATGGCCAGCAAACCGGGTGATTTGGGGAGTTTTGCCGTTCTTGACGGGTTGTATACGGCGGAAAGCCGAGTATTGACACGATCCGTACGGGACCGCGCCCTCGGCGACGCCGCCGAGGGCGTCTATCCGCTCAAAAACGCGCGAGCCGGGACCCGGTCCCTTGACAGGACCGGACCCCGGCTCGTTTCGCCGCGAAAGACGTCAGACGACGGGAACGATGTTCTCCGCCTGCGGGCCCTTCTGGCCCTGCGTGACGTCGAAGCTGACCTTCTGCCCCTCGTGGAGCTCACGGTAGCCCTGGGAGGCGATGTTGGAGTAGTGGGCGAACACGTCGGCGCCGCCGCCGTCCTGCGCGATGAAGCCGAAGCCCTTTTCCGCGTTGAACCACTTCACGATGCCAGTCGCCATGTCGATCTCCTTCGATAGGCGCAGAAATGAAACCCGTACGTCACGAGCCCCACGTCGCCGCGCTGACCCATCCGGAAATGACCGGCCAAAACAGAAATGCGCCTGGGGGTTACATCCCGTCAGGCGCACACAACGTTCATGGGTACCAGAACTGCAACACCTCAAAGTTATCACGTACCACGGCTGCTGTAACCCGCGTGCGCGGGTCGGTTCCTCCTTCGGCAGGATCCGGCCAAGGGAGTCCCTGCCGACGAGCGAGGGATGATTCGCGCTGGGAGGCGTAAGCTGGGCTCACCTGGGACATCTCGAATGTCGGCAGCCGTGTCGGCGTCGTCGCCTCAGACACACTCGGCGCTGAGCGCCGGAGACGGGCGGCACGTCTCATGCCGAATCATGACCTGCACATCGTACGCACGCCGCTTCCGCCCCAGCGGACGCCCACCGCCCGGATCCATCTCGAGCCGACCCTCACGAGGGACGGCAGGCTCGACGGAGCGTGGTGGCCACGCTCGACGGATCCGCGCCTCGAGCTCCCCGCGCTCGTCAGCGCGCTCGACACTCTGCTCGGCCCCGTGCTGCGCGTCAGGCTCGACCTGGACGCCTGGGACGACGTTCCCGCCGACCTCCTGGTAGACGGCCGATTCCTGCGGGTCAGCGGCTTCCCAGGGACGACCGACACGGTCAGGCTGATCCGCGGCGACCAGGACGGCTTCGAGCTGCTGGTGGTACCGCCGGACACCGCGCCGCCGACGGCCGCGGCCGCCATGAAGACCGCCGCGCGCACCGGCAACACCCTGTCCGCGACGGAGATCCTCGCACACTGCCGTCCACCCCACGAGGGATCGACTCTCGACATCGCGTTGCGTCCCTACAGGCCCTCCGACCAGGCGGCCGTGCTGGCACTGGTCGAGGCGGACCACCTGCCGGGCCAGCCCATCTGCTCGCCCGAGGTTCTCGACGAGGCCATCGAGGGAACCTGCCGCCGCGATCCAGGCCCCTGGGCCCTGTTCCACACGCCCAGGACCGAGGTGATGGTGGACGAGGACGACCAGGTGCTCGGCGCCGTGTCCTACGCGGTTCGCCGGGACGACGGCGAAGGACTGATCCTGTGGCTGCACGGCCGTGAGATCCTCGTCGTCGTCGAGGCCCTCGTCTCCCACGCCCTTGAGGAACTGAGCGGCAGGCGGGCCGTCCACGCCTTCGCCTCCACGCTGGGCCTCGGCCCTTCTGCCCTTCCTTGCGGGCGCCGGCCCGTGACGCGCAAGGTGCTGGAGCATGCCGGGTTCTCCGGCCGGAACTCGTGGAGGTACCTGCGTCGCGCCACGCCGGGGCCCTGTCTCTCCGCGGCCCCCTGCCCGCTCGTCGAGGTGGTCCGCAGCATGGCCCCGCCCGGCTGGTGGCTGAGGAGCCGCGACGACGACCTCGCCGCCGAAGTGGTCGCCCAGACGCCGGCGGACCATGTCGGCGCCCTCTGGTGGTTCGGCGCGGACGCCCTCCACACGGACGAGACGTTCGAGCGCGCGATGCTGCGCGAGGCGATCACGCTCCTGCGCGGGCACGGCGCGTCGGAGACGGTGCTGTACGCCGACGACGAACAGGCCGAAGGACGCCCTACCTGGACGGTGTTCGCCGATGCCGGTTTCGTGGAGATCGACCGTCTCGTCTCGTACGCCAAGAGAGGCGGCGGCACGGTCACCATCGGCGGCGAGGCCTGAAGAGAGGCGAGGCCTGAGCGTCGTCCACCTGCCCGGCGTCATCGACATCTTCTCCAGCGACGCCCTGCGCCGCGCAGCAGCAGGCGTCACGGGCCCGCGCGATGGTTCCTCTTCCTGGCGTCGCCGAGGGCCCGCACCACGGTCTCGATGTCCTCGGCCCGCGTGCGGTGGCTGGTCACGCACAACCGGATGGCGGGCCGTCCCGCCAGGCTCACGGTGCTGACCCACGCCTGCCCGCCGCCGACCACGTCGCCGGCGACGGCGGCGTGCCACGCCGCGCTGCTCTCGGGGCCGTCCGCCTCCGCCTCAGGGGCGGCCACGCAGACGACCGGCAGCGGTGTGTCGTTGACCCGCCGCCAGCCCTCCTCCTCCAGGCGGCGCGCCAGCAGCTCTCCGAGCCGCACGTCCCGCTCGATCTGCGCGGCGTAGGCGGGCCTGCCCGCGATCGCCAGCGCGAGGAACACCTTGAGACCTGCGAAACGACGTGACCACTGCACGCTGGTGGCGTAGGGGTCGGGCGCGTCGTCGGTCTCGGCGGGCATGTAGGAGGTGGTCGCGCGGAAGCTCTCCGCCAGCGCCTCCGCGTGGGGGGTGAGGAGCATGCCCGCGCCCATGGGCGCCGACATCCACTTGTGCGCGTCCACCGTGACGCTGTCGGCCTGCTCCACTCCCTTCAGCAGCGGGCGCAGCGTGTCCGACAGCGCGACCGCGCCCGCCCACGCGGCGTCGACGTGGAAGTGCATGCCCCACTCCCGAGCCAGGGCGGCCAGCTCGGGCAGCGGATCCAGCGCGCCGCCCGCCGTGGTCCCCGCGGTCGCGGCCAGCATGAACGGCGCGAACCCTGCGGCGAGGTCGGCCTCGCGCAGCTCGCGCAGCCTGCCGGTGTCCATGCGGTGCGCGGCGTCGACGGGCACGAGACGGACGGCGTCGCGCCCGATGCCCGTCATGTGCGCGATCTTGAGCCAGGCCAGATGGCTCTCGGCGGAGGCGTAGAGCGCGGGCCGCCGCGGCAGGCCGTACGTGCCCGCGTCCGCGTAGGACGGGAACATCCTGGTCAGAGCTATGATCACCGCGGTGAGGTTCGCCTCGGCGCCGCCCACCGTGAAGCTGCCCACCGTGCCGGCGGGCAGCCCGAGACGGCCGGCCATGAAGCGCAGCACGTGGCGTTCCATCTCGACGGCGGCGGGGGCGTGGCTGTAGGCGGCGAGCTGCGGGTTGACCGCCGCCGCGAGGAGTTCGCCCACCACGCCCCACCAGGTCGGCGTGGGGTTGAACAGCCCGAAGTAGCGCGGGTGCGTCGTGTGCACGCCCCATCGGCGCAGGGCCGCCATGACCTCGGGCAGCGTGCGCTCCGGCTCCCCCGCCGCCTCGAAGTCCTGTCCTGCCAGCCAGTCGCGCAGCTGGGCGGTGCCGGGCCGCGCCGGTGCGACGGGCCCGTCGGCCACCTCCCTCGCGTGCCGTACGACCAGGTCCACGGCGGCGGTCAGCAGCCGGGCCCCTTCCTCCGCGCCGACGTCGAGCGGTCCTCTTTCGTCCATGGACACCACTGTCGCGGGGCGGGTGCCAGGCCACTAGTGGCATGAATGTCGTGTTCCACTAGATTTGCGCCATGGCCAGGATCAGCGTGGTCGTCCCCGTCCTGGACGACTGCCCGCTCTTCGAGCTCGCCGTACCGTGCGAGGTCTTCGGCAGGAACCGGCTCGACCTGACACCTGACTGGTACGACCTGACCCTCTGCGGGACCGCCGACCGCGAGCAGGAATCGCTCAGCGGGCTGTGGCTGCGCGCGCCCCACGGCCTGGAGGCGATGCGCTCGGCCGACCTGGTCGTGGTCCCCGCCTGCGCGGACGGCTCCTACCGGCCGCCGGAGGCGCTGCTGGCCGCTCTGGTCGAGGCGCACGAGAGGGGCGCGCGGATCGCCGCCCTGTGCTCGGGCACGTTCGTCCTGGCCGCGGCGGGGCTGCTCGACGGGCGTGAGGCCGCCACCCACTGGATGCACGCCGACGAGCTGCGCAGGCGCTATCCGCGGGTGAGCGTCAACCGGCGGGCCCTCTACGTCGACGACGGCGACATCCTCACCAGCGCGGGCACCGCGGCGGGCATCGACCTGTGCCTGCACATCGTCAGGGGCGACTTCGGCGCGGCCGTCGCCGCGGAGGTCGGCCGCCGGATGGTGATCGCGCCGCAGCGGGAGGGGGACCAGACGCAGTACGTGTCACCCGCCGTGCCGATCCCCGCGCCCGACAAGGGCCTCGCCCCGGTGCTGGCCTGGGCGCTCGAGCGGCTGCACGAGCCGCTCACCGTTCCCCTGCTGGCCGAGCGGGGAGCGATGAGCACCAGGACCTTCATCCGCCGCTTCCACCAGGAGACGGGCCTCACCCCCATCAGATGGCTCACCCAGCAGCGCCTCGGCAGGGCGCGCGAACTGCTGGAGACCACGCGCCTGCCCGTGGACGTGGTGGCCGAGCGCTCGGGTTTCAGCACCGGCAACGGCCTGCGGCAGCACTTCACCAAGGTCCTCGGCACCACGCCCTCCGCCTACCGGCGCACCTTCCAGGGATCGGGCGCGGCTCAGCCCACCGCCAGGAGCGCGCGGGCCACGTCGGCGGTGACAGAGGAGGTCTCGGTCGAGGCGTAGCCGTCGCGCAGCGAGGACTCCAGGTCCTTGAGCCCGTTGCCACTCAACGTGATCACGATCCTGCTTCCTGGCTCCAGCCTGCCCTTCGCGTGCAGGTCGAGCAGACCCGCGATCCCGGCCGCCGAGGCGGGCTCGGCGAAGACGCCGTCGCGCCGGGCGAGCTCCCGGTAGGCCTCGAAGATCTGCTCGTCGGTCACGGCGGCGATCAGTCCGCCTGACTCGTCGCGGGCGGCGACGGCGCCGTCCCACGTCGCGGGGTTGCCGACGCGGATCGCGCTCGCCTCGGTCTCCGGGGCCGCGACCGGCGCGCCGTGCACGAGCGGGGCGGCGCCCGCTGCCTGGAACCCCCACATGCGCGGGAGCCGGGTGGCGAGGCCCGCGGCCCTGTAGGTCTGGTAGCCGCGCCAGGTGGCGGTGATGTTGCCGCCGTTGCCCACCGGCAGGCAGTGGATGTCGGGCGCGTCCCCGAGCGCGTCGACGATCTCGTAGGCGACGGTCCGCTGCCCCGCGAGGCGCCACTCGTTGTCGACGGAGTTGACCAGGGCGACGGGGTGGTGCGCGGCCAGCTCACGGGCGACGCGGAGGCAGTCGTCGAAGCCTCCGTCGATCTCGATGATCCGCGCGCCATGCCGTACGGCCTGGCCGAGCTTGCCGAGCGCGATCCGCCCCTTGGGCACGAGCACGGCGGCCGTCATCCCCGCACGCGCGGCGTAGGCGGCCGCCGAGGCGCTGGTGTTGCCGGTGGAGGCGCAGATGACGAGCTCGGCGCCGGCTTCGGCGGCCCTGCTGATGGCCACGGTCATCCCCCGGTCCTTGAACGATCCCGTGGGGTTGGCGCCCTCGACCTTCAGCCAGACGTCGCTCTCCGTGACGGCCGACAGGTGCGCCGAGCGCAGCAGCGGGGTGTTGCCCTCGTTGAGGGAGACGGACGGGGTGTCGCCGGTGACCGGAAGCCAGCGCCGGTAGTCGCTGTCCAGCAGACCATGCCAGGTACTCATGGCCGTCACCGTAACATTCGTTTCACATCTCTTCCATATATGCCATTGGTGTAACATTCGTCAGCGTGGATGCCATCGTGAGCCGTCTGGGCGAGGTCTACGCCGAACTGCCGCGCGGCGAGCGGGCGATCGTCAGGGTGCTCCTCGACGACTACCCGTTCGCCGCCCTCGGTTCGCTGCGCGCGCTGGCCGACCGCGCGGGCGTCAGCCCGCCGACGGCCTCACGCCTGTTCGACCGGCTCGGCTACGACGGCTTCGCCGCCTTCCAGTCGGCCGTCAGGGCCGAGGCCCGCGAGCACGACAGGTCGCGACTCCACGAGTTCGTCACGCGTACCCCCGACACGCACAGGGCGGCGGAGGACCTCCGCTCCGGCCTCGACGGCGCCCTCGACGCCGTGACCGAGCCCCAGCTCACGGCGGTGGCCGAGCTCCTGGCCGAGGCGCGTGGCGTCTGGGCCGTCGGCGGGCCGCTCAGCGAGTTGGCCGCCGAATACCTGGTCCGCCAGCTCGCGAGCCTGCGCCCCGGCGCGCGGCGCGTGCCCGAGTCCGCCTCCGAACGCGCCCGCGCCCTGCTCGACCTGGGCGCTTCCGACGTCGTCGTCGCCTACGACTTCCGCCGCTACTCCACCCGTACCGCCACGTTCGTCGAGGCGGCCAGGGCCAGGAACGCCCGCCTGGTGCTCGTCACCGACGCGTGGGAGTCACCGCTGGCGGCCCACGCGGACGTGCTGATCCGCCTCCCGCGGGAGGCGGCGGGCCCGATCGCGCCGCTGACACACGAGATCGCGGTCACCGAGCTCGTCCTCGTGGCCACGGCCGCCCGCCTCTCCCCCGCCGCGCGGCTGGCGGAGCTCGAGCAGCTCACGCAGGTGCTGCGGTGAACCCTGGCAACAGCCGGGTGAACGTCCTGCGGCGTTTGACGAGCGGCTCGCGCACCACCGCGACCGACCCGAACCCGGCTTCCCTGGCGATCCGCTCGATCCGCAGGTCGGTCGTCTCCAGCAGTTCCTCAGGGCGGCCTTCGGGCGGTGTCAGGCGGGGACGCTGCCGCTCGTGGCGGCCTTGACGCTCTCGCGCAGCTGCTCCTCCTGCTCGTGGCTGAGCGAGGTCTGCAGGATGTGTCCGCCGTACTGGGCGATCTGGGGGATGACCTTGTCCGGCGTGCTCTCCACGACCAGCAGGAACAGGGCGGCCGTGCCGGGCTCCAGCTTGGCGCCGAGCTCGCGCATGAACTTGTCGTCGACGCCCACGTCGGTCATCGCGCCACCGGCCGCGCCGCCCGCCGCGCCGAGCGCCATGCCGAGCAACGGATTGAGGAACAGCAGCCCGATCAGGCCGCCCCACAGCGCGCCGCTGGCGGCCCCCATGCCGACCAGGCTGTGGGCCTGGTGCAGCTTGATCTTCCCGTCGGCCTTGCGCTCGACGACGGCCGCGTCCGCGAGCTTGATGAGGTTCTGCTTCTGCAGTTCGATCAGCTTGTCGCGGACCGTGGTGGCGGTTTGGACGTCCGGGTAGGAGATGGCGATGAGGTGACTCATGACGGTCCTGTCTTCCTGTCGTGCTCGGCGTTCCCGGCCCCGGCCATGCGGAGGTCGGCCATGAGTTCGTCTTTCCCGATGCCGGTTATACAGAAGTTCGCAAAACTCCCAAAACCCGCATACATCCGAGAGGTGTCACTCGGCGAGCGACTTCGCTTCGCGGCCGTGGACGATGAGCGCGTACAGGACCAGCACGTCGACGGCGATGACGGCCAGCGACCACCAGGGGTTGACGGCGATCCACGTGAGCTGCGTGATCGCGTTGATCATGAGGAGGACGACCGCGGCCACGCGCGCCCAGTCCTTGCCGACGCTCACGGCCACACCGGTGATGGTGAGCAGGATGCCCCAGACCAGGTGGATCCAGCCCCATCCGGTCAGGTCGAACAACAGCAGTCTCGTGAACGTCTGCACGTAGACCTCGTCGTTGATGATGGCGTTCAGTCCGGTGATGATGTTGAAGATCCCCGACATGATCATCAACATGCCGCCGAACCAGATCCAGCCGACCCATCCGGTCACGCGTTGGGTGTGGAGAGCCATAGGTCGAACCTCCCCCGAAGTTGCGAACCCTCTGTGGCGGGTGTTCCCAGGTCACACACCAGGCATGCGAATTCGGGACGACCTTTGATTAGGGTGATCAACGTGCAGAACCCGTCCAGTCCTTTCGAGGAACAGCTCTGGGCGGCGTTCGAGGCAGGCAGGACGGCCCTGTGCCTGAGCATGCTGAAGGACGCCGACTTCGCGCTGCCGATGTCAAGAGCCGCCGCCGAGGGGACCGAGCGGGTCGCGTGGCCCACCGTCTCGGACGGCGAGCGCACGTGGATGCCGGCCTACACCTCGGCCGAGGCGATGCTCTCCGCCGGCGCGGGATTCACCGAGCACCACAGGATCGTCTCGATGGTGGAGCTGGCCGCGGGCTGGCCCGACCCGCGCTGGGGACTGGCCGTCAACGCGGGACTACCTGTGAGCTTCCTACTCGAATCCGGCACGGTCGCCAGGCTCGCCGTCCCCACGCTGGCACAGGACCTCGCCCTCGACCCCGAGGCGGGCGTGCCGGTGGTGCAGAAGCTGCTGCGCCCCTCCGACCTCCACGATCTGTTCTCCGGCGGCGAGCCCAGGATCTCCGGCTACTGCCACCACGCCCTCGACGTCTCGCACATCGCCACGCCCTCCGTTCTGGCCGAGGCGCTCGGGCAGCCCGACTACCTCACCCCCGAAGGGGGGCTCAACCTGCTGCGCTGGCGTCCCGTCGGGCTCGACCTCTACCGCACGCCGTACGGGGGTCTCGACGACGAGCGGCGTGACGCGGTCGCCGGATGGGTGGTGGAGGAGCCGCCGTTCGTCGGGCTCGGCCTGGTGCCCAACGTCGACCAGGTCATCCGCGAGTACAAGGTGTACGGCGTCGGCCTCACCCATGGCGCGGAGATCTGGGAGCTGACCTATCAGGGCACCGAGCACAGGCGCGCCTTCTACCACGGCGACCTGCGGCGATGGCTCCTGGTGGGGCGGCGCTCGTGACCCGGTCCCCGTACCGCGCCCGATGGCGGGGCGCCGACTATCCCGCGAGCCCCGACGCGTCCGCGCTGGAGGTCTGGCTGCGGCTGCGCCGCGACGATCCCGCAGAGGGTTTCACCGAGGTCGAGGACGGTTGCCACGTCAGGACCGTCCCCGCCGCCGAGTGCGAGTCCGTGTGGTTCGTGACCACGGTGTGCACATGGCGCGGCATGGAGTTCCTGGTCCACGACGAGCGTGCGGGCGAGGTGCTGCTGGAGTACGCCGGCGGCTCGGCGCCCGAGGCGGTCGCACTCGGCCTGGAACGGATCGAGCGCGGAGTCTACCGCCTCTGGGTACCCCGATCGGACGTGGGTGAACTCCAGGAGCGTGCCATCTCACTGGACCTGTGAGGCCTTGCGATAGATAAGCAATTCGCGGGACTTTCTTGTCGAATGATGTTCATGTGCCGGAAACTAGCCAGTAACACATGCGATGCAGGAGCGCATGATGGGGCCAGGGAGGTGACATGGAGTCCTTCGGCGAAAGGGACACCGCGGGTCTGCAGGCCTATGCGGACGAGCTGCGCGCGACCTTCATGCGACTCCGGGAGGAAGGAGCCGAGCTTCACGCCAAGGCCAGGGCCGTACAGGTGACGGAGAAGTCGCGTGACGGCCTGGTGACGGTCACGGTCGGATCGCGCGGCGAGCTCGTACGGCTCGACCTCGACCCTCGCATCTACCGGCATCCCGACGCCAGAGGCCTGGCCGACACGATCGCCGAGACAGTCCAGCGGGCCGCCGCCAAGGCGCAGGAGCAGATCATCGATGTCTTCGCCCCGCTGGTCCCCGCCGAGCAGATGCAGGCGCACCTCGACGGCGACCTAGAAACCGTGATGAACCAGCTCGCCGACCAGATGGGTGGGAAGCGATGAACGGCGCCTTTCCCGGTGTGATGATCTCCAGGACCGAGCTCCATCGCGGGCTGTCCGAGTGGAACGTCAACGCCTCCGACATGGAAACCGCGTACGAGAAGCTGGCGGCGAGGATCAAGGAGCTCAACGCCGCGGCGCCGTGGGGCGGCGGCACGGAAGGCCGCTCGTTCCAGGCGTCCTACATGCAGAACGACGCCCCGAACACGCTGCTCACCAACGGCGACGACCTCGTCCACCAGATCGCCGACCTCGGGCCCACGGTGTTCAAGGGCTCGGAGAACGTGTTCGGCACGGACAAGGCCATCGAGGACGGCGTGCGACGGGGCGCCACGCAGGAGGTCTGAGCGCCGCCGGCGGCGTCCACACGGTAGGAACCAGGTCAGGTCAGAACGGGGCTGCGTGACCACGAACTCCATTGGCACGGACACGATAGGGCAGGGCGGTCAGGCCAGCCGCCAAGGCGCGGTCAAGATCGACAGGGACGTCACTCCCGCGTGGGAGACCGACGCCCTGCCCGACTGGGTGGTCTACGTGGTGATCCCGCTGCTGTCGGCGGGTCAGAAGTGGCCCGAGGCCAGCGAGAGCAAGCTGTCGGAGCTCGCCCAGGCGTGGGACGCGCTCGGCGACGGCATGCAGCCGTACACCGAACCGGCGGGCAAGGCGGTCCGTGCCATCGTCTCGGGCTACCAGGCGCCTTCCACCGCCACGTTCACGCAGTGGGCCAGGACCCTGTTCGGCTCGCAGTCCGGCGTGGCGGGCGTGCGCAGGAACTCGGCCGCGTACTCGGCCAAGACCAGCGACTTCGCCGTCGAGACGCAGTACTCCAAGCTGTCCATCAACGTGGCCTTCTGGGTCACGGTCGTCGCCATCGCCATCTGGCTGTTCACCGCCTTCTTCACCGCGGGCTCGACCGCCCCGCTGGTCGGCCCCTACGCCGCGGCGGCCCGTGCGGCCATCAGCCGTATCCTCGTCCGGCTCGCCACCCTGGCGGGCAGGGAGGTGGGCGCGGTCAACCTGGCCAGGGTCACCGCGCTGAGCGGCGCGACGGGCCGCGGTCTCATCACCCGCGTCCTGGGCTCGCCGGTCGGCAAGGAGCTCGTCGAGGAGATGGGCGAGGAGGGCTTCATCGACGGCTGGGCCCAGCACCAGCAGATCCAGATGGGCACCAGAGAGGAGTGGGACTGGCAGAAGTCGCGGGCCGCGCTGATCGGCGCGGGTACCGGCGCCGTCGTCGGCATGGGCGTCGCGGGGCCGGTCTCCCGCATCACCAGCGGCGTGCCCGGCTTCGCGGGACGGGCGCTGAACACGGGCCTCACCAACATGGTGGCCTCGCCCGCGGGCAGCTTCGTGGCGAACGGGGTGGTCTACGGCCAGTGGACCAACCCGTTCAGCGAGGAGGCGCTGCAGGGCGCGTTCTGGGGCGGCGTCGGACGTACCACGTCGATCAGCCCCTTCAACCCTGAGGTCTTCACCGCGCTGGCCCACCCCACCACCTCGCTCGCCACCGCCTACGATCTGGCCGCCGCGTCCGACGCGGCACGCGCGGGCATGACCGGACCGTACGGCGGGTCTCCGCCCCCCGGCTCGCCCATGCCCAACGGCCCGGACGGCGGCCCCAACGGACCCGGCCCGACCGCCGGGACCGCCCCCGTTCCCACCGCGCCCTCGCCGGTGAACACCACCTCCACGAGCACCAGGCCCAGCCAGCCGGTCGGCGCGGGGAGCCCGCACGCGGGGCAGGCGAGCCAGGACCCGGGGGACGCGGGCAGGCGGGCAACGCCTCAAGGCGACCTGGACCCTTCGGGTTCGCGGCGCACGACGGACCCCGACCGTGCGACGGACCCCGACCGCCAGACGGCTCCCGCTCCCGACGAGCGG
Source organism: Nonomuraea sp. bgisy101 (assembly GCF_057708945.1). Taxonomy (NCBI): domain Bacteria; kingdom Bacillati; phylum Actinomycetota; class Actinomycetes; order Streptosporangiales; family Streptosporangiaceae; genus Nonomuraea; species Nonomuraea sp. bgisy101. The sequence goes on from NZ_JBYITD010000003.1 coordinate 159,869, forward strand.
GAGGAGCAGGACGAGCGGGACGAGCGGTCGCGGCCCACCGGCACCCCCTCGGCGGCGACCACCTCCGAACCTGCCGTCATGTCCGACCCGGCGTCCCCCGCGGCGGCCACCGGCGAGTCCGCCACCGACCCCGCGCCCCTCTCGCCGCAGGCGGGGGACGGCACCGGCGCGCAGCAGGCGGGCGAACCGGCGGCCGGCGAGACGACGGGCGACACCGGTGGCGACACCTCGGCGGACACCGACGTCAGCGCCGACACCGCACCCGAGACCGGATCCGACGGCGTGCCCGACACCGCGCCCGACGGCGTGCCCGACACCGATGCCCAGAACGCTCCGGACACCGCCACCGCACCCGCGGGGCAAGACACGTCTCCGTCCACCGACGGCAGGAACGGCACCCGGGATCAGGACACCCAGCTCGCCCAGGGCGGTGTGCTGCACGCCGCCAGAGCCAGGGACGCGGTGACCAGCACGCTCATCGACAACTACCCGAACACCGTCATGCTCCCGGACGGCAGCCTCATCGTCCCCATGGGCGACACCGACGTCGTCCTGCCCGCCGCCGCCGTCAACCGCCTCACCAACAGGCTCCAGGAACGCGCGCGGCAGGTCGGCGACACCCAGCTGCGCGCCGACGCCAAGATCATGCTGGACGCCCAGCTGGCCGACGCCGCGCAGGACGAGTTCTCCCCTCTCCTGGCCGCCGCGCAGCCCGCGGGACTGCGCGCCCACGGCGCCATGCGGTACGCCGTGAGCAGCCTCGCCCCCGCCGCCGTCGAACTGGCCGACGGCAGCCTGGTGGTGTCCGACGCCCGGGGCGACTACGTGATCAGCGGTGACCTGCTCGCCCGCCTCCGCTTCACCCTGGAAGCCTCGGCCCACGCCCACAGCTCTCCCGCCATGCTGCGGACCCAGGCACTGGCGGCGCTGACCGAGGTCATGGAGTTCAGCGCGGTCGCCTCCCCCGCCCCCGCGCCCGTCGCCAGCCGCCCCGGCACGGTCACCGCCCGTCCCGTCGCGGGCACGAGGTTCGTCACCAACGCCAGGCCCGACGGGTCACGGCTGTCCCTCGACAGGATCCACGCCGCCATCGACGAACTCCTGGCGTCCGACTTCCAGAACGAGGGCGTGCTGGGCTGGGAGTGGAACGGCCTGACGCTGATCGTCACCACCCAGTCGCACGGCAAGCAGCACTTCCGCCCCCGGCTGTTCAACATCGACCCCGGCCTCATGGCCGAGACGACGGTCAGTGCGGACTCCTCGACGACGCCGCACATGGTCACGTTCAACGAGACGGTCGCCGACGACCAGGTCGCCAGGATCTGGCTGCACGAGATCACCGACACCCTGCACAGGCTGGCCGCCCCCGCCTCGCAGAAGCAGGGCGTCGTCCGCAGGATGCTCCCCGGCGGCGGCAGGAAGGAGACCGTCGACGAGTGCGTGCCCGCGCGGCTCAACGAGCACGCCTTCCTGGCCCGCCAGTGGCTCGCCACCCCCCAGTCGCCGGAGCGCCAGAGGATCCGGCTCGACCTGGACGGCGTCGCCCGCGAATTACGCGCCCATGGACACGTGCCGCCCACTCCGCCGTGGACCCCCACCACCGTCGACCGGTCCGTCCACACGCCCAACACGTTGACGGGCGCCGCCACCGACGAGGCGTTACGAGAGGTGATCGACGCCCTTGTGAGGGCGGAGGCCGAGCTCGCCACGCAGATCAAGAGCAAGCAGGACAGCGCGGAGAAGGCAGGCGAGGACGCCAAAGCGGCCACGAAGGAGGCCGAGAAGCAGTCCAAGATGAAGGACAGGGCCAAGGACGCGCGGGCCCGCAAGGAGGAGAAGGAGAGCGAGAAGCACCTCGCCAAGCAGGAGCGGGACCTGCGGATCGCCCAGGCGTACGAGCAGGCGCTGGCCAAGGCGAAGCAGACGCGCGCGGCCTACGAGAAGGCGCTCGGCGCCACGGTCCTGTCCGAGCGGTCCTCCGGCCAGGAGAAGGTCCTGGCCGCGGCCACCGCACGTGACGCGCTTCGTACGGCGGGCGAGCTGCACACGCAGTACAAGGCGGCGGTGGACAAGGCGCTCCCGCTGGCGGTCACGCTGTCCTCGGCGCTTCCGACGGCCAGGCTGCCGCACCTGACCAAGCTGACCGACGAGCTCAACGAGCTGCTGAAGACGAAGGGCGTGAACCAGCGGTTCACGCCCAGCGAGCTCGAGCACATCATCCGCGCCGACTTCCGGGTCATCGTCTCGAACGACGGACTGGTCATGCGGGTGGGCGACGGCGAGCAGTCGGCCGAGATCAAGATCAAGCTCGACCTCGCCGACATGGTCGAGATCCTCAACCCCGAGGTCAAGGCATCCGAGATCATGCTCGGCACGCTGCCTCAGGGCGGCAGGACCATCAAAGCCACCGAAGCGGGCAGCACCGGCTTCAACGGGGGGATCAAGCTCGCCCAGTTCGCGCCCGAAGGCGGGTGGGCCAAGGCCCTCCTCGACATCACCGACCCGTCCGTCGGTGCCGCGGCCGGACGCGGATGGTCGCGCGGCCCCAGCTCGGCCGAGTACTTCCTGGGCGGAACGGTCGAGGACAACAGGGGCGAGTCGATGCTGTTCGACGCCGCCGCCACCTGGACCGTCCAGATCAGGTCCGCCAAGACCAACGGCTGGGAGGACGGCATCACGGTCGCCTCCGGTCATCCGGATGACGCGAACTCCATGCGGTTCTGGGTCGCGCACACCTACGCCGACCAGGCCCCTGGCAGCCCGGAATACATCGACCCCGCCAAGCGGGTGAACGTGCTGCCCGAGTCCGTCGTCAGCAACATGTCCGGGCTGAACAAGCTGGCCGACGACGTCCTGGCCGAGTTCGACGACGAGCACACGGCGTTCGGGAGCGTCGTCCGCGACCAGGTCCGCATCATGATGACCGAGGATCTGCCGAGCAATCTCGGCGAGGCGGTCAACAGCAAGCTGGGCATGATCCGCGACATCACCGACGACACCGGCAGACCCATCGCGACCGTGACGGTGAAGTCCCGGGTCGTCGTGGAATCGGCGGTCATGGTGGGCGGGCGAAGCCGCGACCACTGGATGGAGCGGCTGCGCGTCGGCTTCTCCGTCGCCGCCGGCGGCGGCGGTGTCAGCGGTTTCATGAACGCGTTCCTCTCGGGAGGGCTCGGGTTCTCCGAGCTGGAGAACGTCGACGGGCCGGGCGAGTACACCCCGACGATCGGACCGGGCTGGAAGGGCTCGCGGTCGGTCTCCAGGTCCCAGTCCGCCTTCGTGAACGACCAGGCCATCCACCCGAGCGTCCAGCGCATCACCGGCCACACCCAGGGCTACCAGGTGCGGGTCGTGCACGAGGTGTCGGTCCAGCACCTGACGGGGGCGCAGGCGAGACGCCCCGTCCGCGGCGACAGCCGGGCACTGATCAGGATGCCCGAGGCCGACGCCTACCGCTACGGCCTGCCGGTCAGCCGCGACGCGCTGATGAGGGACAAGGGCAAGCCCATCCTCGGCGACGACGGCGTTCCCGTGCTCGTCGACGACCCGAAGAAGGACCCGCCCAAGGGCAGGCTGGGCCAGCCCCCGTCATGGCTGGGAGATGGTCCTGGCCAGCTGAGAGGCGCGGGACCCGCCCTGGTGCAGAAGCTGGAGGGAGTGGACGAATTCGCGCTCGAGCTGCTGAAGAAGCTCAGCGTGCACGGCGTGGTCCCGAAGGTCAACGACGACGGCACCCTGGAGTACTCGGGCAACCGGCTCGAGCAGGCCAGTCAGCGGGCCAACCTGCGCGAGGTCCTCCGCCAGGTCAACCCGCAGCGGCTCGAGGCCGGCTACGACCAGGCGGCCCAGGACGGCATCCCGATCGACCTGGTCCACTACGGGTTCAACCGCGCGCCCGAGCACTACACGGTGAACGTCAAGCTCAAGCAGAAGTTCAAGGATCCGCGGACGCGGTACGTCGGCCGTACCGAGGGCCTGGCCGTGGTCAACCTCGACATCGGTTCCGACACCGCGGGCCGCGCCAGCGGCAGGGGATGGAACATGGGGGCCGAAGGCTCCCTGGGCTTCGGCGACGGTCCCGAGGAGGGCCAGGACGGGCTGACGCACAAGGTCGGCGGCTCCGCGAACGCCGCCTACTCCCGCAACATCGGCTCGAGCGCGGCGACCACGTACAACCGCGTGGGGCTCGGTGAGAGCGACGGCGAGGTGGCGCTCATCAACATGGAGCACGAGCTGTCCGCCGACATCTTCCGCAACGGCACGAAGGTGGACTCGGTCGATGCGGTGGACGGCAGGGCCCAGCTGGTCTTCGCCGCCGACCTGCTGCCATCCGCGAAGCCACGGCACACGCACACGATCAGCCAGGAGGCGCTCGCCGATCTGATGCCCCACGCGATGGTGGCGCACATGGACACGACGGGCATGGAGCAGGCCCTGAAGGAGGTGCTGTCGACCGGGATGCGGCCCGATTCGCCCGCCTTCCACTATCTCGCCGCGGCCGCCAACGTGCGCAGCCTCATCGCGCATCCCGAGTGGTACCTCGGCCAGTACGGCGCAGGCCTCGGCGTCAGACCCCAGGGGGCGCTGCCGACGCAGGCGGGCTTCACCATCTCGGGCGACATGACCGGCGGCACCGTCCTGGAGCCGATCGCGTTCGTGATGGGCGACATCGGCCTCTCGCTGGGCAGCGCGGGGATCTCGTGGGGCGGCAGCCTGGGCTACGGCACCGGCTCGTCGCTCAGCATGTCCGACCTCGACGACCACGGGGCTTCCAGGGACGGCGGCTCGGGCAACCACTCCCGCTCCGCCGGACGGTCGAGGGGCAAGTCCATTCTCGACATCTTCGGCGTCGAGGTGCTGACCATCCTGCTGGGCAACCACATCCCGATCATCGCCGAGGTCGACCTCGCGATCACCGGAACCGAGGGGAAGGCCAACCCGGCGGAGCTGGGCGGCAACATGCCGGGCACGCCCAAGTCCACGCACCGGCGCGCGAAGGTGCTCATGTTCGTTCCCGAGTACCACATGCTGCTCTCCTACGCCGACGGGAAGGACAGCATGTCCCTCCAGGACGTGGGCGACGCCGTGGAGAGGTTCATCAACGGCACACTGACGCTGGACAGGTCCCTGGCCACCTCACTCCTCCCGAGGTATCTCGCCGCCGTGCAGGAGGCACGCGCGAGGAACGAGGACGTCTCCTTCGCCGACGAGCACACGCCCGAGGCCCTGATGAAGGCGCTGGCCAAGGTCGATGGCCTGGCCCCCGCCATGGCCGACCCCGACGCCCAGGGCAAGACCCCGGAGGAGCTGCTGGACGGCGCGCTGAGCCGCGCGATCGCCCTGACGGAGGAGCTGAGCAACGTCCAGGTGGCGCCCCAGTACGCGGGGGTGATGGGCCTGAGCGGGGTGGAGTCCTTCACCATGACGAACCCCGACACGAAACAGCCCGTCGGCATGCTCGACGCGGTCACGGCGGCCGTCGACCAGGTCGCGCCGGGAGCGCTCGCGAACGACCCGACCTTCGCCCGCAGTCTCAGCGGCGACCTGGCGATCGACCGGTCCGAGGGCTACCTCGACGCCATGCTCAGCGATCGCGGGTTCGTCAAGGGCTACCCGACCGTGGTCAACACGACCTCGGGCCGATCCGAGCTGGTCACCGTACGGGCGAAGCTGGTGCCCAAGGGGGAGGCGGACAAGGGCAAGCTCATCGGGCACAACCCGCACGCCGGCCTCATCAGGCAGCTCTACGGATATCTGGAGACCGGCGTGTCCCGGGGCTACAACGCCTCCAACGGCTTCGGCCTGGAAGAGTCGAGCGGCGACAAGGTCGACGGCGACAGCCTCGGGCTGTCGACCGACAGGGGCCGGTCGTTCTCGGCCAACGTGAGCGAGCAGCGCACCAAGATGCAGCGGTTCGCCCAGTTCGGCGGCCTGGACCGGCTCATGCAGGAGTACACCCTCGAGATCACCGTGGAAGTCGCCCCGATGCGTCGGGGACCCTTCAGGACGAGAACGCGGAAGGCGGTCGACTGGGTCACGCGCAAGACCAGGAAAGCCGGCCCGATCAGGCTCGACGCCCAGCTCGTCCGCCTGCTGCCGAAGGGCATGACCAGGCCGGCGAGCACCTCAGAGAACACGAAGAGAGTGGTCGACACCCGACGCTTCCACATCCCTCCGAAGTTCATGGTGTCCTCGATCCAGGACGCTCCGAACAAGCCGACCCTGTTCGACGTGATCGTCGCCGAGCTGTCGAAGAGGGGCGAGCGGCTGTCGCAGAAGGACCTGATCGAGCTGGAGGCCAGGACCTCGCCCGTGTCGCTGGCCAGCCGGTTCGGTCAGCTGGCCGGCGAGGGCGGGTACCCGCTGATCCGCAACGTGCGCAAGGGCTTCCGCAACCAGGGCACCAACGTCCAGGTCGAGGGGCACCTGTCGGACCTGGAGGTGCTGACCGAGCCATTCGAGGCCGAGCTCGGCGAGGTCGACCGCGAGATGCGCACCTCCAACCTGGGAACCGGGCGCAGCCGCGTGCTGCCCGTCGCCGGCAGCATGGGCGACTCGAACGAAGGCAGCGGCACCTCGAGCGGCATCTCCGCAGGCGAGCAGGCCTCGGAAGGCGTCAGCGAGGTCAACGGGCGTCGTGTGGAGGCCAGCGAGTTCATGAAGGGCAAGGTGGTGCTCATCCGTGCCCGCGTGGACTGGGACCTGACCTTCCAGGACATGGCTCGCCTGCCGGACGGCGTCGAGAAGTCGCAGGGCAAGCCCAAGTTCATGCCGGGCGCCGCCACGAGCGTGGTGGACATGGCCATCTTCGAGGCTGACCTGAAGGAGATCAGGGCCATGCAGGCGCGGGGATACAGCGTCCGCTGGAACTTCGACGAGGACGGCAGGCCGACATACCGCTTCGTCCCCGAGCTCGCGGAGATGAGCCTGGTCCAGCAGCTCACGAACGCGAGGATCAAGGCCAGGGAGACCGGCGAGCTGTACTCCGTGGAGATCAGGAAGGACGGCAAGAAGCACACCTACGTGGTGGCTCCGAACGGCTCGATCCACAGCATGACGGCGGACGGCGGCTTCGCCGAGGCGATCGCCACGCTGCCGCCCGAGGTGCTCGACGCCCTGGAGGCCAACCCCGGCGTCGACCTGTACGAGATCTTCATGGATTCGACGGTTCTCGGCACGTTCACCGACCAGGTGATCGCCTACCTGAAGGTCAGGAACGTGAACGTCGAACCGGCCAAGCCCACCTGGCCGGTTCAGCAGGCGGAGAGCGCGGCACCCGACGGCGGCAGCGCCGGCCAGCTCGCCAGCGCGCAGAACGCCGGCGGCGCCGCCGCAGGCGGCATCAGCGCGCCCTCGCCGGCGATACCCGGCACCCTGTACGACGCCCACGCCAGGCCCGCCGACATGCCTACCCTGTCCATGCCGGAGCTCGTCGGCCAGGACGTCGCGGCCGGCGACATCGGCGTCGACGGGTTGACATGGACGAACGCGCAAGGCTTGCCGGTCACGCCGGGCACCGTGGGAGACCACGCGATCCTGGTCGTGTCGCATGGGGGCGTCGACCAGCACATGCGTGTGGCCGTGGGCGTCCCGGGCGACGGCCTGCTCGGCTCCACGGACCTGCGGTCGGGCACGGCCGAGGACCCGCATCTCACCTGGATCGCCCCGGGGACGCACCCCGCCGTGGTGTCGTCCGTCCTGGTGCACGAGATCACGCACGTCGCCCAGGAGCAGGCGGCCGCCGCCGCGGGCGCGCCGCAGGGGGCCGCGAGGACCTCCCTGTCGGAGAGCGAGCACGCGGAGGGCACCGATCACTGCCTGACGCCGCGTCTCAACGAGCACGCCCACATGTCGCGCAAGTGGGCGCAGGCCACCGACCCCGTCACGCAGAGCTCTATCGCCGACGCGATCGACACCATCGCGGCCGACATCACCAGGCGCGGGCACACACCGCCCCTGCCCCCCTGGGGATCGGGGCCGAGAGTCACGGAGACCGGACCATCGAAGATCACGATCGCGGACCTGCTCGGCGGGGGAGGTTCCCCCTCTGTGGGCGCGGCCGTCGGGGCGCTGCCGACCTCGCCCGACGCGCTGCGAACGCTCGCGACCCAGGCGGGTGTGGCGTCGATCACGCCCACGGATCGCCCCGGCGTGTTCACGGTGAACGCGGGCGCCTCCACGTTCACGCTGGCGCTCACGGAAACGGACACCGCCGCGTCCCTCCCGACCGGCACCGGGCTGACGGTCGGCGTCTCGTCGAACGCCGACGCGGCGAGTGCCGCGGCCGACGCCGCGGGCCGGATCGCGGGGCACGTCGCCCAGATGGCGGGACGTCCGGCCACCAGCCTGCTGGGCCGGGGCCCCGCACCCGCCGGCCTGCTGACGGGAACGCCCGCCTTCGGCGTTCCCGACGCGGTGACGTTCGCCAGGCTCCGTAGCCTCGCGGAGGCGCTGGCCGGCGCCTCACTCCTGACCCGAGGCGGTGTCTCCGCCGCGCTGCGGGCCGAGGCCGAGACCGCGGGACTCGTCCAGGGCACCCCTGGCGCGACGGCCAGGCTGGTGGCCGCCGCCAGAGCCGGAGAGCTGTCCCCCGCGCACATCGCGGCGATCCAGGGCACGTCGATCACCCTGCCCGAGATCGCCACCGCCCAGGCGGTGGAAAGGACGGCGACCGCCATGGGCGTCGCCGTCCGCGACCTCGGCAGGGGCATCTACGACATCCTGCTCCCCGGCAGTCCGCCGATGTCGGTCCACGTCACCCGGGGCGACCACCCTGGCATGGTGGCCGTCGAGGACGGCGTGCTCGTCTACCACGTCGCGAACCATTTCTCGATCGGCGCCAACGAGCGGGCGGTGGCCTCCCTGGTGGCCGGCGCCCTGGCGGAGGCGCTCGGCATGCCCACGTCCCCCACGGTCCTTTCCGGCGACCCGAACGCCACCGTGCTGACCGTGAACGACCTGCGCGCGCTCGCCGAACTGGGCGAGGCCGTACGGCAGGTGGCCACGGCCACGGCGCAGCAGCGAACGAGCAGGATGCGCGTCTTCGCCGAACTCGCCCACCAGATGGGGCTGATGAACGGGGGCGTGGAGAGGTTCAGGGCCACGGTCAACGGCGCGCTGCTCGACCAGGTCGCCGCGCTGATCGACGGCCCGCAGCCGCGCGGCGTGCGTGACTACCTCGAGCGCATGCGCCGCATCGCCAACGGGACCGGCTGGTACCCGCCCGAGCGCGAGTACACCTTCACCTGCCTGTGCCCTGTGGAAGCGCCATGCGTCTGCGGCAGGAGGGTGCAGGAGGATTCGCTCAGGGCATGATGGGGGCTTCGGAGGAGAGGAAGGCTATGACGTTCGCGGTCGCACGGACGAGGGACGAGGCGCATCTGTACCTCGACCTGCATCCGTGCAAGGAGTGCGGTTCGGTCGAGACCACCTGGGACAGGGGGGTGGTCAGCGTGGAAGGGGAGCTCGCCGACCGCTACGCGGGCACGTGCGAGGACTGCGGCGCCGCTCGCGAGTTCCTGTTCGGGCTGCCCGAGCGGCCCGTCATGCCGGCGGGCTATCCGACGTTCGGCGGCCAGGAGCCCTCCCAGCTTCTGGACGCGGGCGAGTGGATGTGGGTGGCCGACCTGACCGCGGGCAACGTGCCCGCCGACGACAGTCAGGAGGCGCACCGCACGCTGTCGGTGGCCACCGCGGCGGTCGAGGAGGTCGTCAAGTTCATCCCGCCGGGGCAGGAGGAGGTGCCGGACGACGGGTTCTGGTCCGAGCGCGGACGGCAGATGCGCCTGGCCGAGCCGGGCCGCTTCCGGCTCGAACGCCTGCTGATCGTCCGTGACACCTACCGTGACCTGGCGGCACGCCATGTCTGAGGTCCCCGGCGAGCCGTCATGGCTGGACGGCGTCTACGGCGAGGGCTACGCGCGCTCCCTCGTCGAGGGCTACGTCCACCTCGATCTGAGCGTGCTCGGCGAGGGGCCGGGCGCGGCGGAGCGTGCCGTACGGACCGAGGAGGAAGAGGGCTGGCGGATCAGGCTCGACGACGCCGAGGTGTTCGTCCCCTACCGGGCCGAGGCCGAGGCGCGGCGCGACGGCCTGACCTTCGGCACGGGCATCTCGGAGCTGATCGACCCGGGGCAGTGGGTGCTGCTGGGCGCCACCTACGGGCGCAGGGCGGTCGAGGCGGGCCTGTTCTTCGCCGTCGACCCCTCGTCGGACGAGAAGTACGCGGCCATCGTGGCGGACTGGCGCTTCGCCGCCGACGCCGCCGCCGAGGCGCTGAAGTTCGTGCCCGACGGCGCCGAGGAGCTGGGCGCGGACTCGTTCTGGACGGACATGGGCAGGGCCGCCTTCGCCCGCGAGCCCGAGCGTTTCACCCGGGCCAGGATGGAGAGCGACCTCGCCTACTACCGCGAGGGGCTCGACGGCTTCATGGACCTGCACGCCGAGCCCTAGCGGTCAGGCGAAGCGGCTGACGACCTTGTCGAAGACGGCGCGCTCCTCGGGCTTGGGCGCGTAGCAGACGATCTCGTCGAAGCCGATCGCCTCGTAACGCTCCACCATCCTGGCGAAGTCGTCGACCGAGGCCCACGGCGTGATCGAGCCGTACGCCAGCAGGATCCTGCGCACCTGCCTGCCGCGCTCGCCGCAGAGCGCGTCGAGGGTCCTGCCGCGCTCGACCGAGGCCTGGTAGAAGTCGTCCTCGGCGGCGGCTCCCGTGAACGTCACCCATGCGTCGGCGTGGTCGGCCACCACGGCGAGCCCCTTCGGCCCGTTGGCGGCGACGATGAGCGGGATGCGCGGCTGGACCGGCGCGGGCGACAGCGCCGCGCCCGCGTGGGGGTAGTGCGGGCCGGCCTGGTCGCCGGTGTCGCCCGACAGCAGCCGGTCGACCACGCCGACGAACTCGCGCAGGCGCTCCGCCCGCTCCCTGGGGTCCCAGAAGGGCACCCCGGCCATGGCGTGGTCGGCAGGCCACAGGCCGGAGCCGATGCCGAGTTCGAACCGCCCCGCCGAGACATGGTCGATGCTCACCGCCTGCTTGACCAGTACGGTCGGCCGCCGGTAGGCCATGTTGGCGATCAACAGGCCCACCCTGATCCGCGTCGTGATCGCGGCCCACGCGGTGATGATCGTGGGCCCGTCGTGCACCGGTGTGGCGGCATCACGCGAGTTGCGCAGGTTGTCGCCTGTCCACAACCCGTCGAAGCCCGCCTCCTCGGCGATCCGCGCCCATTGGGCCGCCTCCTGCCAGGTGCCGGGGTTGACCTTGAGGCCGAAACGCATGGGGGTCCCCTCTCGCCGAGATCTGCCGCGACCAGTGTCGCCCAACACCCGGCGATCGCGACGAAGGGGTCCTGTGGTGACGCCCGCAGACGTGACGGGCGGGTCCTTCAGGAGGCGGGTGCGCCGACCATCTCCTGTTGCGGCGCGCGCGGCACGAACGTCGCCGCCACCAGGGCGACGGGCACCACGTTGGCCAGGAAGATCCACCTGTAGGAGAACATCTCGGCGACGTAGGCGCCCCAGACGACTCCGCCGAGGTAACCCACGACGATCGCCGCGGCCACCGCCGCGACCAACGGCCACATCCTGCCCCCTTGGAAGGCGGCCACCAGGAGCGCGAGCCCGGCCCTGAGCGCCACCGCGGCGGCCAGTCCCTGTACGGCTCTCGCGCCGATCAGCAGGCCTGCCCCTTCGGTGAAGGCGATCACCAGCGAGGCGAGGCCGAAGAGCGCCACCGCCGAGACGAACACGCTCCTGCGCGCCTTCAGCGGGATCAGCACCCCCGCCAGGGCGATGAGATAGGCGTCCGCCGCCCAACCGACGGCGGACGGGGTGGTGTCATGGCCCATGGCGACCAGGTCCTCGATGGCGTTCATGGCGGCCGCGTTGACCGCGAAGAGGAGAGCCGCGAGAGCATAGGAGGTCAGAGATAACCAACGTCTGAACATGGGGCGGATCGTAGGAAGCGTCACTTGACGATCACTTACACCGCTGGTCAGGGCGAGGTGGGCCGCCAGGGAACGGGGCTGGACAGGACCATCGAGCTGGACGGCGTGCCGTACGCCGCGAGCCTGTCGATCAGTGACTCGAAGTCCTCCATCGTGGCGACCGCGACCCGCAGCACGCAGCACGCGCCGCCGGTCACCCTGTGCACCTCGAAGATGTCGGGTGAGTCGAGCATCTCCGGGTGGCGCAGCACGCAGCCAGGCCCGTAGCAGGACATCGTGACGAGCGCGACCACGCTGCGGCCGGTGTGCCGTGGGTCGACGTGCGCGCGGTAACCGCCGATGACGCCCGATTCCTCCAGCTTGCGCACCCGCTCGGCGACCGCAGGAGGCGACAGGTGCACCCTGCGCGACAGCTCGCTGAAGGACAGCCGAGCGTCGGCCTGCAGTTCACCCAGCAACAACCAGTCCAGATCGTCCACTTTCACTTCCAAAGGCCGCAAGGCGAAATCCGCCACGAACGTAGGGGTAAACAGCCTAAGGACCGTTCGATCGGCATTCCAACTGACGGGTCGCGAAGGCAGGATGAGCCGCATGGAAGTCATGCCGATCACCGCCGTCGAGAGGGACGAGAGAGCCGACGCCAACGGCGGTGCGCCGACGCTCGAGTTCGACCGTCACGTGCCGTACGACCGGTATGTTCGCGCGAGCACGCTGCACACGCTGCAGCGGACGCTGAGCGACGACCCCGGCGAGATGTCCTTCCTGATGATCAGCCAGATCATGGAGCTGTACTTCGGGCTGATCCGCTTCGAGCTGCGCCAGGCACAGGGCCTGCTGCGCGAGGACGACGTGTGGGGCGCGCTCGCCCCGCTGCGCAGGGCAGCGCTGCATCTGGACGGGCTCAACGCCGCCTGGCGCGGGCTGCGCTGGATGACGCCCGCCGAGTTCAACCGCTTCAGGGACCTGCTGGGTGAGGGTTCCGGCTTCCAGTCCGCGATGTACCGGCACCTGGAGTTCGCGCTCGGGCTCAAGACGGAGTCGCTGATCCGGCCGTTCAGGCGCCAGCCCGAGGTCTACGCGGAGCTGGTGGACAGCCTGGAGTCACCATCACTGTGGGACGAGGTGATCGCGCTGCTGGAGCGCCGCGGCCTGGTCGCCGGCGGCGAGGGAGTCGTCGACGCGTGGGTGTCGATCTACGGCGACACCGGGCCAGGCAACTACCTGCGCATGCTCGGCGAGGCGCTGGCGGACGTGGCCGAGGGCTTCGGCGACTGGCGATACCAGCATCTGCAGGCCGTACGGCGGGCGATGGGTGCCAAGGCCGGCAGCGGCGGGTCGGCGGGACTGGTCTGGCTGGAGCGCAGCATGGCGCGCACGGTCTTTCCCGAGCTGTGGACCGCCCGCACCTTCATCTGACACGCCACGGCCACCGCATGATCTCGGGTGATCATGCGGTGGCCGGCTCTCGTGCGCCCTGTGCGGGCGAGAGCGGGATGTTAGCTCGGCGGGGTCAGGTCCCAGAACGGCGAGCAGTTGGCGGGCCAGTCCTGGTTGTCGTCGTGGCCGGGCTTGGGGTACACCGTGCACGAGCTGTGCGCGATCTTGCCCTCGGCGTTGCGCACGACGACGTGCAGTTCGGGACCCGAGACCGCCAGGGCGACGGCGACGACGTTACCCGGGTAGTCCTCCACCGTCGACAGGTCCTCCCAGTAGCCGGTGCGCTGGTCGCGCACGAGGGTCCTGCCGTCGTTCGTCGCCGTCGCGACGTACTTCTTGTCCTTGAGGAACGCGGTGGCGACACTGCCACCAGGTCCCGCAGGTCCTCGTTCGCCCTTGGGGCCCTGAAGACCCTTGGGACCGGCAGGACCCTGGGGACCCCTGGCGCCCTGCGGACCCCTGGGGCCCTGCGGACCGCGGGGGCCCTGCTTGCACCGGCAGCGGTGCCCGTGGTTCCGGTGGCAGCAGCTGCGCCAGCCGAGCGGCGAGTTTACCGAGGAGAGGACCGCCGGCTGAGCCGCGGTCTGGACTCCGGCGAGAACAGCGCCTGACGCACCCCACGCCTGAGCGGAGGGCAGGAGGAGCGCACCCATGGCGAGGGTGGCCAGCGTCAGCTTGCGAACACTTCCGCGTCGTTGCGGAAGGCCGGTCTGTATCGTCATTTTTGTCCATTTCGTGTCATGCATGGCCTGCAGAAGTACGAACTTCGTGACAGACCTGGGTAGCGGCGATCTACCCAGCGCATGACCGTGTCAGCCGTGAACGCTCCCCATATGACGCCCAAGACTCGATACTCAAAGAGAAAGAGGGACATACCCGCGAAAGCGCGCCATTAGTACTCCAGTCGCATTTTGCCTCGCGGGCGCGGCGTCATTATGGCGCGATATGGCACATATAGGACATTTGCGGCATTGTGGCCGGACATACTCAGCCGGCATGCCCCAGGACGCCTCCTTTGCTAAAGGAGGTGTGGAGTGTCCGCCCTGAGACTATCGCCCGTTCCTGACAGGGATTCTGCCGTTTCCCCTTTCCTGTAGGGCTTTCGGGGTGACGGCCGAGATGTCCGGCTAGTCAACGCGACACCAGAACGGAGTCAGCGGGCCCGACCTCCCGCCGATTCGCCCGACCGGCCTGAGTTTTCCGCTGCCCAAGAGAGAACAAAAAAACGAGGACCGTTTCTCGACCGCAGGCAAGGAACGCCCCGCGTAATACATAGATTCTCGGGGGTCCAGGTTTAGAGGAAGAGCCCCAAGACTACCGAAAGAATACTGACCTTTGGTCCTGGCAGGATGGGATTGCACTTGAAAGCCAGCAAGCGATAATCCATTATGATTGCCGAGCGCTTTGGTGCTCTCGCCATAAAACAACTAACGGCAGCGGTTATCCGCGGGCCATCTCAACGGAGGACAACAAACATGCTTCGTCGCATTCTCGTTGGTGCAGCCATCGCCACCACCGTCTTCGCGGGTACCGCCGCCCACGCGGACAACTACACCAAGCCGGAGAAGGGTGACAACGAGTGCAACAACTCCAACGTCGCCGCCGGCGGTCTCATCGGTGGCGTGCTGAGCAACATTCTGACCTTCCAGAACAGCCCGCTCACCGTCAACCTGCTGGCCAACAACCAGCAGGAGTTCGAGTGGTGCGAGGACTAGTCCGTCGCTCGCTGGACGCGAGATAATTCTGACACCCATCCGTCCCGATGAAATGAATTGCAATCCCCCTCCTGGCGCAGTTCTTTCAGGTGTCAGCGGTGCGGTCCGCTTCTTTGGAGCGGACCGCCCATCGCGCCCAGCATGGCACGAGGCTGGTAACGCCGTTCGGAACGGCGCGCGCCTGGGCCGAGCCCAGGCATTTCAGGAGATGACGGCCACGCTCCAGAGCGGTTCACCGTCACCTGAAACGGTAGTAAGCGAGTCCGTCCCGCTGGAGATCTCCGGTTATCCGGTCGCGACCACAGACGTCGCCGGAGCCGTCTCGGCGGGGCGGACCGCACCCATGTATCCGCGCCTGATCAGCGGCGCGAAGGTCACGTACCCTCCTGTGGACGGCGCGTGCACGATCCTCTCCCCATCCACGGCGATGCCCACGTGCTCGGGCCCCGGCGACGCCGGATCGCTGTCGTAGAAGACGAGATCCCCCGGCCGCACCTGCCCCTCGGGGACGCGCCACCCTTTCTTCCCCTGCTCCCGCGCCGTGCGCCCGATGCGGACCCCGGCCTGGGCCCACGCGTACTGCGCGAGCCCCGAGCAGTCGAATCCGAATGTCAGCGCGCCGCGGCCCTTTCCAAAACTCGGGCCGTCCGCTCCGCCGCCGCCCCACGAATAGGGGACGCCGAGCATTTCCACTGCCGCGGTCACGGCGAGTTCCCCGGCAATAGGCGTGCCATACCCGCTTCCCAAGCAGCCGAAAAGTAGGATGGCCGACAGTCCTCGTCTGGTCCTGGTCATCGGTTCACCACGCGATCTTTCCCTGGAGAAAGTCCTTCTACCCAGCCGCCCCCTGCGACACGCGGGCCATTTGCCGTAGTCGCCGCACAGTTGGCAATAGAGTGCGCGTTGCGGCGCGAACTTGGTCTCGACGGGAGACCTTCGCGACGCTTTCGCGGGCACCGGAAAGCACGTGATTGACGTTTTCAGAATGCACGAGGCAGCGCCCCGAATAACCATCGAATCAGGCAGTGGATAGGTTATTTTTTTCATGTCCACCGAAGGGACGGCAGCCTTGCCCGTTCGATTCTCAACGGGCAAGGCTCCTGTCCTCTCGACAGCCGCGTGCCGACCCGCTCCGAGGTCAGTCGAGTGAGGTGTCTCCCATCGACTCGAGCAGCATGCGCAGCAGGCCGCTGAGCTGATCGCGTTCGGCGGGGCCGAGCGCGGAGAGCATCCTGATCTCGTTCTCGACGTGCAGCCCGACCAGCTCGTCGACGAGGCGCAACCCCTCCGGGGTCAGCCTGATCCGTACCGACCTGCGGTCCTCGCTGTCGCGGATGCGCTCGACGAGGCCCTTGGCCTCCATCCTGTCGATCCTGTTGGTGATGGCCCCTGAGGTCACCATCGCCGCCTTGAGCAGCGCCCCGGCCGTCAGCTCGTACGGCGAGCCCGAGCGCCGCAGCGTGGCCAGCACGTCGAACTCGAAGCTCTCGAGCCCGTGCTCGGCGAAGAACCGCTTGAGCGTCTGCTCCACGAGGCGGGACAGCCGCGAGAGCCTGCCGACGACGCCCATGGGCCAGACGTCGAGGTCAGGTCGTTCCTTGTTCCACTGTGCGATCACCGCGTCCACCGCGTCCGCCATAACCAGTCCTCTCAACGGAAATAATCTCAACGTTCACAGACTTGACGTTCACACACACATGGTGATGTTATCTCAACGTTGAGATTATCAATGAGAGGTGATCGATGTGACCACGATCGAGGCTCCGCCGATCGCGCGCACCCGCTACACGAGCGACCTGGCCATGGCCGCGCTCGCTCCCGTGAGCTGGGGAACCACCTATGTGGTCACGGCGACGCTGTTGCCGCCGGACAGGCCACTGCTGGCCGCGACCTTGAGAGCGTTGCCGGCGGGCCTGGTGTTGCTGGCCATGACGCGTCGCCTGCCTCGCGGTTCGTGGTGGTGGAAGGCCACGGTGCTCGGCATGCTCAACTTCGGCGCCTTCTTCCCCTTGCTGTTCTTCGCCGCCTACCGGTTGCCCGGTGGGGTCGCGTCCACGATCGGCTCGGTCCAGCCGCTGGTCGTGGCGCTGCTGTCGATGGTGATCCTGCGGTCGAGGCCGGCCCGCGCCGTGCTGTACGCCGCCGTGGCGGGCACCGGCGGCGTGGCCCTGCTGACCCTGACCGCGCAGGCCCGCCTCGACCCGCTCGGCATCGGCGCCATGCTGCTGGCCACCTCGCTCATGGGAGCGGCCATCGTCCTGACCAAGAAGTGGGGGCAGCCCGAGTCGCCTCTGGTCATGACCGGCTGGCAGCTCACCATCGGCGGGCTCGTCCTGGCGCCGCTCACGCTCGCGGCAGAGGGCCTGCCCTCCACCTTCACAGGACAGAACCTCCTCGGCTTCGCCTACCTGGGCATCATCGGCACCGCTCTGGCCTACGCCCTCTGGTTCCGCGGCATCGATGCCCTCGCGCCCACCTCCGTCTCCCTGCTCGGCCTCACCAACCCCCTGGTCGCCACGCTGGCCGGTCTGCTGGTGCTCGGGCAGACCCTCACCGGCTGGCAGATCGCCGGCTTCGCCATCGCGCTCGGCGCGCTCGTCGCCGGCCAAACCCTGAGCAGGAAGTCCTCATGACCACCACAGCCCATCCCGACGAACGGGTATCGCTGAAGACCTGGCTGGGCGTCGTGGCCGTCGCGGTGGGGACCTTCTCCGTCGTGACCGTCGAGCAGCTGCCCGTGGGCCTGCTCACCTCCATCGGCGGCGACCTCGGCGTGAGCGAAGGCACCGCCGGCCTCATGGTCACCGTGCCGGGCCTGGTCGCCTCGGCCGTCGCGCCCCTCCTGCCCGTGGCCATCCGCCGTCTGGACCGGCGGGTGGTGCTCATCGGCCTGCTCGGCCTCATGGTCCTGGCGAACGCGCTGTCGGCCTTCGCGCCCGGTTTCGCCGTCCTGCTCGCCTCACGCTTCCTCGTCGGGATCAGCATCGGCGGGTTCTGGGCGCTGGCGGCCGGCATCGCGGTACGGCTGGTGCCCGACAGGCACGTGCCCCGCGCGACCTCGCTGGCCTTCGGAGGGGCGACGGCGGCCAACGTGCTCGGCGTCCCCGCGGGCACGCTGATCGGCGGGCTCACCGACTGGCGCGTGGCCTTCGCCGCCGTCGGCGCGCTCGGCCTGCTCGTGGTCGCGGGCCTGTGGCTGCTGCTGCCGCGCCTGCCCGCCACCGAGCCCGTACGGCTGCGCGAGCTGCCCCTGCAGTTCCGCAACCCCGTCGTCAGGACCGCGGTGCTCTCGACGTTCCTCCTGGTGAGCGGCCACTTCGCCGCCTTCACCTTCGTGAGCCCCATCCTTCAGGACATCTCGGGCGTCAGCGAGAGCCTGATCAGCCCGCTGCTGCTCGCCTTCGGCGTCGCCGGCGTGGTCGGCACCTTCATCGCGGGGGCCGGAGCCTCACGCGACATCAGGAAGACCATCATCATGCTCGGCGTCGCGCTCGCGGCGATCCTGGCGCTGTTCCCGCTCCTCGGGGGGAGCCCGCTCACCGGGTCGGCGCTGCTGATCCTGTGGGGCCTCGTCTTCGGCGGGGTGCCCGTGGCCGTACAGACGTGGATCTTCAAGGGCGCGCCCGACGCGACGGAGGCCGCCACCGCGCTGAACACCTCGGTGTTCAACCTGGCCATCGCGCTGGGGGCGCTGCTGGGCGGCGTCGTCGCCGACGTGGTGGCCATCACCGGCGTCCTGTGGTTCGGGGCGCTGCTCACGCTCCTGACGTCACTGGCGGTGTGGCGGACCAGAAGCGAGTGATCCAACAAATCTGCGCAGAATCCGTTATCGCCGCCTCGCCGCCCGATCTCCCACACGCCGGACCGACCGGCGCACATGAGAGAGAGCGACTTGCATGCACCAGAACCACAGCGGGCGGGGCAGGCTCCTGGCGGCGGGAGCGGGCGCGACGGCGACGGTCGTCGCCGGGATCCTCCTCTTCGGCGGAGCGGGCAACGCGCCCGAGACGGTGAACGCCGCGGCGGGAGCACCCGTGAAGGCGACGACTGCCGCGGGCGCGTCGACCGCCGAGGCCCCGACGAGGACTCCGGGCACGAAGACCTCACCCCGGCCCGAGCCGGTCCCTTCGCTTGGAGACGGAGACGTGTCTGGATCGACGGGATAACAGGAATCTCGCCGCATGGAGGCATTTGTGGCGGTTTGACCGCAGGAATCCTACGGCGAAGGGGGCCGTGGCGTCCCACGACCCCCTTCCGCCTCCGAGGTCAGCTACGCCCGGCGAAGAAGGCGCGGACGTCACCGGCCAGCACCTCGGGCACCTCGTGCGCGGCGTAGTGGCCGCCGACGTCGTAGGTGTTCCACTGCGCGATGCTCTTGTGGTCGCGCTCGGCGAAGCGGCGGATCGACTGGAAGTCGTTGGCGAAGCCCGCCAGGCCGATCGGCACCGTGGTCGGCTCGGTCGGGTGCTCGGCCTTCGCGTCCTCGTAGTAGAACCGGATCGACGAGCCCGCGGTGCCGTAGAACCAGTGGATCGCGATGTTCGTCAGCGTGAAGTCCCGGTCGAGGTGTCCCCCGATGAGCTGCCCCATCCAGCCGAGCAGCCCCGAGGGCGAGTCGGCGATCGCGTGGGCCAGGGTCTGCGGAGACTGCGACTGGAGCTGGTTGAAGGCGCCCATGTTCTCCCAGAACCACTGCAGGTGCCGCATCGCCGCCTGCTCGTCCTCCGTCAGGTCCTGCAGTTCGGCGGGGTCGCCGGTGGGGAAGGAGAAGATCTGGGTGACGTGCACGGCGACCACGTGCTCGGGGTCGACCCTGCCGACCTCGGGCGAGACCAGCGAACCACCGTCGTTGCCGACCACGCCGTAGCGCTCGTAGCCCAGGCGGGCCATCAGCTCGGCCCATGCCTTGGCGGTCCTGTACCTGTTCCAGCCCTTCTCGGTCGTCGGCCCGGAGAAGCCGAAGCCGGGCAGTGAGGGGATGACGAGGTGGAAGTCGCGGGAGAGGTCCTCGATCACGTCGAGGTACTCCACCACCGTGCCGGGCCAGCCGTGCGTGAGGATCAGCGGCAGCGCGTCCTGCTTGGCCGAGCGGACGTGGACGAAGTGGATGTTCTGCCCGTCGATCTCGGTGGTGAACTGCGGGTGGGCGTTCAGCTTCGTCTCCCACGCGCGCCAGTCGTAGCCGCTGCGCCAGTAGTCGACCATCTCCTTGACCCACGCGACGCTCACGCCGTACTCCGAGTCGCTGCCGGGGATCTGGTCGGTGAAGCGGGTCAGCGCCAGCCGTGCCTGAAGGTCGTCCAGGTCGGCCTGCGGAACCTCGACGCGGAAGGGGCGGATCTCGGTCATGTGATGCTCCTCCTGAACGGAACGGCTTGTTCTGTTCCAACTCTATCAGAATAAAGCCTTCCGTTCCATAGGCTCGGGCGTGTCTTCGCCCATCGGGAGCTTCACTGACTCACGCCGCGTCCTTCCCTCCACGGCGACCAGGGGGAAGTACCATCAGCGAATGATCGAAAATACCGAAACCGTGCCTGGGTGGCTTGCTCCGGACGAGCTGGAGTCGATGCGCGGACGGATGCCGATCCTCTACGTCGACGCCGTCCCCGTACGGGTCGACGACACCGGAGTGGTCACCCATGTCGGCCTGTTGCTGCGCATCTCCGCCGACGGCGAGGTCAGCAGGGCGCTGGTCTCCGGGCGGGTCCTGCACCACGAGCGGATCCGTGACGCGCTGATGCGCCACCTGGAGAAGGACCTCGGGCCCGTGGCACTGCCGCACATCCCCGCCTCGCCCCAGCCGTTCACGGTGGCGGAGTACTTCCCGACGGCCGGCGTCACGCCGTACCACGACCCGCGCCAGCACGCGGTGTCGCTCGCCTACATCGTCCCCGTGATCGGTGACTGCAGGCCGCGGCAGGACGCGCTCGACCTGGTCTGGTTCACGCCCGAGGAGGCGGCGTCGCCGATGGTGCAGCAGGAGATGATCGGTGGGCAGGGCGTGCTGCTGAAGCAGGCGCTCGCCTCCGTCGGCCGCCTGCCCTGACCCCGGCGGCCGAAGGTCCGGGCGGTCAGCGCTCGGGCTTCGCTCTGACGTGCATGCGCTCGCCCTGGCTGCCGAACAGGCTGAGCACCTCGGCGGGCCCGTCTCCCGCGCTGCCGAACCAGTGCGGCAGGCGGGTGTCGAACTCGGCGACCTCCCCTGCGTGCAGGATCAGGTCGTGCTCGCCGACCAGGAGGCGCAGCCGTCCCGACAGGACGTAGAGCCACTCGTAGCCCTCGTGCGTGCGCGGCTCGGGTGTCGCCCGCCTGACCGGGATGACCAGCTTGAACGCCTGGATCGCGCCTGGCTGGCGGGTCAGCGGCAGGACGGTCATGCCGTGCGCCTGCCGCGGGGCGATGCGGACGCGGGGGTCTCCGACCTCGGGCGCGCCGACGAGCTCGTCCAGGGGCACCTGGTGCGCCTGGGCGATCGGGAGGAGGAGCTCCAGGGTCGGCCGGCGCAGGCCGGACTCCAGGCGCGACAGCGTGCTCTTGGAGATCCCCGTCGCCTCGGACAGCGCGGTCAGCGTGACGCCCCTGTCCGTGCGCAGCCGTCTGAGCCTCGGGCCGACCTCCGCCAGCACGGCATGAATGGACACATCCCGAACATAGCGAATCCGCCGCCCGACAAGTCGCCACTGCGGCGATATGCGCGATATTTCCGCAGGTCAGCGACGTTGTGCGAGCCGTCGGGGCGGGAAGCATCACAGTCATGTCGATCCCCCCGACCAACGCGTCCCCCGTCCCCGACGGCGCCTTCGCCAGACCCGAACCCGGCCACCGGCTCCGCGTGCCCGCCGAACTGGTCGCCACCGCCCGGCGCGGACTCGGCGGCGGCGGTACGGCACGCAAGCGCGTGCTCGTCATCGGCGCCGGCATGGCCGGCCTCGTCGCCGCCTACGAGCTGATGCGGCAGGGCCACGAGCCGATCGTCCTGGAGGCCCAGCAACGAGTCGGCGGCAGGGTGCTCACCCTGCGCGGCTTCGCGCCAGGCCTGTACGCCGAGGCGGGCGCGATGCGGATCCCGCGCGTGCACGACCTCACGCTGGCCTACTGCGAGCGGTTCGGCCTGCGGCTGCGGCCGTTCGTGATGGGCAATCCCCGGACCCTGGCCTACATCCAGGGCGTCAGGACCACCATGGCCCAGCTGAACGCCGACCCGGCGATCATCGACTTCGAGCTGGCCGACCACGAGCGCGGCAGGTCCTACGAGGATCTCTGGCGCACGGCCACGCAGGAGATCCACGACCTGTACGCGCAGGAGGGAGAGAACGCGCTCGACCGGATCTGCGCCGAGTACGACCGCTACTCCATCCGCGGCTTCCTGCGCGAACGCGGCTTCTCCGAGGGCGCCATCGAGCTCTACGGCGTCATGAGCTTCAGGGAGGCCAACCTCAACGCGGCCGTCATCGAGCAGTTCCGCGAGATCATCGGGCGGGCGTTCGAGGACATGCAGGAGATCGAGGGCGGCAGCGACCTGCTGCCGACCGCCTTCTACAGGGAGCTCAGGCACCACATCAGGTTCGGGCACGAGGTCACCGCCATCGAGCAGGACGGCTCGTCGGTCACCCTGCACGTCAGGACAGGCTCGGGCAGGACGGCGATCACCGGGGACCACGCCATCTGCACGATCCCGTTCTCGGTGCTGCGCGACATCGAGACCAACCCCGCTTTCTCCCGCCGCAAGCAGCGCGCCATCCGCGAGCTGAACTACAACGCCTCCACCAAGATCCTTTTCCAGGTGCGGCGGCCGTTCTGGGAGTCGAGCGACGGCATCGTCGGCGGCACCACGGTCACCGACCTGCCGATCAGGCGCATCTGCTACCCCTCCCACCAGACGCGGGAGGAGGAGCGTTCGGTGCTGCTGGCCAGCTACACCTGGGGCCAGGACGCTCTGCGGTGGGGGCGATGTCACCGCAGAAGCGGGTCGAGCAGGCGCTCGAGGACGTCGCCAAGATCCACCCGGAGATCCACGACCACTTCGAGTTCGGGCTCTCGCACGCCTGGTACGACGACCCCTACGCGGCGGGGGCGTTCGCGCTCTTCGAGCCCCACCAGCAGACCAGCCTGCACGAGGCGATCATCGCGCCAGAGGGCAGGGTCCACTTCGCGGGGGAACACTGCTCGCTCTGGCACGCCTGGATCGAGGGGGCTCTGGAATCGGGGCTCAGCGCGGCGCGTGCCGTGCATGAGGCTGCGTGACGGCCGCGTAGCGGCACAGCCAGGCCGCGGCCTCCGTCAGGTCCGCGGAGGCCGCGGCACAGGCGGCGAGGTGCGCGCGTACCGACTGGCGCAGCCAGGGCGGCGCCGCTCCCGCCTCCTCCAACTTGGCCTCGATCTCTCGCAGCCGCTCCGCGCACTCGGCCAGCGCGCGGGCGTCGCTCCGCAGGACCATCGCATGGGCCGCGATCACTTCGGGTACCGCCGGCATTCCGCT
This sequence comes from Nonomuraea sp. bgisy101, assembly GCF_057708945.1. Taxonomy (NCBI): domain Bacteria; kingdom Bacillati; phylum Actinomycetota; class Actinomycetes; order Streptosporangiales; family Streptosporangiaceae; genus Nonomuraea; species Nonomuraea sp. bgisy101. The sequence goes on from NZ_JBYITD010000003.1 coordinate 183,451, forward strand.
CCTTCGTGTCAGGTGATGAGAACGGGCACGGCCACGTCCGTGAGCGTCCGGCGGGCATGGGACGTCAGGCACAGCAGAGGGCGGGCCCCGTCGAGACCCAGCCGGCGGAACGCGTCGGCCAGCGGATGCGACCGCAGCGCGACGCCCAGTCGCACCCCCGGCGCCGGATGAGCCCTGCCCCTGCCGCGGGTGCGCACGCAGGAGCGCAGCACGGTGCCGCCGTCGCGCGCGTAGCCGACCAGGTCGCGGTCGCCGAGCGGCACCCAGGGGCCGAGGCGCCCGCGCACGCTGAGCAGGTCACCGACCGAGACGTTCACCGCGCCGCCCGTCAGCCCGACCCGCATGGGCAGCTCGTACGGCACGCCGCCCCACAGCCGCGCCACCATGGAGGCGACGTCGGCTCGGTCCACCGCCGACGCGACAGTGAACCATCCCGAGCGCCTGCGGTCCGCCGCCCGCAACAGGTCGGCCCAGCCGCGCCGCCACGGGTCGGGCAGCACGACCCCGAGGTGGAGCTCTCGGTAGGCGCCCACGCTGGTCCGCCGGTTCCACGCCACGTGCAGCGCCACGAGCGCCCGCCCGCCGAACCCGGCAGCCGGGCCGAGCCCGCTCCCCTGGAGCAGCTCGGCCGCCGCGACCGCGTCGGCGGCGAAGTACGCCGTGAACGCGCTGCCCTCCTGGCACCTGACGGGGAGCTCGGCCGTACCCTCGCCGCGGGTCGGCACCGTCAGGAACGGGAAGCCCTCGGGGTACGGCACGCGGTCGAACAGCAGGTAGGCCTGCGACCGCACCACCCTCCCCCGGTACGGCGCGAGCCGCTCGTCGATCGTCGCCCTCGCCTCAGGAAGGTCGTCGGCCAGGTTGGCCATGTAGTGCTCGATGCTGTGGCAGAGCGGGAACAGGTGAGTGGCGTCGAAGTAGTCGACCACGTACCAGTCGGGATGCAGGTCGAAGCAGCCGCCCGCGCCCTGGCCGTCGAGGGTCGGGATGATGTCGTGCTGGTTGGTGACGCTGGCGACCCACGTGCGCGGGTCCGCCGGCTTCTTGAAGTCGATCGGCGCGCCGACGGCGACGGCGTGGGTGACGGTGTGGCGGGCGCAGAAGCCGGGGTCCTGCGCGAGGTTCATGATCGCGGCGCCGCCCGCGCTGTGACCGATCAGCGCCATCTCGGCGCCCTCGGGCATGTCGTAGTCCTCGACGGCCCTGGCCAGGGCGCGGCTGTAGGGGCTGCTGTCGAGGACCGCGCTGCTGAACGCCCCCAGCAGGTCCTGGGGCGAGTCGTTGTCGGGCGTGCCCGCCCGCATGCCGGGCGCCTGGACGACGTGGCGCACCACCCCGTCGGGACCCTCGAGGCTCTGGATGAGCACTGTGCCCTTCGTACCGAGCGCGCTGATGTTGCCGAGGAAGGCGAGCAGCGACCCCTGGTCGTTCAGCGGCACGCCCGGCTCGACGCGGCGGGCGGCGCCCTCCCCCGTGTCGAGCACGGCGACGGCCCTGTTGCTCATGCCGGTGATCGGGTCGGCGGTGGCGAAGCCCCTGCCGGTCGCGATCAGCCAGGCGGTGGCGTCGTTGAGCGGGTTCTCGTCCAGGAGGGCGCGCAACGCGAGGACCTCGCCGAAGACGGGCGCGAGCGCGCTGAGCGTGCGCACCGCGCCCCTGTCCTTGAGCAGGGCGCGCAGCGAGCGGAGCGCTTCGAGGTCGCGGTCCTCGGCGGCGGCCTGGATGAGCCTGCCGAGCATGGGGTCGGCCGCCAGTTCGGGGTGGTCGAGGGTCACCGCGGTGATCCGCAGGCGCAGGGAGGTGGCCAGGACGCGGACGGCGAGGCTCTCGGCGCCCGCCATGGCGCCGGCCTTGGCGGCGAGGGCGGCCAGGCGGCTTCCTGTGATGGCGTAGCCGAGCCCTTCGGCATGGGTGACGGTCCTGAGCAGGGCGCGCTGGGTCAGGCAGCCTGTGGCGAGGGAGCGTGGAAGGGCGGCGAGAACGGCCCTGTCGGTGAGGGCCGCAGTGGCATGGGCCGCCGCCCCGTGGATGAGGATCCCGACGTCGACGAGGTCACGGGCGGCGGCCCTGAGCGCCGCCGATCCGGCGGCTGCCGCCGCACGGCCCTCTTCCCGCACGTGGGAGGAACCGCCCTCCGGAACGCCGGACGCTCCCGCCCCGGTGGCGGCCGAGCCCTCGGAGACCGCATGGTCCTCGGAGACGGCAGGGCCTTCGGAGACGGCGGGTCCATCGGAGACGGCATGCCCCTCGGAGACCGCATCGTCCTCGGAGACAGCATGCCCTTCGGAGACGGACGGCCCGGGGTGGTGGTCGGGAGGGGTGGGGTCGCTCACGGGCGGTCCAGGCGGGTCATGCTGATGTAGCGAGGGCGAGGATCCTCGGGGGTGTTCCTGCGCACGACGTCCGACAGGCTCCGGGTGCTGCCGATGATCCGCAGCCCCTGGGGTGAGAACGTGGCCGCGTTGAAGACCCGGGGCGCGAGCAGCGGGTTCGTCAGCGCCTGCGAGAAGGCGTCGATCGCGATGATCTTCGTCAGCAGCGGCGGCAGGATCGCGTCGGGCGATCCCGGCTCCTCGGCGAACAGCCCGACGTACAGGTCGAGGTCGTCCACTCCCCTGTAGAGCGACCGCAGCGCGTCGGCGACCTTCGCGTCCCCCGTCACCTGCTCGAATCCGCGCACGCGAGGAAAGCGGCAGTGCTCTCGATAGCTGTTGTACGGCGCCAGGTCGAGCGCGCGGGAGTCGGCGATGCTGGCCACGTCCACCTCCCGCAGGATCGGGTCGGTGTTGAACAGGCCGATCCTGCCCGCCCGCTGCCTGGAGGCCTCCTCGAGGAGCCTGCCGAGCCCCGCCGAGGGGATCAGCCGCCCGCCGAGCAGGGTCTCGGCCATCGGCAGGTCGCGCCCGCCGACCGCCAGGGTGGAGGGGATCAGGCTGTGCCACCGGTAGACCAGGTTGAACTCCACCGACGCCCAGTTCTCGCGCTGCCATGGCGCGTGGGCGAGGCGGGTCGACAGCCGGGGGTCGAGGGTGAACCTGAAGTGGTAGGGGGTGATGTGGTTGATGTACTCCTCGACCACCAGCTTGATCAGCAGAACGATGAGGATGTTGCGCGCGGTCTGGAACAGCCGCTCGTCGTCCCAGCCCGGGTAGTGCTCGGCGAGGACCGTGGCCACCCTGTTGTGCTCGCGCAGGAACAGCACGGTCAGCATGGTGAAGCCGATCTGGATGTTGCCCCGGTCGCTGCCGGTGGCGAACAGGGTGTCGCGCTGCGCGTCGGTGAGCTCGTCGAAGCGGATCACGCTCAGCGGGGCGAACTCCGGCTTGATCTTGCCGTTCTCGCAGAGCTGGGGCGGGAACTCGCCGCCGTCGATCAGCCGGCTCTTGAGCCGCCCGCCGTCGAACGTGCGCAGCGCGGCCGTCGCCGCCTCGTGCAGGCCGTACACCTGGTTGAGGTCGATGTGGTGGTTGGAGGAGTTCTTGCGGGGGTCGCGGGGCGTGGCGGTGTCGCCGCGCAGGAAGCCGTCGGTGAACCACTGGGCGAAGTAGGCGAACAGCACGGTGGAGCGGGGGCAGGGGATCATCCGCTCGCCCCTGGCGAACAGGTCGGCCGCGCGCTCGGGGGTGGGCCTGCCCTCGGTCCCGCCGGAGGGGGGCACGTGCCTGCCGCTGTAGGTGCGGTCGGTCAGCGAGGCCCACGACGTGTAGTCGGCCATCGTGCTGAGCGGCTCCGGCCTGGGCGGCATCTCGCGGACGGCGTGGTCGATCAGTGTGGCGTTGAGGCGCCGTCGTAGGGGCTGGATGGTCTGCGCCAGGTCCCAGAACGGCCGCGCGCTGGTCAGGGCGAGGAACCTGAGCCGGTTGGCGGCTCCGTCTGTGGCGATGCTCCGCGCCGTCATCAGGCTTCCAGCCCGAGGACGAACCGATCGGGGAAGATCCCGTTGGAGCGGGCCACGCCCTCGATCACGTGGACGCCGGGGCGCCGCAGCAGCCGCCGTACGGCCTCGCAGATCACCACCCTGGCCGGATGCACGCCCACGCACGCGTGATGGCCGTGGCCGAAGAACAGCTGGTGGTGACGGGGGCGGTCGAGGCGGAACGACTCGGGCTCGGCCAGCACGTCGGCGTCGAACATCGCGGAGGCGGCGGCCGCGAGGACGAAGGTGCCGGCCGGGATCAGCGTGCCCGACAGCTCGTGGTCGCGCTCGCAGATCCTGGGGAGCAGTTTGAAGAACGGGTTGAAGCGCAGCGCCTCCCACACGTAGCGGTCGAAGTCGTCGTCGTGGACGGCCTGGGACAGCACCTCGGGCCGCAGCAGCAGTTGCTCCGTCGCCTCGACCATCGCGCCCGGGGCGCTCTCCACGAACCCGAGCGGCAGCCCCGCCATGTTGATCAGAATTCGTTCGTCGTCGCAGCCGGTGGCAGCCAGCCTGGAGAACACGTCGCCCGACCGCGCCTCCCCCGATCGTCGCAGGGCGAGCTGCTCGCGCAGGTGGGCGATCATCTGGGTGCCCGCCTCGACCGAGGCGGCCTGGATGGCGGGGTCGCCGAGGTAGTTGGCGAAGCAGTCGGCGATGATGGTCCTCGACCACCGCGACAGGGTCGCGGCGTCGGGCCCTGGAAAGCCGAAGTACTCCGCGCACACCCCGAGGGCCACCGGCCTGAACAGCTCGTGGACCACCTCGATCTTCCCGTTCGGCGCGGCCGCGTCGAGCGCCTCGTCGGCCAGGCGGCCCGCCATGGCCCGCACCTCGGCCGCGTCGTCGGGGTCGAGCAGGTACTGCATGAGCCCCTTCTCCCGCCAATTCATCGCGGTGCCGTCCCTGGCGAGCATGAACGCGCCGCCGAGCGCGGCGTCGAGCCGCGGCCCGAAGGCGCGGACGCTGAACACCTCCTCCAGGGAGAGCACCTCGGTGACGTCCGCGAAGCGGGTCACGACCGTGAAGACGGGGGTGACGAAGACGGGGCGTCGCTCGCGCAGCTCGGCGAACAGCTCCCGCCATTCGGTCCGCATCCACTCGCGGACCAGGCCGAACGCGGCCATCGGGTCGCGAGCCAGCACGTCGTCGTACTTCTCCAGATGGCCCATGACGCTATGTAGCCACAGGGTGACAACCGATCCCGATGGCTACTCCGTGGAGTGTTTTGACTCCCATGAGTGACTGATCCGTCACTGGAAAGCAACTGCCGTGACCAGCGAGCACGACTCTTGAATGAGGGCGTGAACCCGGAGACCGTCGCGGTCGGCACCGGCCGCCGCACCGCCTATCTGGTCGTCCTCGTGGTCCTTCCGCTGCTGCTCGTGGCGCTCGCCGTGCCCGCCGCGTGGGGGTGGGGAATCGGCGTCCGCGACGTGGTGATCGCGGTGGCGATGTATCTGGTCAGCATCTTCGGGATCGCGATCGGCTACCACCGGCTCTTCACCCACAGGGCGTTCAGGTGCCGCAGGCCGTTGCGGATCGCACTCATGCTCGCCGGAGGGATGGCGGTCGAGGGCCCGGTCACGCTGTGGTCGGCCGAGCACCGCCGCCACCACAAGTACGCCGACAGGGAGGGGGACCCGCACTCCCCGTGGCGGTACGGCGAGAGCGGCCTGGCGCTGCTGCGCGGGATGGCGCACGCGCACGTCGGCTGGTTCTTCACCGCGCGAAGGCGCTCGAACCGCCGGCACTGGGTGCCCGACCTGCTGGCCGATCCCGACGTGCGCCGGTTCGACGCCTGGTATCCCGCGGTCGCCGCGCTGTCGTTCGCGCTGCCCGCGGTGGCGGGCGGGCTGTGGTCGATGTCGTGGACGGGCGCGTGGACCGCGCTGTTCTGGGGCGGTCTGGTGCGTTACGCGGTCGTGCACCACGTCACCTGGTCGGTCAACTCGATCGCCCACACCTTCGGCGACAGGCCGTTCGCGACGCGGGACCGTTCGTCGAACGTGCGGTGGGTGGCGATGCTCACGCTCGGCGAGGGCTGGCACAACTGGCACCACGTGGAGCCGACCTGCGCCAGGCACGGAGTGCTGAGAGGACAGCTCGACCCGAGTGCCAGGCTGATCCGCTGGTTCGAGCTGGCCGGATGGGCGTACGGCGTGCGCTGGCCCGACCCCGCCAGGCTGGAGCGCGTTTCGCGAATCCCCTAGGTCAGCTCGTCATGCGTGGAGGTGACCATGGAGTGCCGCGTTCGGATATGACGACCACGACGTCGGCCTCGGCAGGGTTCTATGAGCGGGTCGCCTCGCGGTCAGGGAGTGCGACCGGGCCGGTCCTGGTCGCCGGGCGCATGGTCAGGACCAGTACGGCCAGCCCGGCGAAGATGACCGCGGCGACGACGCCGGTGACGTGCAGGCCGGCGGTGAACGCCTCCCGCGCGGCGTCCAGCAGTTGCGCGCCCTGGTCCGCGGGAAGGTGCCGGCTGGCGGCGACCGCGCCGGACAGCGAGTCGGACGTGCCGTCCATCCGGCTGCGGTAGACCACTGCGGCCACCACACCGATCAGCGCGAAGCCGAGCGAACCGCCGAAGTAGTTGCCGGTCTCCGACATCGACGCCGCCGAACCGGCGCGCTCCGGCGGTACGGACCCGACGACCAGCCCGGTGCCCAGCGCGAACAGCGGGCCGGTGCCCAGCGCCAGCACGGCGATGCCGATCATCACCAGCGGCAGGGCGCCCGCACCGCCGACGCCGACCAGCAGCAGGCTGCCCAGCGCCGACCCCACCAGCCCGCCGGCGATCGCGGTCGTCTGCTTCATCCGCCGAGCCAGCGCCGGCGCGGCCATGGTGCCGACCGCCACGCCCAGTCCCATGGGCGCGAACAGCATCGCCGACACGATGGGCGAGAAGCCCAGGACGCTCTGCAGGTACTGGGTCACCAGCAGGCCCGTACCGGCCATGGCGATGCCGGCGAAGACCAGCGCGACGAGGACGGCCGTGAACGGGCGGTTGCGGAGCAGCCGCAGGTCCAGCAGCGGCGTCTCCAGCCGCAGTTGCCGGCGCACGAACAGCGCTCCGACGGCCGCGCCTGCGACGAGGGCCACCGCAGGCACGACCGGCACGCTCTCGACGGTCAGCTGCTTGACGCCGTACACCATCGACAGCACCGACACGAGCGACAGCCCGACGCTGGCCGGATCCAGCCGGCCGGCCCGGTCGCTGCGGAACTCCGGCAGCAGGACCGGCCCTGCGAGCAGCAGCAACCCCATCGCCGGCACGGCGACCAGGAACACCGATCCCCACCAGAAGTGCTGGAGCAGGAATCCGGCGAGTACGGGGCCGAGCGCGCCGCCGGTGAACTGGCAGGTCGCCCAGATCGCGATGGCCTGCCCGCGCTGCCGTCCGTCGCGGAACATGTTCGTGATCAAGGCGAGGGTGGACGGCGCCAGGGTCGCGCCGGCGACGCCCAGCAGCGCACGCGCGACGATCAGCATCAGTGGGTCGGTCGCGAAGGCGGCCACGACCGACAGCAGCGCGAACGCCGCCGCGCCGATCATCAGCAGCCGTCGGCGGCCGATCCGGTCACCGAGCGTCCCCATCGTGATGACCATGCCGGCCACCATGAATCCGTAGCTGTCACTGATCCACAGCTGCTCGACGTTGGTGGCGCCCATGTCGGCGCTCAGCTGTGGGAGCGCGAGGAGCAACGCCGTCGTGTCTATCGCGACGAGCAATGTCGGCAGCGCCAGGACGACCAGTCCCAGCCATGCCCGGTTGACTCGCATATCCGAAACTCCCTGTTCTCTCGACGTTTCGCCGGTTGGTCGGAGCGGCCGGGAGGTTCTTGACATCGGTACGGGGAAATCTCGCGCGTCTGCCACGGTGGGGCGTCGCCGGGTATGACGACCTCGCGGGCCGGGCGAGGCGATGGCGGAAAACTCATGCGAATTCTCCGGCGGAGGATGTCAAGACGACGGCGGCGGCTCCGACCACCACTCGAAGGGCCCGGCCGGGGCTCGCGAACCACGAGGAGTACAGGATGAAGTTCCTGATCAGCATGCACATCAACCCGGCGGTGCTGGACGCGCTGACCGACGAGGAGAAGGCGGGGATCGGCCACGGCCACGGCGCGTTCATCGAGGCGCTGAAGAGGTCCGGCGAGCTGATCACCACGCAGGCGCTGGTCGACCCGTCACAGGCCGCCGTGGTGTCCGTACGCAACGGCCAGCCGGTGGTGACCGACGGGCCTTTCCTGGAGTCCAAGGAGTATCTGGGCGGCTTCTACCTGATCGACTGCGAGAACAAGGAGCGGGCGATCGAGCTGGCAGCGCAGATCCCGGACGCCGCGATCGAGGGGCTGGGGATCGAGGTGCGGCAGGTGATGTTCGCTGACGGACAATTGGAGGCATGACAGCACCAGCCATCGAGGACCTGCTGCGTGAGCTCACGCCGCAGGTCCTCGGCACGTTGGTACGTCGGCACGAGCAGTTCGAAGGGTGTGAGGACGCCGTGCAGGAGGCCGTCCTCGCCGCCACCGTGCAGTGGCCGGCCGAGGGAGTGCCGGACAATCCGCGCGGCTGGCTGGTTACTGTCGCCTCCCGGCGGCTCATCGACCAGATGCGCAGTGACCACGCGCGCCGCGAGCGGGAGTCGGCGACGGCAACCGAAGTGGTGCCCGAGGACGTACCGGACACCGACGACACGCTCGTCCTGCTGTTCCTGTGCTGCCATCCGACCCTGACCGCGGCCTCCCAGACCGCCCTGACGCTGCGGGCGGTCGGCGGCCTGACCACGGCCGAGATCGCCCGCGCGTTCCTGGTGCCGGAGGCCACGATGGCGGCCAGGATCAGCCGGGCCAAGCAGCGCATCAAGGCCGCCGGCAGCTCGTTCAGCCTGCCGGGCGGCGCGGAGCGCGAGGAGCGGCTGGGGGTCGTCCTGCACGTGCTCTACCTGATCTTCAACGAGGGCTACACCGCCTCCTCTGGCAGCGAGCTGCACCGCGCCGACCTCGCGCACGAGGCCATCCGGCTGGCCAGGATGGTGCACGCGCAGCTGCCCGAGGACGGCGAGGTGACCGGGCTGCTCGCGCTGATGCTGCTGACCCACGCCCGCCGGGAGGCACGGACGACGGCGGACGGCGACCTGGTGCCGCTGGACGAGCAGGACCGCACGAAGTGGGATCGCGGGCTGGTCGACGAGGGCACCGAGCTGGTCAAGGCGTCGCTGGCCGGCCCGTCGCTGGGGCCGTACCAGCTGCAGGCCGCCATCGCCGCCACGCACGCCGACGCGGCCACGGCCGAGGAGACCAACTGGCCGCAGGTGCATGCCCTTTACCTGGTCCTGGAACGGATCGCGCCCAACCCGATGGTCACCCTCAACCGGGCGATCGCGCTCGCCGAGACCGAGGGCCCGCAGGCCGGGCTGGCCCTGCTGTCCACCTTGGACAGTGACGAGCGGATGGCCGGGCATCACCGGCTGCTGTCCGTACGGGCGCATCTGCTGGAGAAGACCGGCGACACGGCAGGGGCGTACGAGCACTACCGGCGCGCCGCGAAGTCAACCGCCAGCATCGCCGAGCAACGCTATCTGGAGTCCCGGGCCGGCCGGCTGAGAACGTGATCCGGCCCTGAGGCCGCCGGTCTCACCCCCGGGCGCGAAGGTCGGCGATGGTGTCGTCGGCCCACGCCACGGTCGCCCTTACGTGCCTGATCCCGTGGTCGAGCGCGTAACGTCCGAACCTCTCGCCCGCCGACGAGTCGGCGCACAGCGCCTCCAGCGTCTCCAGCTTCTTGACGTACCGCTCCCGCAGGCGCTCGAGCACCGCCACCGCGTCCTGCGGGGCGAGCACCGGCAGCAGGAACGCCTGTAGCGCGCTCTCGCTCCTGACCGTGAGGCTCGGCGCCTGCTCCCTGAGCCATGCCCGCAGCTGGTCGGCGCCTTCGGGAGTGATCGTGTAGGTCTTGCGGCCCCTCGCTCCCTCGGCGTCGGCGGTGACGAGCCCGTCGGAGGCCATCTTCACCAGTTCCGGATAGATCTGGCTGTGGCTGGCCTGCCAGACGTAGTTGAGCGACGACTCGAACGATTTGGCCAGGTCGTAGCCACTGGAGGGGCCGGCCGCCGTCAGCAGGCCGAGGAGCGCGATCCGTAGGGACATGGCTCCATGATAGCTAAGCTTTGACATGTAAGTTCTTACATGTCACTCTCGACGCATGTTGCTGATCCTGGCCGTCCTTGGCGGCATGTTCCTGGCGATGCTCGACCAGACGATCGTGGGCACCGCGCTTCCGCAGATCACCGCCGAACTCGGCGGCACCGACCTGTACACCTGGGTCGTCACCGCCTACCTGTTGACCTCCACCGTGACCGTTCCCCTGTACGGCAGGCTGTCTGACCAGCACGGCCGCAAGCCCTTGCTCCTGATCGGCGTGGTGCTCTTCCTCGTCGGCTCCGCGCTGTGCGGCCTGGCGCAGGACATGCCGCAGCTGATCGCCTTCAGGGCGTTGCAGGGCCTCGGCGCCGGCGCGTTGCTCCCACTGTCGCTCGCTTTGATCATCGACCTGTTCCCTCCCGAGCGGAGCGCCCGGGTGCAGGGCAGCGTCGGCGGTGTGATGGCGCTGAGCTATCTGGCCGGGCCGTTCCTCGGCGGCCTCTTCACCGACCACGCGAGCTGGCGCTGGGCCTTCTACGTGAACGTGCCGATCGGCATCGCGCTGATCGCGATCATCGCCTGGCGGCTGCCGTACCTGAAGGGCACGGGCGGAGGCAAGCCCGACTACCTCGGCATCGCGGTCTTCACGGTCGCGATCAGCGCCCTGCTCATCGGCCTGACAGAGAAGGGCGTCGACGGCAACACGTGGACGGCCCCCGCCGTCGCGGGCCCGATCCTCGGGGCGCTGGTGGCGCTGGTGGCGTTCGTCCTGGTGGAGCGGCGGGCCGAGCACCCGATCATGCCGCTCCACCTGTTCGCCGACCGCACCTACACCCTGGTCAACCTCACCTCGTTCTTCACGGCCTTCTGCATGTACGCGGGCGTGGTCTTCCTGCCGCGCTACTTCCAGGAGGCGCTCGGCGCCAGCGCCACGGACTCGGGCCTGCGGATCTACCCGCTGATGCTCGCGATGGTGATCGGCAGCGCCGCGATGGGCGCGCTCATCTCCAGGAGCGGCAGGTACAAGCCCTACCTCGTCGGCGCGCCGTTCCTGCTGGTCCTCGGCTCGCTCCTGTGCGCGAACCTCGGTCTCGGCACCTCCAGCCTCGCGCTGGCGGCGTGGATGGCGCTCATCGGCCTCGGCATGGGCCCGATGCTCTCGGGTCTCACCGTCGCCGTGCAGACCTCGGTGGCGCCGCAGCACATCGGCACCGCCTCGGCCAACCTCACCTTCTTCCGCCAGATCGGCGGCTCGGTGGCGCTCGCGATCGCGGGCACCGCCTACGGCTCGGTCGTGGCCACGGACGCGCCCCTGCACGGACCGCGGGCCGCGCACGCCTCCGCGGCCGCCACCGTGATCCCGTGGCTGGGCGTGTCGGGCGCGCTGATCGCTCTCGTCGCCCTGCTCGCCCTGCCCAACCGCGCGGTGCTGCGGAACGGGCCGCGCCCCGGCGCCGAGGCCATGGCGGCCGCCTAGACCTTCTCGATCGCGTCGAGTGCGGCCGACAGCCTGCCCAGCGCCTGGAGGGCCGCGGTCCACTCGGCCTCGCCCAGCTCGGCGGCCAGCCGCTCGGCCAGTTCCCGGTGCCCGGGGTTGATCCGCCTGACCGCGGTCATGCCGTCGGGAGTCGGCCGCAGCAGCTTGGCCCTGCGGTGGGCCGGGTTGGGCAGGTACTCCGCCAGCCCCTTCTCCACCAGCAGGTCCGCGATGCGCTGCACCCCCTGGCGGGTCATCCCCATCACCCTGGCGATGCCCGCCACCGGCAGCGGTTCCTTCAGCACCGCGCCCAGCACCTGCCACCAGCTGGCGGTGAGGCCGGCCGGTCTGGCCAGCCCCTCCGCCACCTCCATGAACTGCCCGTTGAGCCGGAAAGCCGTCAGCGCGGTAGCGGACAACAGCTCTCCCGGGTCACTCATGGCGCCATCAGCACCTCGGCCGCCGACGCGTCGCTGTACTTGAACAGCCTGAACCACGCGTCGAGCTTCTCCGGGCCGAGGATCTCGAGCTTGGCCATGACCTCCCTGGCGAAGGCCACGGGCTCGGTCGGCCCCGCGGTGATGAGGTCGCGGTCGGTCACCGCGTCGGCGTCGACGTAGTGCTCGGCGCCGTTGTAGCCGTCGCCCTGCACGTAACCGGGGAAGGCGCTGGTGTGGTCGCGGTCGTCGAGCAGCCCCTCTCTGGCCAGGCCGGGGACGGCGCCGCAGATCGCCGCGACGGGCACGCCCGCGTCGAGGAACTCGCCTGCCTTCTTCGCGAAGGCGCCGTTGCCGCCCTCGTCCCAGAGGGACGCGCCCGGAAGGATCAGCATCGCACTGTCGGCCGCGGAGAGCTGGTCGAGCGTGATGTCGGGCAGGATGCGCGAGCCGCCCATGGTGGTGATCGGCTCGGGGCTCTCGCCGACGGTGACGATGTCGTAGTGCTCGCCGCGCACGTGCGCGGTGGCGTATCCGGTCTCCCAGTCGGCGAGGGTGTCGTAAACGGCGAGGTGAACGATTCGCTTCATGGCAATATCTTGTCATATCGACAACATGTTGTCAATCGAAAATCTGCAAGGATGGACTCCATGGCAGAGATCGTCGGCGGCGGACGTCCAGTCAACGACGCCGAGCGGCGGGTGATCGCCCACCTCCGCGACCACGCGCCCCACGACTGGCTCCTGCTGCACAACATCGAGATCCCGCGCCGCGGCGATCTGTTCGAGGTGGACCTCATCGTCCTGACCGGGCACTCGCTCGTGGTCATCGACGTCAAGGGCACCAGGGGCCGCATCGAGGTGTCGGGACAGCGCTGGTTCCCTCCGCGCAGGGAGGCGTTCGGCTCGCCCGTGGTCAAGCTGCGCGGCACCGCGAGGGCGCTGAAGGGCCTGCTCGTCGACAAGCACCGCGAGCTGGAGCGCGTCTACGTCGACAGCCTGGTCGTGCTGTCCTCCCCTGACGCCGAGCTGGTCGACCCCGGGGGTCGCGAGGCCGTCAACGTCACCTACCTGCCCTCCCTCGTCGCCGCCCTGGCCGACCCCGGCAGGGTACGGCGGGGCGGCACCCGCGACACCAAGCCGTACCTGCCGAAGATCCTCGACGCGCTCAACGCCACCGTGCGACGCAGCACCGCCCCGCCCAGGTTCGGCAACTGGGAGGTGGCCGAACGGCTCGGCGGCGACAGCAAGGTGACCGAATACCGCGCGTTCAACGCCACCGTGCCGGGCAGCGAGACCGTACGGCTCCGCGTCTACCAGGCCGACCCCCTCGCCGACCAGGAGCAGCGGGCGGCCGAGCGGCAGCGCATCGCCAACGCCTACCAGTCGCTGACGAGGATCCCCGCCCACCCCGCCGTCGTCAGGTCGCGCGACTTCTTCGCCATCGACGACGAGAGCAGGTTCGTGCTCGTGCTGGACGACGTCCGCGGCAGGGCGCTCCACCTGCAGCTCCAGGAGCGCAGGACCGAGCTGATCAAGGGGGCGCTGCAGGGCATGCTGTCCGGCCTCGCGCACGTGCACGCCCACGGCGTGGTCCACCGGGCGCTGACCCCCGCCTCCGTGCTGGTCACGGAGGCGGGCCAGGCGATCCTCACCGGCTTCGACTACGCCAAGGGCGCGCCCAGGGCCTACACCGTGGCCAACGAGCCCAGGGCCTACACCGTGGCCAACGAGCTGAACAACGTCCTCGACGCCCAGTACGTCGCCCCCGAGTGCCACGACAGGCCCGACCTGATGACCGAGGCGTCCGACGTCTACGCCGCCGGCGTGATCGCCCACCAGCTGCTGCCCGACGCCGCGCCCGGCCTCTTCGCCGAGATGGTGCACCCGGACCCGGACAAGCGGCCGAGCGCGGCCGAGGCGCTCGCCGCCCTCGACGGAACCCCGCCCCCCGCGCGAGATGGACGGCTCAGACGCCTTCTGCGGCGAGTGATCCCCTGAGCGCGACCGCCTCGCTCAGATAGCCGCTGGCCAGCTCCGCCCTGCCCGCCGAGCGGTACAGCTCCCCGAGGAGCTCGGCCGAGGACGCCTGCCCGCTGCGGTCGCCGAGCCGCCTGAAGACGGCCAGCGAGCGTTCGAGCGCGGTCGATGCGGGGACGAGGTCGCCGCGCGCGGCCTGCAGCCCCGCCAGCCGCTGCAGGGCGTAGGCGCCGCAGTGCAGGTCGCCGAGGCTTTCGAAGATCTCCAGCGCGCGCTCGACGTGGTGTCCGCCGAGCTGGACCGACACGCAGCCCTCGCGGTGGACGTCACCGAGCTCCCTGGCCAGCCGCAGCGCCTGGCCCAGCCAGTGCGCGGCCTGGACGGGGTCGCCCGACTTCAGCCAGACCCTCCCTATCGCCTGCCGGGTATAGGCCTCGCCGTTGAGGTCGCTCATCGAGTCGAACATCGCCAGGGCCCGGCGGAAATGGGACAGCGCCGTGGGATGCCGGCCGCGGAACTGCGCGACGGCGCCGAGACCGCAGACGGAGGTGGCCTCCGCCCTGGTGTCGCCGAGCTCGCGGAAGGCCCTGCGGGCGCGGGCGAACATCTCCTCCGACTCGGCGTAGCGGTCCTGGTAGAGGCAGACCTGCGCGAGACCGCGGAGCATGGCGGCCTCGCCGTACATGTCGCCCGCGACTCTGGCGGCCGCCAGGGCGGTGCGGTGGGTGCGCTGCCAGGTGTCGAAGTGGCAGCGAAGGTCGAGGTAGGGAACCATCGCGGCGGCCAGCCCCCACGCCTGCTCCGCCATGCCGGCCGCCGCGGCCAGCCCCACTGCCTCCTCCAGCGCCCCGTGCTCGACCTCGAACCAGGCCAGCGGGTCAGCGGTGAGCATGTCGAGGGTGCCGCGCGGCAGCCACCAGCGCTCCGCGGCGGCCGAGCTGAGCGTGAACACCGTGGTGGGCAGCTTGGCCGTGGCCAGCTCGGTGGTGGCCGTCCATCCCGCGACCACCCTGGCGAGCGCGGCGGGATCGGGCCGCTGTTCGAGCGCGTGGCATCGGACCAGGTCGGGCAGCTGGTAGCGCGGCTGGCCGAGCCTGTCGGTGCCGACCAGCCGTAACAGGTCGGCGTCCACCAGGGCGTCGGTGACGTCGTCCGCGCGGTGCCTGTCGAGCACGGCGTCGACCACCCAGCCGGGTATCGCGGCGCCGCCCAGCCTGCCAAGGGTGTGCAGGGTGCGCGCGGCCTCCTCCGGCAGGCCCCGGTAGCTGTGGTCGAGGCCCGTGCGCACGTCGAGGTCGCCGATGCGCAGCTCCCCGATCCTGCGGTTCTCGTCCATGAGCCGGCTCTGGAACACCGCGAGCGACCAGCCCGGCCGCGCCGCCAGCCTGGCCCCCGCGATCCGCACGGCCAGCGGCACGAAGCCGCACGCCCGCGCGATCGCCGTGGTCGCCTCCGGCTCCCGTGCCGTCCTGGCCTCGCCGACGATCCTGCGCAGCAGGTCCTCGGCCTCGAACCTCGACAGCGCCTCCAGGTGGATCTGCAGCGCGCCGGGCAGCGAGGTGAGCTTCGCCCTGCTGGTCACGATCACCGCCGAGCCGGGGCCCGGCAGCAGCGGCCGCACCTGCGAGGCGTCCATCGCGTCGTCGAGCACCACCAGCATCGGACGGTCGGCGAGGATCGAGCGGTAGAGGGCCGAGCGTTCGGCGGCCGAGGAGGGGATCGAGGTCGCGCCCATCGCCCTGAGCGCCTGGGCGAGCAGATCGGCGGGGTCGGCGGCGGCCAGGCCGAGGAACAGCTGTCCCGCGGGGAACCTGCCCGCCAGAGCGTGTGCCATGTGGACGGCCAGCGCGCTCTTGCCCGACCCCGGCGCCCCCGAGACCACCGCCAGGGAGAACGGGCCCGCGAGGGCGACCGACTCGCTGACGCGGCCCACGAAGTCGGGAACGTCAGGGGGAAGCTGGCGCGGGACGGGAGCGACGGCCTCGGCCACCCTGACCGCGACCGCGCCGGGCGGCGGGCCGCCCTCCAGCACCCTGGCCTGCACCTCGCGCAGCCCCGCTCCGGGTTCCACGCCGAGCTCGGCGACCAGCTGCCTCCTGATCGCGGTGTAGCAGGCCAGCGCCTCCGCCTGCCGCCCGCTCCAGTGCAGGGCGAGCATGAGCTGCCCCCACAGGTCCTCGCGGAAGGGATGCTCGGCGCACAGCGGGCGCAGCAGAGCGACCGCCTCGCCGTACTCGCCTCGTTCGAGGCGGGCGTCGATCAGCTCGCGGGCGGCGGCCAGCCGTACCTCGTGCAGGGGGGAGAGCCTGCGCGTCCACAGCGGGTGGTCGGGCAGGTCGGCCAGCGGCGCGCCGCGCCACAGCGCGAGCGCGGCGGCCAGCGAGTCGGGGTCGCGGCGCGCCACCAGGCGCTCGAACTGCAGCAAATCGAGATCCTGGGGAGCGACCTCGATCAGGTATCCGGACCCCTCGGCGCGGATGCGCGCGCCGAGGGACGAGCGCAGGGAGCTGGCGTAGGTGCGCAGGTTCGCCTGTGCCGAGCGGGGCGGGCGTTCCCACAGCACCTCTGCCAGCAGGTCCGCGCTGACGAGGTGGTTGGCGTCGAGAAGCAGTGTGGCCAGCAGCATGCGCGGCTTCCTGCCGGAGATGCGCAGTGGCCGCACTCCGGCCCACGCCTCCAGCGGGCCGAGCACATGGAAGGACACCATGGCAGCCCTCTGTACGTTTTTTATACGGATTATCCCCACCCTGGGCCCTGGCAAGACATATCCGGTGCGGAAGGGGTCCCAGTGAAACTCCGAGCAGTCGCCATCGCGGGCTTAGCCCTGTTCCTGAGCGTCGCCGCCGCCGACCCGGGCGAGGAGGGCGGCGATCCGCCCAACCAGGTGACGTCCGACGTGGGCGTCATGGCCACCAACTTCCAGATGCCCTTCCCCTGCGGGCAGTCGTGGAACGGCAACTCCAGCGCGAGCAGCGCCCACCAGTCGTGGGAGATCGACTTCAACAGGGGCAGCACGGCCGACGCCGATCTCGGCGACACCGTGGTCGCCGCCGCGGCGGGCACGGTGGTCATCTCCGCCCACCAGGGCTCGGCCAACGGCTACGGCAACCTCGTCAAGATCGACCACGGTGGCGGCTGGGCCACCTACTACGCGCACCTGAACGTGCGCTCGGTCAGCGCGGGCCAGGCCGTCTCCCAGGGCCAGAAGATCGGCACCGTCGGCAACACCAGCAAGCCCGGCAACTACATCTCGCCCCACCTCCATTACGAGGTGCGGCTCGGCAGCAGCTACCCGTCCAACATCCAGAAGGCCGTCTTCAACGGCGTGACCTTCGGTTACCCGGTACAGACGCTGACCTCCAGGAACTGCGGCAGCAGCAACCCGCACACCCCCCAGGAAGTCTGCGGCACCGGCTACGACGTGATCGACTCGGCGGCGCTCGGCTCCTCCGGCACCGTCTACCTGCTTTACAACAGCGGCAACGGCTACAACTGCGTCGCCACGATGAAGAGCACCTCCCTCGGCACCCCCACGGCGACGACCGCCTACCTGGAAGTGCAAGGGAGTACCCGGATCACCGACTCGGGCAACTACTCCTACTACGCCGGGCCCGTGCGCGCGTCAGCGGCCGACAAGTGCGTGAAGTGGGGCGGCAAGGCCGGCTCCTCCACCTACGACAGCCCCTTCGAGCACTGCGGCTGATCGTCGAACGTCGGCAGGGCCTCCACGGCGCGGTGGAGGCCCTGTTCTCGTCAGACCCCGTCCCGCGTCACACATCACGACCTCGTCGCGCCACGCCCTCATCGGACCCCGTCCCTCGTCACAGCACGTCGATGATGTCGACCACGTAGACGAGCCCGGTTCCCGCGGGGACCGTCATCCCCCCCGTGGTCAGGCCCGCCGTGGCGACGGCGGGCGTGGTGATCGCCACCCTGCTGCCCACCCGCCTGCCGGCCAGCCCCTCCACCCAGCCGGGCGGGACCGCGCCCTCCTTCAGCACGACGGCGCTCGGGCCGCCTCTGGCCGTCGAGGAGTCGAAGACCGTCCTGCTGGGCCAGCGGGCGCCGACGTACTGCACGACCACCCTGGCGCCGCGCGTCACCGGAGGGCCCGAGCCGTCGATCAGGACCCCAGGGCGGAGGGTGTCCGGCAGGCCGGGCAGCCGCCGGCCGACCAGCCTGGCGTCCGGCGGGTAGGCGGCGAGGATGTCGAAGACGACCACCAGCGTCTCGCCGCCGCCCGCGCCCGCAGGTGTGCCGCGCGGGCCGTACCCGAGGTGGGCGGGGCTGACCAGCATCACCCTGCTGCCCACGGGCCGGTCGGCCAGCGCCCGCTCCCACGCCTGCGAGACGTGCCTGCCGTCGAGGACGACCGTGACGGGCTGGTCGGTGTCGTAGGTCGAGAGGTACGGCTTGGTGCCGTCCCATCGGCGGGTCTCGACCTCGGCCAGCACCACGTCGCCCCTCGTGGTGCGCGGGCCCGAGCCCTCCGACAGCACCGTCACCGCCGGGGTGGGCTCGGGGCGGTGTGCGGGCACCTGGATGACGGGCCGCTCGCCGAAGGCGCCGGTCACCGTGGGAGTCGCGGCGGGCGCGCAGGAGACGACGGACAGCAGGCAGAGCAGGACGATCACACGCACGGTGATGACCTAGCCGCGATCGTCTCAAGCGATTCCTGACCGCCCCCCATCTCCGCGCAAACCCGACCACCGGCCGCGTCCGCCCCCCAACGCCGGCCGGTGGGCGCGCGCCTTCTCGGGCCCCTCCGGACCCCGCAAGACCCGAGCCGCCGCCCATCCGAGGGCGCCGATCCGAAGGATGACGGCGGGCGCTCCGGGAACCTCCGTGGCGCAAAATGTGTGGGCGACGAAATCCCGCCGCCCTCCGAGTGATTCGCGGACGGGCGTGCGCGCCCCCGAGACACCACCCGCGGCACACTGGTGTGCTTTGACATCCTCCCCCGCCTGAAAGCGGGGGATTCCAACAGCAACTACCCCACGAGGAGGAAGTCACGTTGAGGTTCACGGTTCGCAGGTCCGCCCAACGGCGGACCTCCCCGTGCGGACACGGCATGCCCTGCCGCGTGTTTGATGTTTCTGGCCGCGTTCACGTCGGCGTTGCAGAAGTATCCGCAGGACCGGCACCGGAAGGCGGCTTGGCTCTCACGCGCCTTTCGATCCACGATCCCGCACGCCGAGCAACGCTGACTCGTGTACGCCGGCTCGACAGCGAGATTCCACACATACCGGGCGTGCCCGCAGTGCTTGGCCAGCGCCGCCCCTTGGGCGGGCGTCGGCTGGAGCCGGTAGCGGGACACGCCGATCAACGTACCGACCGCCACCGACAAAACCAGGAGACCACAGTGACGTGCCGCGCCGTGTTTCCTCCCCACCCTGAAGGACGGGGCCTCCACGCTGTAGGTATTCGGTGAGCCGACCGAACCTGGCGCGCAGGGTCGCGGACGCGGCCGAGATCGCGCTCACCACCCGCAAGTACGTCACCTTCCTCGACGTCGTCACCGGCCTGCGCTGGCTGCACAGCAGGCACGTCGACACCTGGCGCCAGGGCAGGGCCGCCACGCTCGCCGAGCTGGCCGCCGTCGACGACGCGCGTCTGCTGGACGCCGCCGCGGCGCTGGGCGCGTGGGCGCGTTCCAAGGGTCTGCGCCCGGTGGAGACGCCCTACCTGTCAGGCGGCAGGGACCGCCGCGAACTGCGCTTCACCACCTCGGGCGAGCAGGGCCCCTTCAGGGTGCACTGGATCTCCCCCGATCTCAGCGACGCGCGCGTCAAGCAGCTCACCGAACGGCAGAGCAAGGCGCCCGACCTGGTCGTGGTCTCCCCGTTGGAGCCGTGGACGTGCGCGTCGTGCGGCGACACCGGGCCCTACCTGATCATGGAGGAGGACCGCCCGCTCTGCCTGACCTGTGGCGACCTCGACCACCTCGTCCTGCTCCCCTCGGGCAACGCCGCGCTGAGCCGGCGGGCGAAGAAGGAGAGCGTGCTGTCGGCGGTGGTCGTGCGGTACAACCGGCGGCGCAAGGTCTACCAGCGCCAGGGCGTGCTGGTGGAGGAGGCCGCGCTGGCCCGCGCGGAGGAGCAGTGTCTGGGCGACGAGGAGGCACGCGAGGCCCGCCGGGTGCGCGACCGCGAGCGCAGGGCCGAGCAGGACGTCGACTACCAGGCCAGGATGGCGGCGGAGATCGTGCGGCTGTTCCCGCGCTGCCCGCCCGAGCGCGCCGAGTCGATCGCCGCCCACGCCGCCCAGCGCGGCAGCGGCAGAGTCGGCCGTTCGGCCGCCGCCAAGGCCATGGACGAGAACGCGATCACCCTCGCGGTCGTGGCCTCGGTACGCCACCTCGACACCGACTACGACAGGATGCTGATGGAAGGGGTCGCCCGCATGGAGGCCCGTGACCGCATCCGGCCGGTGATCGAGGCCAAACTGTCGGAGCTCAGGGGTAGAAGTGAGCCATGAGCGACTGGCACGCCGTCCGACAGGCCATCCACGACTTCGCGCTGAGCCTGCCCGAGACCCACGAGGACTTCCCGTGGGGTGAGAGCGTCATCAAGGTCAACAAGAAGGTGTTCGTCTTCCTCGGCATCGAGGAGCCGACGGAGAAGTGGAACCCGGCGTTCGGCGTGAAGCTGCTGTCGGAGTCGCACGGCCACGCGCTGACCGTCGAGGGCGCCGAGCCCAGCGGTTACGGGCTGGGCAAGGCGGGCTGGGTGACGGTCCCGTTCGAGAGCGAGCTGCCCGAGACCGACGTGCTGCTCGACTGGGTGGAGGAGAGCTACCGGGCGATCGCCCCGAAGCGGGCGATCAAGCTACTGGACGGCCAGGCGCAGCGCGAAGCCGACCAGTAGCACGCCGGTGATCCGCTCGACGCGCCGCCGTACGCGGGGCGTGCTCAGCAGCGCGCCCATCCTGTCGATCACGAGCACGTAGACGAGGAACCACAGGAAGTAGAGCCCGGCGAAGACGGCCGACAGCAGCAGCGCGTCGTCGGGCCCCTTCATGAACTGGGGCAGGAAGGTGACCTGGAACAGCAGCACCTTCGGGTTGAGCAGGTTGGAGAAGAAGCCGCTGCGGATGTGCCGCCGCCCCGCGGCGGGCGCCTCCTGCCGCTTGGCGCGGAACGACTGGACGCCCAGCCAGAGCAGATAGGCGATGCCGAGCCATCTGAGCACCGTGAACGCGGTCGGCGAGGCGGCCAGCAGCGCCGACAGGCCGAGCGAGGCCGCTGTGGCGTGGACCGTGAGGCCCAGCAGGCCTCCTGCCATCGTGAGCAGTCCGGCGACGCGGCCGTGTGTGAGGGAGCTGCGCATGATCAGGGCCGCGTCGGGCCCCGGAATCATGATCATGACAAGGGCGGTGACCGCGAAGGTCAGCAGCATGGCGGGGGTCTCCCGGAAGCCGGGCGCGCTCCGGGAGACCCGCGGGTGTGCAGGCCGCACGGAACCGCGGACGTACAGGGGTGCCTTGTGGGCGCCTCCGATACTACTTGTCCGAATTCCGGTACGGCGCCGCAGGCCTGCCGAGCGTGGGCGCGCCCAGCAGCCTGGCCGACGAGACGGCGTAGACGCCGTCGTTGGTGAACACCCAGACGATCTTGCGATCCCATTCGACGTAGACGGCGTGGGTCTGGTTGCCGAGAGCGTAGTCGGGGACGTTCTTGCTGAACCCGCTGGGCACGAACTGCGCGACCCGCTTCGGCCGCCTGACGTCGGTGGTGTCGAAGAACTGCACGCCCGCGTTGTAGAAGGCGTAGGTCAGCAGGCCCTGCTTCGGATCCCCCGGCGAGGTGTAGGAGCCCGACCGCTTGGGTCCGAAGCTGCCGCCCCGCTGGCAGTAGTCGGCGAACCTCGCCCCCGCCGCCGGCTCGGGCCTGGGCAGCGTGCCGACGATGCGCGGGCGGCGCGGGTCGCGGGCGTCGACCTGGAAGACGTCCTTGTACGGCTCGTGGCAGTCCTCACCGAGCGGGTAGCCGGAGACGTAGACCATGCCGGTCCTGGCGTACTGGGAGACGTCCACGTTGTCGGCCTCGGTGCCGCCGACCGACATCGGCAGGTCGAGGTGGCCGATCTCCTTCATCGCGGCGGGGTCGGAGATGTCGAGGATCGACAGCCCGTAGCCGCCCATCGCGGCGAAGCCGTACGTGCCCGAGACGAAGAACGGCATCCGCGCACCCATCCACGACGTCTGGTTGCCGCAGCGCGGGTTCTTCGCGTACGCCGCCTCCTCGCCCGCAACCTGGCCCTTGCGGTGCCATTCGCCGACCTTCTTCGGGCGCTTCAGGTCCGACATGTCCCACGCCTGGTAGCCGGGCGAGTAGAGGTAGGTGGGCACCTCGGTGTTGCGCCAGGTGTCGAGCGGGGCGACGGCGATGAACATGTACCTGCCGCCGGTCCAGTACGGCACGTCCAGCGATCCCGATCCCTGCTGCACGCCCGGCTTCGGGTCCGTCAGCGTGGGGTCGGTGGTGACGGTGGACAGCAGCTTCCAGTCCTTCCTCCGCGGGCCGTCGAGGCGGTAGACCTTGAAGCCCTTGAAGGTGGTCTCCTGCCGCAGCTGCTTCACGCCCGAGGGGTTGTGGAACTTGGTGCGCTCGACCGCGTCGCCCAGCTGGTCGACCTGGCGCTTCTGCTCGAAGGACTGGATCATCACGTAGTGGCCGTCGCGCCACTGGATGGTGGAGGCGCCCCAGTAGTCGGCGCTCTTCCAGTCCTTGCCTGTCAGCTTCTCGACGATCTTCACCTTGCGCACGTCGGTGACGTCGTACACGCGCGCCTCGGTGCGGTCGTACTGGAACAGGTAGCGGCGGCCGTCGAAGTCGACGATGTTCTGCCAGGTGTGGAAGTAGTCCGGGGTGAAGTCCGCTCCCCTGTAGGCGGCCTCGACCTTGATCGGGCCTTCGACGTAGCTCTTCGGGTCGTAGCCCTTGGTCTTGGGGAAGAGGTCCTGCGCGCCGCCGGGGAAGCGGAAGCGCTCCTCGCCGGCCGGTGTGAGTGCTGGATGGCGGAACGAGCCGTCGAGCTGCATGCCGTACTCGCCGGGCGCGGGGTCGCTCGGCCGGCGGTCACCGCAGACGGTGGGGAAGGCGTCGTCGGGTTCGGCCTGCGCGGGAGCGGCCACCAGCAGGCTTGCCAGGCAGGCGGTGGTGGCCAGAGTCGCTCTGAACATCTTGTGACCTTTCGGGGGATGCGCACCAGAGTGGAGGGTGCGCATCCCGTTCCCCAATGCCTCGTTCCGCGTTACGGAACCATGGCGGCCAGTGCCACGCCCAGCCCGCGCCGGTTCTGGCCCGAGGCCTTCGCGTCGGTGGAGTTGATGGAGTAGACGACTACTGTCACGCATGCAGCGGGCGCAGGATGCGGGCGGTGACGCTGCTCGCGCGGAAGCGGACGTCGTCCCTGGCCGGCCGCTGGGAGCCAGGTCGGCGACCCCCGTGACGCCCTTCCACGAGCCCTTGGTGCCGCCCATGCGGACGATCGCGGCGGTGGCGTCGGGCGCGGGCAGCTTCTCGATCGTGTCGAGAACGACGCTTCCCCGGATCGCCGGTGCCGGTGAACTCCGGCCTCCCTCCCGCGAGGGAGGCCGATGGGTCACTCAGGTGACCGCGAGCCGCTGGGCGTACTTCTCGTCGCGCCACAGCTCCTTGTCGAGCACCTCCAGCAGGGTCTGGGCCGCGTCGTAGACGTCGACGTGCCTGATGTACAGCGGCGCGAACCCGAAGCGGAGGATGTCGGGCGCCCTGAAGTCGCCGTGCACGCCCCTGTCGATCAGCGCCCGCATCACCGGGTAGCCGTCGGGGTGGTGGAAGCTGACCTGGCTGCCCCTGCGCTCGGCCTCGCGGGGAGAGGCGAGCTCCAGCGCGTCGCCGACGAGCTCGACGAACGTCTCGGTGAGCTGGACGCTCTTGGCCCTGACCTGGGCCATGTCCACCCGCTCCCAGATGTCGAGCGCGGCCTCCAGCGCGGCGAACGACAGCACGTGCGGGGTGCTGACGGTGAAGCGCCTGATGCCGTCGGCGGGGCGGAAACGCGGCTCGAAGGCGAACGGCTCGGCGTGGCCGTACCAGCCGGACAGCACGTTCTCGGCGGACTCGTGGTGGCGCGGGTTCACGTAGAGGAACGCCGGCGCGCCCGGCCCGCCGTTGAGGTACTTGTAGGTGCAGCCCAACGCGAAGTCGGCCGCCGAGACGTCCACGTGCAGCGCGCCCACGCTGTGGCAGACGTCCCAGATCATCAGCGCGCCCGCGGCCTGCACGCGCGCGGTCACCTCGGCCACGTCGTACCGTTCACCCGTGCGGTAGTTGACCTCCGACAGCAGGACCGCGGCCACGTCGTCGCCCACGCCCTCGGAGAAGTCGCGGATCTGGCAGCCGAGCCCCTCCAGGATGTAGTTGTCTGTGGGGAAGTTGGTCACGTCGGCGACCACCACGGGCCGCGAAGGACGCAGGCGCATGGCCGCGGCCACCGCCTGGTGCACCGCGATCGACGTGGTGTTGCCCACCACCACCGTCCCGGGGGCGGCGCCGATCAACGGGGCGAGCCGGTCGCCCGTGGTGAGCGG
This sequence comes from Nonomuraea sp. bgisy101, assembly GCF_057708945.1. Taxonomy (NCBI): domain Bacteria; kingdom Bacillati; phylum Actinomycetota; class Actinomycetes; order Streptosporangiales; family Streptosporangiaceae; genus Nonomuraea; species Nonomuraea sp. bgisy101. Next base: position 207,984 of record NZ_JBYITD010000003.1, read on the forward strand.
CTGGGCGTACCAGCCCGCGCTGTTCCACCCGCCGACCAGCTCACGACCCCACTCCTCCTCGACCGCCTTCCGCACCCTCTCCGACGTACGGCGGGGCAGCGCGCCAAGGGAGTTGCCGACGAGGTAGACGACACCCTCGGGCAGCACGAACTCGTCCCTGAACTCCTTCAGCGGGTCGGCCGCGTCAAGAGCCAGGCAGTCTTCACGATTCACGGTGTTTCTCCAAGAAAGGTCTCGGCATTGCCTCCCAGGATCCTGGCGCGAGCCCGGTCGGAGAGGAAACCCGCGCCGCTGACCAGTTTCCCCACGGGAGACTCGCCAAGCGGGTAGGGGTAGTCGGAGCCGAGCATCACACGGTCCTCCCCCATGGTGTCCACCAGCAGCCGCAGCGCCCGCTCGTCGAAGACGACGGAGTCGACGCTGAATCGGTCGAGGTAGTGCGACGGGGGATGCTCCGAGGTGCCGATGACGTCGCTCCTGCGATGCCATGCGTTCTCGAAGCGGCCCAGCCAGAAGGCGAACGAGCCGCCTCCGTGGGCGAAGCAGATCCTCAGCGTCTCCGGCACCCGGTCGAAGACGCCGCCCAGGATCATGGCGAGGATCGACAGGTGCGTCTCGGCCGGCATGCCGACCAGCCACTGCGCCATCCACCTGTCGAGCCTTGGTCCCGTGGGCATGTCCCACGGGTGGACGAACACGGGGGCGCCCCTGTCCGCGCAGTGCTGGAGGAACTGCACGACGCCCTCGTCGTCGAGGTCCCTGTCGCCGACGTGGTTGCCGATCTCGACGCCCCTGTGGCCGGCCGCCAGGCACCTGTCGAGCTCCTCGCAGGCCAGGTCGGGGTCCTGCAGCGGCACCTGGCAGAACGGGATCAGCCGATCGCCGTCGCAGATCTCCAGCGCGAGGTCGTTGAAGACGCGCGCGACGTTCGCGGCCTGCTTCGCCGGGCGCTCGTAGCCGAAGAACACCGGGGTCGGGGAGACGACCTGCCGGTCCACGCCCATCGTCGCCAGGCGGACCTCGGGATCCCAGCAGTCCGCCTGGATCCTGCGGAAGTCGCGGTCGTTGACGACGATCATCGCCTCGCGCTCGGACTCGATCCGCAGCCGGGGCGCGCCGGGCCAGCCCAGATCGGGCCAGCCCTTGGCGACGTAGTGCGTGTGGACGTCGACGATCACGCGGTCAGCCCTTGCCGGGGTGCAGGGCCCCGCAGCTGTCGCAGGTGCGCGCCTTCTCGTCGGAGTAGAACGCCTCGAAGACCGGCGGCAGGTCCTTGACGATGTCGCGGACCTGCAGTTCCACCTCGTGGACCATGGCGTCGCACTGCTGGCAGTACCACCGGAACTTCTCCAGCGTGCCCTCCGGCCTGATCCGCTCGATCACCAGGCCGACGGAGTCGGCCTCGCGCTGCGGCGAGTGGGGCAGGTTGCCGGGCAGCAGCCACATCTGGCCCTCGCGGATGTGCACGGTCTCGGGCCCCTCAGGGGTCATGACGTTGAGCCGCATGTTCCCCTTGATCTGGAAGAACAGCTCCTCGAAGGGGTCGATGTGGAAGTCGGTGCGCTGGTTGGGTCCGCCGACGACCATGACGATGAAGTCGTCCGCCTGCTCGAAGACCACCTTGTTGCCGACCGGCGGCTTGAGCAGGTGGGCGTGCTCGTCGATCCACTGGTTGAAGTCGATGGGCGGGATCATGCGGGTTCCTCCGGTCGGTAGGCGACGGCCTGCATCTCGATGAGCAGGTGGGGGTGCGGCAGTTGGTGGACGGCCACCGTGGTGCGCGTGGGTCCGGTCTCGTCGAAGAACTCGGCGTAGACCTCGTTGTAGCCCTTGAAGTCGTTCATGTTGACCAGGTAGGTGGTGATCTGGACCAGGTCGGCGAGGCTTGCCCCCGCGGCCCGCAGGATGTCGCCGATGTTCTCGATCACCGCTCTGGTCTGCAGGCGGATGTCCAGGTCCGTGGTGCCCAGTTCGTCGGCGGACGCTCCCGCGAAGGTGTTGTCCGGCCGCCTGGAGCTCGTGCCGGACACGTAGAGGAAGTCCCCTGCCCGCCTGACGTGCGGGAACCGTCCCCTCGGCGTCGCCTTTCCCCCGACCAGCATCAGAGCGTCACCTTCCCCAGCCGCTGGATCTCCACCTGGACGTGCGCGCCGGGCCGGTACGGCTCGGCCGGAGTGGCGGCGCCCGCCAGCAGGATCGCCCCCTCCTCGATCACCAGCCCCACCTGTACGGCCAGCCGCGCCGCCTCGACGATCGCCCTGCGCGGGTCGCCGAGGATGGCCGCGGTGGATCCGACGTGCACGGGCCGCCCGTCGATCTCGAAGACGACTCCGAGGTTCCAGTCGTCGACGTCGTAGGCCCGCCACGGCCCGATCGCGTAGCCCGCCGCCGAGGTGTTGTCGGCGATGACGCTCTCCAGCGAGAACCTGAAGTTCTCGTACCGGGAGTCGATCACCTCGATGCCGGCGGCGACGGCGGCGACGGCTCCGGGCCGCGTGGCGTCCCCGACGCTCTCGATCCTGCGCCCGACCAGGTAGGCCACCTCGGGTTCAACCCTCGGGTGGATGTACTTGTCGTGGTCGACGACCGCCATCGACGGCGTCAGCCGCCCCAGGATGAGGTCGTCGACGCCCATCTGGCGGCGCTTGCCCTCGCTGGTGAAGCCCAGCTTGACCCCCGACAGGGGCTCGCCGCGCAGGCCTACGACCTCCTCCTGGACCTGGTAGGCGGTGGCGACGTCGAGTCCGTCCACAGGCTGTGGAATCGGCATCCTGGTGAGCGCCGCCTCGTGCAGCGCCTGGGCCAGCTTCATTTCGTCAGGTCCAATGCGATGTCGACGATCATGTCCTCCTGGCCGCCGACCATCCGGCGGCGGCCCGCCTCGGCCAGGATCTCCCGGGTGTCGACGCCGTAGCGTTCCGAGGCCGCCTCGGCGTGGCGAAGGAAGCTGGAGTAGACGCCCGCGTAACCGAGCGTCAGCGTCTCCCTGTCGACCCGGACGGGACGGTCCTGCAGCGGTCTGACCAGGTCGTCGGCCGCGTCCATCAGCGCGTAGAGGTCGCAGCCGTGTTCCCAGCCCATGCGGTCGGCCACGGCGACGAACACCTCCAGCGGCGCGTTACCCGCGCCCGCGCCCATCCCGGCGAGCGAGGCGTCCACGCGGGTGCAGCCGTTCTCGACCGCGACGACGGAGTTGGCCACGCCGAGGCTGAGGTTGTGGTGGGCATGGATGCCGATCTCGGTCTCGGGTCTGAGCGCGTCGCGGTAGGCCCTGATCCGTTCCCTCGCGCCGTCCATGGTGAGGCCGCCGCCGGAGTCGGTGACGTAGACGCAGTGCGCGCCGTACGACTCCATGAGCCTGGCCTGCTCCGCCAGGACCTCGGGCGGGGCCATGTGCGCCATCATCAGGAACCCCGCGACGTCCATGCCCAGCTCGCGGGCGGTGGAGATGTGCTGGGCGGAGATGTCGGCCTCGGTGCAGTGCGTGGCGATCCTGACCGAGGTGACACCCAGCGCGTGGGCCTTCCTCAGGTCCTCGATGGTGCCGATGCCGGGCAGCAGCAGGGTGGTGAGCCTGGCGTTCCGCACGGCTCCCGCGACGGCCTCGATCCACTCCTCGTCGGTGTGGGCGCCGGGGCCGTAGTTGAAGCTCCCGCCCGCCAGGCCGTCGCCGTGCGCGACCTCGATCGCGGCCACGCCCGCCGCGTCGAGCGCCCTGGCGATGGCGGTGGCCTGGTCGATCGTGTAGCGGTGGCGGATGGCGTGCATGCCGTCCCGCAACGTCACGTCCTGCACGTAGATGCGCGCGCTCATGCCCGGCCTCCCTCCCCGGACTGCGGGGCGGCGCCCGCGGACACGGTCGCGGTGCCGAGGGGGACGGTCTCGGCGAGACGTTCGGCGGTGCGCAGAGCCGCGGAGGTCATGATGTCGAGGTTGCCCGCGTAGGCGGGCAGGTAGTGGGCCGCCCCCTCCACCTCCAGGAAGACGCTCACCTTCACCCCGCCCTTCGCCCCGTGCGCCAGCGTCCACACCGGCTCGTCGTCCGCCACGGGCGTGAACTGCACCTCCTGCTTGAGCCGGTAGCCGGGCACGTACTCCTGCACCGAGGCCACCATCGCCGCCACCGAGGCGGCCACCTCGTCCTCCTGACAGCTGTCCACCAGGCAGTACACGGTATCCCGCATGATCAGCGGCGGCTCCGCCGGGTTCAGCACGATGATCGCCTTTCCCCGCGCCGCGCCGCCGACCTGCTCCAGCGCTCTGGCGGTCGTCACCGTGAACTCGTCGATGTTCGCCCGCGTGCCGGGACCCGCCGACTTCGACGCGATGGAGGCCACGATCTCGGCGTACGACACCCTGGCCACCTTCGACACCGCCGCCACGATCGGGATGGTCGCCTGCCCTCCGCACGTCACCATGTTGAGGTCGGGCGCCGACAGGTGGGCGTCCAGATTCACCGAGGGCACCACGTAGGGGCCGAGCGCGGCGGGGGTGAGGTCGATGATGCGCTTGCCACGCGAGAGGACGACGGCGGCGTTGTGCGCGTGGGCACCCGCCGAGGTGGCGTCGAGCACCACGTCGACCGAGTCGAAGGACGGCAGCGACACCAGCCCCTCGACCCCCGAGGAGGTCGTCTCGAGGCCTCTGCGCCGCGCCCTGGCAAGGCCGTCGGAGGCGGGGTCGATGCCCGCCATCGCCACGACCTCGACCTTCTTCGACAGCAGGGCCTTGAACATCAGGTCGGTCCCGATGTTGCCCGAGCCGATGATCGCCAGCTTCACTCGAACACCGCCCGCACCGAGCCGAGACCGTCGATGACCGCCTCGAACACGTCGCCTTCCTCCACCGGCACCACGGGGCCGAGCGCGCCGGTCAGCACGACGTCTCCGGCCCGCAGGGGGTAGTCGGTGCGGCCGAGCGTGTCGGCCAGCCAGACGGCCGCGTTGAGCGGGTGACCCATGCAGGCCGCGCCCGCGCCCGTGGACACCTCCTGCCCGCGCCTGGTCATCGTCATCCCGGCCAGGCGCAGGTCGAGCCCGCGCAGCCCGACCGGCGTGTTGCCCAGAACGAAGGCGCCGCTGGAGGCGTTGTCGGCGATCGTGTCGGCCAGCGTGATGTCCCAGTCGGCGACACGGGAGTCGACGATCTCGATCGCGGGCAGCACGAAGTCGACAGCCCTGATCACCTCGGCGACCGTGAAGGGCCCGCCGGCCAGGTCGCCGCCCAGCACCAGCGCGATCTCCGCCTCGGCCCTCGGCTGCAGGAACCTCTCGTACGGCACCGGCAGCCCGTCAAGGTAGGCCATGTCGGCGAACAGCATGCCGAAGTCGGGCCGGTCCACCCCGAGCTGCTTCTGCACGGCGAAGTTGGTCAGGCCGATCTTGCGCCCGACCAGCCTGCGTCCCTCGTCGAGCGCCCTGCGGGTGTTGATCTCCTGTACGGCGTAGCCCTCGCCCGCCGTGCTCACCAGGTCCCTGACGGGAGCGCACGGCTTGCCCGAGCGCTGGGCCTCCAGCAACCGGTCGGCCGCCTGGGTGCGGGCGTCCACGGCCCCGGACCACTCGTCGTTCATGCGCCACCTTCCAGCTTGATCGTGATCGTGGTCGGCTCGGAGTAGAAGTCGAGCGACTGGGTGCCGCCCTCCCGGCCGATGCCCGACAGCTTGACGCCGCCGAACGGGGTGCGCAGGTCGCGCAGGTACCAGGTGTTGACCCAGACGAGCCCGGCCTCCAGCCGCTGGGCGACCCGGTGCGCCCTGTCGAGGCTGCTCGTCCACAGGGTGGCGGCCAGCCCGTAGTCGGAGTCGTTGGCCAGCTCGACAGCCTCCGCCTCGGTGTCGAACGGGGCCACGTGACAGACGGGACCGAAGATCTCCTCCCTGTTGAAGCGGGAGGACTCCGGCAGCCCGGTCACCACGGTCGGCTCCACGAAGTAGCCGGGCCCGTCGGGAGCGCCGCCGCCGGTGAGGAACTTCGCGCCCTCGTCGCGGGCGAGCGCGTAGTACGACAGCACCTTCTCCCTGTGCTGCGCGGAGATCATCGGCTGGGGGACGACCGACGCGGCCCGCTCGGCCAGCAGGGCGCAGAACTCCTCGAAGACGGGCCGCTCGACGTAGAGCCGCTCGGTGCACAGGCACACCTGGCCGCCGTTGGTGAACACCGACCGCACGCTGCCCTCGATCGCCCTGTCGAGGTCGGCGTCGGCGAAGACCACTCCAGCGTTCTTCCCGCCCAGCTCGAAGGAGATCGGCTTCACCCGGTCGGCGACCGACTTCATGATCGTCGCTCCGGTGCGGGTGGAACCGGTGAACGTCACCCCGTCGACCCCTTCGTGGGAGACCAGGAGCCTGCCCGTCTCGCCGTACCCGTGGATCACGTTGACCACACCGGGGGGCAGGCCGACCGAGGCGCAGATCTCGGCGAAGAGCGCGGCGGAGCCGGGAGTGTTCTCCGACGGCTTGACCACGACGGTGTTGCCCGCGACCAGCGCGGGCCCGAGCTTCCACGTCATCAGCAGGAACGGCAGGTTCCACGGCACGACGACCGCGACCACGCCGAGCGGCCTGCGCACGGTGTAGCTGAGCACGTCCGGCAGGTGGAAGGCCTCCGCAGGGCGCTGCGCGGCGATCTCGGCGAAGGCGCGGAAGTTGGCGGCGCCGCGCGGGATGTCGAGGGTGCGGGTCTGCTCCAGCGGCTTGCCCGTGTCGGCGATCTCGGCGGCCACCAGGTCGTCGAACCGCGCCTCGATCCCCTCGGCCAGGCGGCGCATCCACGCGGCCCGCTCCGCCACGGGGAGCGCGGCCCAGCCCGGCGCGGCCTCGCGCGCGGCGCGCACCGCCCTGTCGACCACGGCCTGGTCCGCCTCATGGACCTGCCTGTTCACCTGTCCGGTCATGGGATCGTAGGATGCGAACGGCTCGCCCTCGGCCACCCACGAGCCCTCGATGAAGTGGGCTACCTGCTCAAATGACATCGTTCCTCCACCAAGGGGTATAGAACTTCCCGGCGGTTTCCGGCAACAATGCGTTCCGTGACACGGAACACCGATCGCCTGTCGATGCTGGAGAAGTCATGGTTGGTCCTGGACGCGTTCCGGCCGACCGGTGGCCCGCTCCGGCTGATAGACGTCGCCCAGCACTGCCACCTGCCCAAGACCACCGCCTTCCGGCTGCTCACCGAGCTGACCGAGATCGGCGCCGTCACGCGCAGGGAGAACGGCTACTACCTCGGCCGCCGGCTGTTCGAACTCGGTAGCATCGTCCCTCTCGAACGCGACCTGCGCCACGCCGCCCTGCCGTTCATGCACGACCTCTACGAGGCCACCCGCGAGACGATCCACCTGGGAGTCCGCGACGGGCTCGACGTGGTCTACGTCGAGAAGATCCGCGGTCACGAGTCGTTCTCGCTGCCCTCACGGGTGGGCGGACGGCTGCCGCTCAACTGCACGGGGGTGGGCAAGGCGCTGCTGGCCTACTCGGGGCCCGAGTTCATCGACGAGGTGCTCTCGCGGCCGCTGCGCAGGCTCACCCCGCACTCGATCGTGGACCCCAAGCGGCTGGAGGAGGCCATCGGGCAGGTCCAGGCCGCGGGCCTCGCCTACGAGCGGGAGGAGGCACAGCTCGGCGGTGCGTGCATCGCGGCGCCCGTCTTCAGTGGAGGCGCCGTCGTCGCGGCGCTGTCGGTGTCGGTGCCGCTGGCCCGCTTCCATCCGACCCGGCTGGCGCCCGCGGTGAAGACGGCCGCGCTGGGGGTCTCACGGGCGCTGACGCGATCGATCTAGACCGGGCGTCCGGTCACCGACCGTGGCGAGCCGGTGCGGGCGCCGTGAGGCCGCGCGGGCCCGAACTTGTTCCACACCTGCCGAGATTTGGCTGTCCTTTCGGACACTTTTCCGTACCTGCATTATTGCGTGGTGGGCCAAACATGGGATTTGTGGGGACATGTCATCATCGCGGGATTCCTGGGGGTTCCGCTGGCCGTACTGGCGGCTGTGGCGCTGGCCCGCGCGCGCCGCGGGCGCGGGCATCCCGCGCCCGCCCGCACCGCCGTCGCCGACGTGGGCATCGTCGCAGGCACGGCCCCGTGGATCTGGATGATTCTCACGCCGGCAAGCGGTCAGAGCGGTGTCAATCTCGTCCCGTTCAGAGACCTCACGTGGATCTTCTCCGCGCCGCCGGCGACCGTGTTCGTGCAGGTGGGAGGCAACCTCCTGGTCTTCGCCTGCCTGGGGGCCCTGCTTCCCGTCCGATCCGCGCGCTTCGCGAGCCTCGCCCGAGTGGCGGGCGTGGCCGCAGGTGCCTCCGTGACCGTCGAGCTGCTGCAGTACAGCCTGCGCCTCGGACGCTTCTCCTCGATCGACGACGTCTTGATCAACACCACGGGGGCGATCGTTGCCGCTTTGATTACTCGCCGCTGGTGGGGCTCCAATTAGCGGCCAGGACCGTTCCACGGTAACGGCCCGCGAAAACTCGCGCGGGTCACCACACGGGCACGATCCACTCAAAAGAAGCTCGGGACCAACCTGCGTATCTGTGCGATCGTGGACAAGGCGGGGCAAGTTCTCTGGAGACGCCAAACCTGGTTGGTGACAGAGGGTGATCAAACGTGTCTGAATCCCCGGTACCTCAGGAGCCCCCGATCTATCGGCGCATCGCCGACGGCCTGCGCGTCAGGATCCTGTCCGGCGAACTGCGCGACGGGGACCGACTACCGGGCGAGAACGCACTCATGGCCGAACACGGAATCGCCCGCGCCACCGCGCGCCAGGCGCTGGCCGTGCTGATCAATGAAGGGCTGGCGGTGCCGAAGAGAGGTTCGGGGGTTTATGTGCGACAGTTCAAGCCGATCCGCAGGCACGGATCACGACGTCTGTCCCGCGAGCAGTGGGGACAGGGACGGGCCATCTGGGACGCCGACACGCGCGGCCGTCCTTTCACCGTGGACGCGGTGGAGGTGGCCCGCACGCGGGCCGGCGAGGCGACCGCCGGAGTCCTCGACAGCACGGAGGTGTGGATCAGGCGCCGCCGCTACTCGGTCGACGCCCGGCCCGTCCAACTGGCCACGTCCTACTTTCCCGCCCACCTGGTGGAAGGCAGCGCGATCACGCTGCCGGACACGGGCCCAGGCGGCGTCTACGCCCGGCTGAGAGATCTCGGCCTGCCGCCCGCCCATTTCACCGAGGAGGTGCGCGCCCGCATGCCCCAACCCAGGGAGGCGGGCCTGCTGGAGCTGCCCGCGGGCACTCCGGTGATCGTGATCTCCAGGACCGCCTACACCTCAGGCGGTCTGCCCGTGGAATACAACGAGATGGTCCTCGACTCCGCGTCCTACGTACTCCAGTACGACTTCGACGCTTAGGTCAAGCCGTTTTGTCAAGCGATAGGTTGACCTGTCCCCTGCGATCATTGATTTCTCTAGAGATGTGCCGCACCTTCTAAGAGAGGGAAGCGTAAGTGGGGACCCGGGAAGGGTGACCAGATGTCCTTTGACCGGCATCTCGCCGAGATCGCCCTGGAGTACCCCCACTGGACCATCTGGCGGAGCGACGCGGGCCGCTGGTGGGCCACGCGGCACCACCCGCTGAGCGCTGAGCAGCGCGACGCGGGCTGCGCCATGACCATCGACGCCGACGACCCGGAGGGCCTCCGCGAGCAGCTGAGGGATCAGGAGAGGCGGGCGGGACCCGCCCCGTAGCGCGCGTGCTGTGGATCGTTCTAGGCGGGGGATCCACGGCACGCGCCCCGGCCTCGTACCGAGGCCACGAGCAGCCCGGTGCCGGGTTCAGCGTCTCGGCGGCTCCGGCACCGGGCCCCCAGGCGCGGAAGTCTCCGACCCTATCGGGGGCGGGGGCTTCCGCCCTAGCTTGTCCGCCTACTTGTGCGCGAGTGTGCCCAGGTTGACGTCGGTGTCCTCGGAGACCTCACGCTGCTCCTCCGCCACGTCGGCCCGCTCGGCCCGCTCGGCCGGCTCGTCGTCCTCGACGATCACGCGCACCTCGTCGACCTCCTCGACCGCGGGCTCCACCACGGGCTCGACGACAGGGATCAGCGGCCCCGCCGTGTTCTCCCTGCGCATCAGATCGCCGAGCACCGAGCTGATCTCGTTGAGGCGCCTGACCACCTCGCCGTGGGTGTCGGTGAGGTAGGTGACCCGCCGGCCCGCGTGCTCGTCGAGGGCGTTGACCCGCTGCTCGGCCGCCGCGAGCGACGACTGCGCCTGGGCCTGCGCGGTGCTCACCATCATCTCCGACTCGGCACGCGCGGCCGCCAGCGTCGACTCGGCCTCCTCGCGGGCGCTCTCGACGGTCTTCTCGGACTCCAGCCTGGCCGAGGTGAGCACCCTGTCGGCCTCACCCCTGGCCACGCGCAACGTCTCTTCGGCCTCGGCCCTCGCGGTGGTCAGCGTCTCCTCCGCGTCGGCGCCCGCCTGCGCCAGCATGCGCTCGGCGGCGCCCGTCGCCTCGCCCACGCGGCGCTCGGCCTCGGCCTGGGCACTGGTGAGGATGTTGTCGGCGGTCTCGCGCGCCGAGGAGACCATCCGCTCGGCCTCCATGCTGGCCGACTCGCGCAACCTGTTGGCCTCGGTCTCGGCGTCCTCCCGCTTGGCGGCCGCCTCCTCCTCGCCCAGCCTGAGAATCTGCGCGAGCCTCGGGCTGAGGTCCTCGTAGCTCTGTGGCGCTTCGACCATCCTGCGTCTGGCCTCTGCGAGCTCGATTCGGCCCTGCTCCGCCTGGTCGATCGCTCGTGCCAGCCGCTCCTCCAGATCCCTGATCTGGTTGCGGGAGCGGATCATGTAGTCGTGTACCTGACGACGGCTGTAGCCGCGCATGACGACTTCGAAGGAGTCTTCCTGCATCAGGTCGGGAAAGCTCTCGTGCTGGTTTGTCATGAGGAGTACCTAGGTGGGGAGCTTGCGGTTTGTGAGGGTCCGACAACGACGTGTCAGGAGACGACTTTCCTGCCATCTGCCCAAGTCCGCAACCCGAACGCCATACCTGCCCGGGAAATCCTAATGACAATCGCGGCCTGCGCGCCCGCTCAGACGCCGCTGAGCTGGCCAGGCACGATTCTCACCAAGCGGGGACTACTACGATGTCCAAGGTGTACATCGCAGCCCTGGACGACAGTGCAATTCCTGACATTCACCCAGACGCCTATATCGCGCCGGGCGCGGTGGTTGTCGGGAACGTCAGAGTGAGCCGTGGGGCCTCGATCTGGTACGGCTCGGTCCTGCGCGGCGACGACGAGCGCATCGAGATCGGCGAGGAGTGCAACGTCCAGGACCTGTGCTGCCTGCACGCGGATCCGGGCGAGCCTGCCGTACTCGAACCGCGGGTGAGCCTCGGCCACAAGGCCATGGTCCACGGCGCGCACGTCGAGACCGGCGCGCTGATCGGCATCGGCGCGATCGTGCTCGGCGGTGCGCGGATCGGGGCGGGCACCCTGGTCGCCGCGGGCGCGCTGGTCGGTCCCGGCAAGCAGATCCCCTCAGGCGTGCTGGTGGCGGGAATGCCCGGCAGGGTGGTCCGCGAGCTCACCGACGACGACAGGGCGAGCTTCGCGCAGACCCCCGACCGGTACATGGCCAAGGCCCTCAGGCACCGGCAGGCGTCAGCAGTTTGACCAGCACGGCGTCGGGAGCCGTCATCAGATCGCCTGCGGGCGTGGCCGGCCGCAGGAAGCGCACGTAGTCGACGGTCATCTTGAGATCGGGCCTGCCCTTGATCGTCTTGGCGGCGTTGGCCTTGGCGGCGTCCTTCTTCAGCGCGCCGTAGCCGTCCCAGTCGCTGTAGCCGGTCACGCCCCATTCCAGCACCTTCGGCAGGTCGGGGCGCAGCCACCGCTGCCCGACCTTCCAGACGCCGCCGTCCTCCTTGTAGAGGGCGGAGACCACCGTTCCCGTCCTGGCCAGGACCAGCTCGATCCAGCCACCCTCGACCGGCACCTCCTTCGGCTTGGAACTGCCGTCGGCGGTCTCCTTCAGCTCGACCCGCTCGGCCTTGTCGCCCGTACCGGTGGTGATCGAGAGCCAGTTCGGCCTGTCGTTGGACTGCGGCACGCGCAACATCGCCCCACCGAGCGAGAACTTGCGCAGGGGCGGCCCGCTCTTCTTCCCCTCGACCTTGACCCTGGTGTGCAGGACGATGTCGCCCGCCAGCTCCTGGTAGACGAAGGGGCCGCGAAAGGCGTCGAACCAGGTGGACGTCGTGGGCTCCAGGTAGAGCGCACCCTTCGCGGTGGCGTCGACGTCGATCTTGGCGAGCCTGCTCGGGTCGCCCTGGGTGTCGCTCAGCCTGCTCCACACGGTCAGGTCGGCGGCGCTGGAGAACTCGCTGGAGGCGGAGCCGACCTCGCCGCCCGGATCGGGGGCTCTGACATCGGCCACGGTGAGCGCCTTGGGCTTCGGCGGCGTGCTCGGCGCGGCCGTGCCACACCCCGCGAGGGCACAGGCAGCGAGCAACGACACCGCGATCTTGGCTCTCATATCGGGTCATTCTGCCGGGTCTCGGCGGCGGGCTACGATGCCGCCATGCGGTTCACGGCCATCGAGGCGGACGTCCGCGCAATGGTCACGGACCCGCGCTGGGCGACCCTCCCTCTCCAGACCAGGGCCAACGCCATCGCCTCCAGGGCGCTGGCCACCCCGGACGGTGGCAGGTGGGTGTTCGGCGCGCACGCCCGCTGGTACCTCCAGGACCCCGGCGACGGCCGCTGGCACCTGTCCGCGCCGCCGCGCAACTGCCCCGCCCGCGCCGAGCACTACAGAGGCGTGCTGCTGCCGCATCTGGTGCCGACCGGCCCTGACTTCGCCGCCGAACGCTGGTCCAGCCAGGCGTTCGTCGGGCCCGACGTGCCGGCCGCCCTCACCGCGGAGATCCGCGCGCTCGTCAGGGCCAACGGCAGGCGCTCCGTCGAGGAGTACCCGCTGACCTCCTTCCGCGAGGTCTTCGCGGGCGACGTGCCGAGCACAGTGGCGGCGATCTGGGCGACGATCATGTGGTGCGCCTACGCGCCCGCCTTCGACGGCAACGAGCAGCTCCTGTCGGTGTTCGGCGAGTACCTGGGCCGTCCGCTGCCCGGCGACGAGTGGGTGCGCTGGCTGCCGTCCCCGCCGCTGAGGTCCCTCGTCACCCTGTACGGCGAGCGCGTCCGCTCCGGCGCTCCCCGCGCGGCGTTGCGCCTTGCCGCCCTCATGGCCGACACGGCGGGGATCGTGGCGGCCGACGCGCGCTTCCGCCCGAGGGCCGAGGCGCTCATCGCGATGCTGGAGCCCACGCTCCACAACCCCTCCCTCGACAACCGGACCGCCACGGGTCCGCTGCCACGCCTCGCCACGGGTCCTGTCGTGCCACTGGGGCCCGCGACCGGCCCGTTCCCCCCGCCGCCCCCTTTCCCCTCCGGCCCCCAGCACACGACCGGCGGTCCCCTGCACACAGGCAGGCCCCAGCACACGACCGGCGCGCACCCGCACACGACCGGCGGGCACCCGCACACGACCGGCGGGCACCCGCACACGGACGGCGGGCACCCGCACACGACCGGCGGGCCCCAGAGCACGACTGGGCACGTCCAGCACACGGCGGATCACGGACCCACCGGGCAGCCGCGGCAGACGTCATGGCAGGGCCGCACCGGACCTCACACCGGAGGGGCCGCCACGGGCGACCCGCGTGACACAGGGGCGTGGTCGCCCACCGGCCAGTGGAACGGGGCCTCGACGGGGACGTCGGGACCGGCCTCCACCGGCACCTCGGGCAGGACGCCGACCGGCGCTCCGGGATGGCCCGGCTCCTTTGGCGATTCGGCGCCGCCCACCACCGGCTCTTCGTGGCGGCCCGGCACCGGCACCGCGGGCCCGCCCGGCTCTCGGACTTCGGGACAGCCCGGCACAGGCACCTCAGGACAGCCCGCCACAGGCACCGCGGGCCCGCCCGGCACCGGCACTTCAGGGCAGCCCGGCACAGGCACCGCGGGCCGGCCCGGCACCGACACCGGCACTTCACGACAGCCCGGCACCGGCACCGCGGGTCGGTCCGGCTCCGGTTCCTCGGGGCGGCCCGGCACCGGCTCTTCGGGGGAGGCGGGCGCGGGGGAAGGCGACAGAGCCGCCAGAGACGCCGACAAGGCGCTGCGGGGAGCCTGGCTGTCCAGGGTGCCCGAACGCCTCGCGCGGGCCGTCCTCGCCGAGACCGACCCTGGAGAGCACTTCCGCCACACCGTCGGCGACCTCCTGGAGGCCGTGGCCTTCTCCAGCGACCCGCACAGGACGGCGGCCGCCCTCCTCGCCGCCGACCACGCCGACGCGCCCGAGGGGCTGCCGACGGTCGCGGCATGGCTGGATCACCGGCTTCGTCACGCGCTCCATGTCCAGCTCTCCGCGCCGAGGGGCGAGCACACCGAGCCCGACGGGTTCGAGGTGGGCCCGCGCTGGCTGGACGCCGTACCGCCCACCAGAGACGGCGCGGCGGCGGTGCTGGGCGCCGCCTACGCGGCGGGGCTGGCCTGGTGCCGTCTCACCCGCACGCCCGCGCCCGAGCGTGGTTTCCCTGGGGCGGCCGCGATCGTGCACAGGCTCATCCATGAGCGCGACGATCCCCATCTAAACCACTAATCCCGTTATTTCACCCTTACTCGGTAAATATCGTTCTAGGACGAGAATTCTCCGAATTGTGATCTCGGAATCGGGAAATGATCCTTGGGGGGGCAGGATGGCGCCGCAAGGAATGACCCCGATGGGCCATGTCGCCGGAAGGGCCTCCGCCGTAACCTCGAAGAGGGTGTGGGCTGCGGAAGGAAGGACGACGCGGTGGGGCACGACGACCTGGACTCTCGGGTCCACGACCGTGTCGCGTTGGACGAGATTGCACTCTACGCCGAGGTGCTGACCGCCGTAGCCATCAGTGAACGGCGGCTGACCTTGGACGAACTCGACGACGCGCTCGGATTGCGGACTTCGGCGAGCCGCTGAAGACCATCACATTGACCTAGTCCCGGACTCCCGCGGGGTCCGGGACACGGTTATTCGGATGGTTCACCGAAGCCCGAGATGACTAGTCACGAGCGAACGAGCCGGGCGATCGCCGCGGACGCCTCCTTGACCTTCGCCTCCGCCTCGGGCCCGCCGGAGCTGATCGCGTCGGTCACGCAGTGGGAGATGTGCTCCTCCAGCAGCCCGAGCGCCACCGCCTGTAGCGCCCTCGTCGCCGCCGAGACCTGGGTGAGGATGTCGATGCAGTACGCGTCGTCCTCCACCATGCGCTGCAGGCCCCTGATCTGACCCTCGATCCGTCGCAGACGGGTCAGATAGGCCTGCTTGTCTCCGCTGTACCCATGCATGCATCAAAGGTACCCATTCAGCGGAGGCCGCCGATCAATCCTTCCCACAGAGCCGAGACCTCGGCGGCCCCGTGCCTGGACGCCGTGTCGAGCGCGCCCGCGGCGAGCGATCTGCGCCTGCGGTCGTCGTCGATCAGCGTGAGCAGCGCCGCGGCGTACATCTCGATCTGCCCCTCGGGCACGAGCACGCCGTTGTAGCCGGTGATGATGTACTCGGCGGGGCCGCGGGCGCCGTCGAACCCGACGACGGGCACGCCGCACCCCATCGCCTCCAGGACGGCCATCCCCTGCGTCTCGGCGCGCGAGGTGGTCGCGACGATGGAGGCCTTGGCGAACTCTCCCGCGAGGTCGGGCGTGGTCCCCATGAAGTAGACGTGGTTGTGCAGGTTCAGGTCGCAGACCAGGTCACGCAGCCTGCGCTCCTCCGGGCCGCCGCCGTACAGCCTGAGCCGCCAGTCGGGGCGCTTGTCGGCCACGATCGCGAACGCCCTGATCAGCCGGTCGTAGGCGCGGGTGGCGACCCAGCGCCCTCCGGTCGCCACGATCCTGTTGTCCATCCTGGAACGCGGCCACAACCCGCCGGGCAGCGCGTCGGGCACCATGTGGACGGAGGGCCCGCCCTCCAGCAGCCGCTCCCAGTCCTCCC
Source organism: Nonomuraea sp. bgisy101 (assembly GCF_057708945.1). Lineage (NCBI taxonomy): Bacteria > Bacillati > Actinomycetota > Actinomycetes > Streptosporangiales > Streptosporangiaceae > Nonomuraea > Nonomuraea sp. bgisy101. Next base: position 223,964 of record NZ_JBYITD010000003.1, read on the forward strand.
GCCCGCTCTCCGTGGCCGTCACGACCGCGTCGAGCCGCGGGTAGAACCGCTGCACGGGACCCGGCACGGCAGGCCGCCCCCACTCCCGCGCGATCTTGAGCAGTTCCTTCGGCGCATACCTGGCCGCCTGGACACTGATCGCGGGCCTGGTGGTGACGAGAACGTCACTCTTGAGCGCGCGAAGCAGCCGCCACAGCGCCACCTCCGTGCGCATCTGCCCCCGCGGCAACAGATGCCGGGCTCCCGGCCTCGCGTCGATGAGCGAGCGCATCCGCACCTTGTCGCTGACGGCGAAGAACGGCTTCTCCTTCTGCCGCCTGACGCTGATCACCTCGACCTCGTGCCGCTCCGCCAGGTCCGAGGCCAGGTTGAGTATCGAGCGGACGTCGCCGCGCATGCCGTATGCGGAAGGGAGCACGAGGCTGACCTTCACGCGCCCACCTCGATCCGCAGTTCGTCGTCGGCGGTGTAGCAGGGGCGTACGGGCACGCCGTCCACGCTCATCGCCGGGTAGTTCAGGCGGCGCCGCTTGCCGTCCACGTCGTCGAGGCGGGAGGCCAGCCGTAGCGGTGTGGGCACGCCCTCCACCTCCAGCGACGGCTCCCACATCCCGACGCCCTCGGGGTCGGCGGCCACCACGTCGACCAGGGAGACGGCGGCGTGGAAGCGCACGCCCTGCACGGTCGCGGCGGCGGCCACGGTGGTGGGCGCCGGCGCCGTCCTGACCCCCTCGCGGGCGTCCCTGACCAGCGAAGGCTGCCTGCGCCGCAGCGACAGCCTGGCCTCGTGCCTGGAGTCGTCGTCATCGAGCCCGGTGTAGGCGAGCAGCCCCGTGACCTCGAACCTGCCCTCTCTGAACCAGACCGCGCGCACCTCGGCCGCAGGCTCGGCGTCGGAGACCTTCAGCGCGAGGTAGCCGTTCCTGGTGCGGTAGGCGCGGTAGGCGACGGTGCGTTTCGACAGCGCGTAGGTGTCGAGGTGGTCGAGGGAGAAGCCAGGGTCGACGCTCCTGATGCGCGTCCTGCCGTCCTCCTGGCGCAGATAGGTGTCCCAGCGACCCGCCGCCAGCGTCAACGGTGCCAGCGATACCGCGAGAGTGGCGTCGCGCGCCTTCGCCCTCGACGCGCCGAGCGCGACCTCCCGCTCCACGCCCGTCGCACGATGGCGCAGCACCAGTTTCGTCCCGGGTTTCAGCGGTCCTTCGATGGCGAGTCGCAGGGAGAGCACGTCAGCCAGGGTGACTTCCGCGTCCGTCACGACGACGCGCATCCGCAGCCCCCTCCCCGTCGAATGAAGCCATGCGACGTTGAGGTTACCGTGATTTTCCCGTTATGTGGAGAAAGCTTTTCGGCTTCGTCGCGTGTCTGACATGCGAAAGTCCGCAACACCCGGTGTTGCGGACTTCCGACTCAACCCTTGACAGACTTGATCAACAGTTGCGCGACGTCGACCACTTCGAGGGTTTCCTTGGCCTCGCCGTTGTTCTTCTTCTCGTTGATCGCGTCACCGAGCATCACCATGCAGAAGGGACATGCGGTGGAGACGGTGTCCGGATTCGTGGTCAGCGCCTCGTCCACCCGCTCGGTGTTGATGCGCTTGCCGATGCGCTCCTCCATCCACATGCGGGCGCCGCCGGCGCCGCAGCAGAAGCCCCTGTCCTTGTGCCTGTGCATCTCCTGCGTCTGCACGCCCGGCACCTTCGACATGATGTCGCGCGGCTGGCTGTAGACCTTGTTGTGGCGGCCGAGGAAGCACGGGTCGTGGTAGGTGATCTTCTCCTCGATCGGGGTGACCGGGGTGAGCAGGCCCTCGTCGACGAGCTTGGCCAGTAGCTGCGTGTGGTGCACGACCTCGTAGGTGCCGCCGAGCTGCGGATACTCGTTGGCGAGGGTGTTGAAACAGTGCGGGCAGGTGGCGACGATCTTCTTGACGCCTGCCTCGTTCAGCGTCTCGATGTTCTGCTGGGCGAGCATGTTGAACAGGAACTCCATGCCCAGGCGCCTGGCCGGGTCACCGGTGCACGCCTCGGCGGGGCCGAGCACCGCGAACTTCACGCCGGCGATGTGGAGCAGCTCGGCGACGGCCTTCGTGGTCTTCTTCGCCCGGTCCTCAAGCGCGCCCGCGCAGCCGACCCAGAACAGGTACTCGGTGTCCTCGGGCATCTTCTCGTCGATGAGCGTGACCTCGAAGTCCAGCTCCTCGATCCAGTCAGCCCGCTTCATCTCGGACATGCCCCACGGGTTGCCCTTGTTCTCCAGGTTCTTCACCATCACTCCCGCCTCGGACGGGAACGACGACTCGACCATCACCTGGTAGCGGCGCATGTCGAGGATGTGGTCGATGTGCTCGATGTCGACAGGGCACTGCTCGACGCAGGCGCCGCAGTTGGTGCACGACCACAGCACGTCCGGGTGGATGACGCCTTCCTCGCCGACCAGCGGCTTCTCCAGCAGCGCGAGCACGTCGGTGTCGGCGTGGCTGGTGTCGCCCTGCAGCAGGTACGGCGCGACCTTGAAGGCGTGGTCGCGCTGGTCGAGGATGAGCATCTTCGGCGACAGCGGCTTGTCGGTGTTCCACGCAGGGCACTGCGACTGACAGCGGCCGCACTCGGTGCAGGAGTAGAAGTCGAGGAAGCCCTTCCACGTCGTGTCACCGATCTTGCCGCGGCCGAGCCTTTCGGGGTCGAGGTCCTCGTCCTCGAAGTCGACGGGCTTGCCGTCGATGCGCAGCTCGGGGGCGCCGCCGAGGCCGTCGGGACGGCGGGAGAACAGCACGTTCAGCGGCGCGGTGAAGATGTGCAGGTGCTTGGAGTTCACCACGATGACGAGGAACACCAGCATGAAGCCGATGTGCAGCAGCAGCGCGATCTGCTCGAGCAGGTGACTGGCGGGCAGCACCTGGCCCAGGGCCAGCGACACGAACGCGCCGCCGTCGTACGGGAAGTTGCCGTTGGCCGCCGCCGCGCCGCGGGCCAGGAACAGCGTCCAGATGATGTTGAAGATCATGAACAGGACGAGCCAGGCGCCGCCGAGATGCGAGCCGGAGAAGCGCGACCTGCGACCCAGGGTCTTCGGGGAGTTCTTGATCCTGATCGCGGCGAACACGATCAGGCCGAGCACGCACGCCACCGCGATGAAGTCCTGCAGGAAGCCCAGCACCGACCACTGCCCGATGAGCGGGATGTGGAAGTCCGGCCTTCCGGTGATCGCGCCCTGGATGATCGCGCCGTAGGCCTCGATGTAGACCGTCAGGAGGATGAAGAACGCCCACATGACGAAGAAGTGCGCGATGCCCGACGGGGTCCACTTCAGCAGCTTCTTCTGCCCGAAGACCTCGACGAGCTGCGCCTTGATCTCGTCGCCGGCGTGCTCCTTGGCGTACTCGATCCGTTCGGGCGCGGGCGGGCCCACCGTGGCGAGCTTGAACAGGAACAGCGCCCGGCGGCCCGCGAGCGCGACCGCAGCCGCGGTCATCGCGAGCCCGATGATGGCTACCCAGAGCACGTGTCCTCCCACAGACGGCGTTGGCTGCGCACTATCCTACCGACGGGTAACTTTTGGTCGGTACAGCACGCCGCGACCATAGTAGAACGATGCTCTACGGGGCCAGGTAGCGCTGTACCGTCGGACCGAGCAGTTCCACCAGCTCCTCGAGATCGGCCGAGGCCAGCGGTTCGAGCTTGAGCACGTACCGGGCCAGTACCACCCCGATGAGCTGGGCGAACGCCGCCTCGATCCGCAGGTGCGCGATGCCGAGACCGTCGGCCACCCGGTACAGCAGCGCGTTGGTGATGAACTCCCTCATCATGTGCACGGCCTGCTCGTTGGTCATCGCCGAACGCATCAGCGCGAGCACGGGCGTCCTGGCCTCCTCGTCGGCCGTGACCGTGAGGATGAGCCTCACGAGCCGCTCGCCGATCTCCTCTCGCGGCCCCTCCAGCAGCCGGCCTATCACCTCGACCGGGTCGATGGGCAGGCGCATCGCCGCGACGAACAGGCCCTCCTTCGTCTCGAAATAGTGGTGCACGAGCGCGGGATCGACGGCCGCCTCGCGGGCGATGCCGCGAACCGACGCCTTGTCGAACCCCTTCTCCGCGAACACCTGCCTGGCCGCGGCCAGGATCTCGCCCCGGGTGTCGGAGGCGCCCGGCCTGCGTCCCGTGCGGCGCTTGACGGTCATCGGCCGACCGCCAGGTAGACGCGCATGGGGACGGTCAGCACACCCTCGGGGAAGACCCTGAGGAGCTCGGCCCGCTGCATGGCGACCAGCTCGTCGGCCGCCTCCTGCGGCATCGTCACCATGTAGGAGTGGGAGCGCAGGTCCAGCAGGAAGTCGTCGACGGCGACCAGGCGGGTCCAGCGCAGCCAGCGCTCCTCGACAGGCAGCGCGGCGGCGATCTGCGGCACGTTCCACTCGGGCAGCGCGGGGCCCCAGTACGTGGGGCACGACTCGGCCAGACGCACCTCGTAGGCGGCCAGCCAGTCGGCGCGGCCCGCGTCGGTCGTGTTCCACCAGGCGGCGATCGCCCCGCCGACGCGCAGCACGCGCCGCGCCTCCGTCACGGACGCCGCGGGGTCGAGCCAGTGCCACGACTGGGCATAAGTCACCAGGTCGGCACCGCCGTCCCTGATCGGGAGCGCGTCGCCGTCCCCCTGCACGGCGACCACGACGCCCTGCCCCCGGGGCTCCGCCGTACTCGAGGAGAGGTTGCGCGCCACCAGCCGCGCGAGCATCTCGCGGCCCGGGTCGAGGGCGACCACGCGCGCCCCCCGCTCCCGCAGGGCCCGCGCGGAGATGCCGGTGCCCGCGCCGACGTCCACCACCGTCGCGCCCGCCAGCTCCACCCCCGACATCTCGCCGAGAGCGCGGAACAGCTCGTCGGGGTAGCCGGGGCGGGCCGCGTCGTAGGCGTCGGCGACCCGGTCGAACACCCTGCCAAGCGCGCGAGAGGGGCCAGTGACACTCATGAGAACACTTTGCCCCACGCCGAGCTCATCTAGACGCCGCAAGGTGCAGCCTGGCGAAGGCGAGACCCTCGGCCAGATCGTCGATCCTCTCGGTACGGCTGGCCGCCCTGCGCGTGTTGATCTCCAGCACCACCAGCCCGCCGAACCCGGTCGTCGCCAGCCGTTCGAGGATCGGCGCGCACGGCTGGTTGCCCCTGCCCGGCACCAGGTGCTCGTCCTTGTTCGACACCCCGAGACCGTCGGCCAGGTGAAGGTGCGCGAGCCTGTCGCCGAGCTTGACCGCCATCTCCATCGCGTCGGAGCCCGAGACCGCCGTGTGCGACAGGTCGAGGGTGACCTGCGGGAAGGCGTAGTCGATCGGGTTCCAGTCCGGTGAGTACGGCACGACGTCGTTGCCCCGCGCCTTGAGCGGGAACATGTTCTCCACCGCGAAGATCACGTCAGTCTCGTCGCGCATCCTCGCCAGGCCGTTCTCGAAGTCGCGCGCGTAGTCGCGCTGCCAGCGGAAGGGCGGATGGACCACGACCGTCTGCGCGCCCAGCCGCTCGGCGGCCTTCTGCGCCTTGAGCAGCTTGGCCCACGGGTCGCGCCCCCACACGCGCTGGGTCACCAGCAGGCAGGGCGCGTGAATCGCCAGGACCGGCACCTGGTAGTGGTCCGACAGCCGCTCGATGACATCGATGTCCTGGCTGACGGGGTCGGCCCCCACCATGATCTCCACGCCGTCGTAGCCGAGGCGCGCGGCCAGCTCGAAGGCATCAGGGGTACGTTCCGGATATACCGAAGCCGTGGACAATGCGATCTTCGCATTGGGCACGCGGATGACATCTGCCACGCTGCCAGCCTACGCGCGAGGCCGTACCGTGGGGCCATGCCGCGCATCGCCAAGGGAGCCATCCCCAGCCCGAACATCTGGAACACCCCCGCGATCTACGAGCTGGAGAACCGCGCGGTCGACCCCGAGGGCGTGGCCAACGCGGCGATGAGCGCGATCCGCCCGTGGGACGGCGCGACCGTGCTCGACATCGGCTGCGGCACCGGCTACCACCTGCCCCTCCTCGCCGCCTCCGCCGCCCAGGTGATCGGCGTCGAACCCCATGGCGACCTGGTCGGCCTGGCCCGCCGCCGCTGCTCGGGTCTGGCCAACGTCTCCGTCCACGCGGCCACCGCGCAGGCGCTCCCGCTGCCCGACGCGAGCGTCGACGTGGTCGTCGCCAGGTGGGCGTACTTCTTCGGCCCCGGGTGCGAGCCGGGGCTGCGCGAGCTGTCCCGCGTGGTAAGGCGAGGCGGCGCGGCGTTCGTGATCGACCTGGACGCCTCCCGGGGTTCGTTCGGCGGCTGGTTCCAGCGGACGGTGCCCACGTATTCAGCGAAGGACGTGGAGGCCTTCTGGTCGCGGCAGGGCTGGAAGCGGGACGAGCTCGATCTGCGGATGGTCTTCGAGCGAAGGGCCGATCTCGAGGCGGTGCTGCGCATCGAGTTCACGCCGGAGGTGGCGGAGGAGGCGATCAGGGAGACGAGCGGGGTGGAGCTCGCCTACCCGAACGTCCTGCGCTGGCGCTACTTCTGAGCCCTCGCCACCGCCCCACGCCACGGCCGGACCCGGACCGCGCCGTCCGACCCGGCCGGACCGTCACCGCTCCCCTCGCGTGCCGCCCATCCCGGAGCGCCACACCACCGGCATGCCCGGTCCATCCGGTTTGGCGCCTTGTCGGCATTTCTCGGCCCGGCTTGACCTTGACACTGGCGTCAAGGTTTAGCGTGGGGGCATGCGGATCGGAGAGCTGGCCGAGCGGACAGGCGCGAGCACCCGTTCCCTGCGCTACTACGAGCAGCACGGACTGCTCAGCGCGCGCAGGGGATCGAACGGCTACCGCGAGTACTCCCTCGAGGACGTGAGGCTGGTCAGCGAGATCCGCGCCCTGCTCACCGTCGGGTTCACGCTCGAGGACGCCCGCCCGTTCGTCGACTGCCTGCGAGCGGGGCACGCGACGGGCGCCGCGTGCGCGGAGTCCGTCGCCGTCTACCGGCGCAAGCTGGCCGAGATCGACGAGGAGATCCGCGTCCTGCTCGACAGGAGGGCCGAGGTGGCGGGCCAGCTCACCGCCGCATGCCCGGGATGTTTCGCGAAGGAGAAACGTGATCAAGCTGACGACTGAGAACTTCGAGGAGCTCGTGCTGAAGAGCTCCGAGCCGATCCTGGTGGACTTCTGGGCGGAATGGTGCGGGCCCTGCAGAATGGTGGCGCCGGTCCTCGACCAGATCCAGGCGGAGCACGGGCTGACCATCGGCAAGCTCAACACCGACGAGAACCCCGAGATCATGACCAGGTACGGCGTGATGGGCATCCCCACTCTGCTGCTCTTCGAGAACGGCGAGCCGGTGAAGCAGGTCGTCGGCGCCAAGCCCAAGCGCATGCTGGAAGCCGAACTCGGCCTCGTCTGAACCCTTCGGTCCTTGCGCGTCCCGCGGCCGGCGGCCTGAGGACGCCCCCTCCCGCCGGCCTCAGCCGCTCGCGCGACGGAAGAGGCGCGCCCCGCCGAGCAGGAGCTCGTGACCGGCGATCTCGGCCTCGCCTCCGGTGGGCGGTTCACAGTCGACTCCAAATTTGCAATCGACTTAACTTTTGCAGTTTGCGCACCGCCACATGGAAGGCAACCACGAACCACCGCTCCGGCGGACGCGTACAACAGCGTCATGAACCGCTTTCAGAAGGCATTCGCGCTGTCCGTGGCATCACTGGTCTCGACCGGGACGCTGATCGCCCCGCCCGCCCACGCCGCCGCGCGGGCCGGCTGTCCGGTCCCGAGCAGGGCGGAGGTCAAGCGCTCCGACGAGTCGACCCCCGACCAGCCGCCCAAGGGAGGTCGCGCCATCGAGGGCGTCCGCGTCACCCACCTCCCGTCGGGCTTCGTGGTGGGTCAGGTCATCACCAGCGAGCTCGACGACGTTTCGGAGTACGGCTACCAGTGGACCGACGCGCGCAGCGACGCCAGCCCGAGGCAGAGGTTCCTGGGGGTGCGGGTGATCTGCGCACCGGACGTCCAGACGCTCTCCCAGCTGAAGAGGAGCCCGTTCGACATCGGAGGGTTCTCCGGGCACCTGAGGACCGCGACGCTCGGCGGTCGCAAGGTGCTCGTCCAGGACAGCTTCGGCGCGGTCGGCCGCGGGAAGTACATCGGCTGGCTCCACCGCGAAGGCGTCGTGGTCACCGTCATGGCCAGCGAGTCGCTGGTTCATGAGCTGGGCAGGATCGTCAGGGGCATCGAGCTGGAGGGAGAGTCCCGCCGGCCCTTCCTGCGCGACGAGGAGCGCGAAAGCGACCGCGGACGTGGCCTGACGAGAGTTCGTCCTGGCCTGCGGGACGACGCGAGCCACGACCGCGCTGACCGCTCGGCCGAGGGTGGCCGAGCGTTCGGGATGACGCGCGCCGACCGTGAGCGCGCGGCCGAGGCAGCCCGCTCCTTCGGGATGAGGCGAGCCGACCGTGAGCGCGATGGCGGGGCCCAGCCGGGCCGTCGATGACGCGGGACACCCCGCTCCGACCACTCGGCCGGACTTGGTCCGCGGCTTCGGAACGACACGGGCCTGCCCCACTCTGACACCCGGCCGGGCCGGCCCGTGCCTGTCCAGGACGCGGCCCGCGCTTCCCCGCCGTGACCGCCCGGCCCGTACGCTTCGACAGGACACGGTCGACTGCTCCGCCGCCATGGCCGCGGCCGGGCAGGCCGGCGCCGTGGTCGACGGCCCCAGCTCCTCGGGCGACGCGACCAGGACGCGGCGGATTGTCGGCGGCTCAGGCTAGCCTGCTCGGCATGGCACCGAAGACCGCGCAGAAGCCCGGATACCGCTGCGCCGAGTGCGGCTGGCGCACCACCAAGTGGGTCGGCAGATGCGGCGAGTGTCAGGCGTGGGGCACGGTCGACGAGGAGGGCGCGAGAGCGGGCGTCCACGTGGTCCAGCCAGGCGCCACCAGCGGCCCCGCCGTACCGATCGGCGACGTCAAGGCGGAGATCGCGGCCGCCCGCACCACCGGTGTGAGCGAGCTCGACAGGGTGCTCGGCGGCGGCCTGGTGCCGGGAGCGGTCCTGCTGCTGGCGGGCGAGCCCGGCATCGGCAAGTCCACCCTCCTCCTGGAGGCCGCGGCCCGCATCGCCGAGCGGACCACCGTCCTCTACCTGACGGGCGAGGAGTCGGCCGCCCAGGTCCGCCTGCGCGCCGACCGCATCGGCGCGATCCGCGACAATCTCTTCCTCGCCGCCGAGACCGAGCTGTCGGCGCTGATGACCCACGTGGAGAAGGTCCAGCCCCAGCTCCTGATCGTCGACTCGGTGCAGACCGTCGGCTCGGCCCAGGCCACCGGCGTCCCCGGCGGCGTCACGCAGGTGCGCGAGGTGGCCGCCAATCTCGTACGGCTGGCCAAGGAGCGCAACATGGCCACCATCCTGGTCGGCCACGTCACCAAGGAGGGCTCGATCGCGGGCCCCCGCACCCTCGAGCACCTCGTCGACGTCGTGCTCAGCTTCGAAGGCGACCGCCACTCCAGGCTGCGCATGGTTCGCGCGATCAAGAACAGGTTCGGCCCGACGGACGAGGTCGGCTGCTTCGACCTTCACGAACGCGGCATCGAGGGCATCACCGACCCGAGCGGCTTGTTCGTCTCCCGCCGCAGCGAGCCCGTGCCCGGCACCTGCGTCACCGTCACCGTCGAGGGCACCAGACCGCTGCCCGCCGAGGTCCAGGCGCTGGTCGCGCGCACCGAGGCGCAGCAGCCGCGCCGCACCTCCTCCGGCCTCGACCCCTTCAGGGTGCAGATGATCCTGGCCGTCCTCGAACGCAGGCTCAACGCCAGGCTCGGCGGCTGCGACGTCTTCACGGCCACCGTCGGGGGCATCAAGCTGGCCGATCCCGCCGTGGACCTGTCGGTCATGCTCGCGGTGGCCAGCGCGGCGGGCGACAAGCCGCTCCCCCAGGGGCTCATCGCCCTGGGCGAGGTGGGGCTGGCGGGCGAGCTCAGGCCCGTGCGCGACGTCCGTCGCCGGTTGTCAGAGGCGGCGCGGCTGGGGTTCAAGCGGGCGCTCGTGCCACGGGGCTCGCTGGAGGACGGCGGCCGTCGCCGTCCGGGTGAGCAACGCGCGCTCGTCCCAGTCGGGCCGGTCGCGTTCGCGCCCGGCTTCGAGGTGATGGAGGCGGAGAACGTCTGGGACGCCCTCACCCACGTGACCTGACGCGTCAGCCCCGCCACCCTCTTCTGGTCGCCTGCCCCCGTCATTCGCCGCCCACGGCCCTGGTTCCGGCCGCCCAGCCCGACCGCTTCGACGCCTGCCCGTGCCCGGTCGCTCGGACCGGTCGATCGGGCCGGTCGATCGGGCCGGTCGCTTGACCTGGTCGCTTGGCCTGGTCGCTCGGTCCGGCGGGTTCGGCGCCTGGCTGTGCCCGGTCGTCAGGGCAACGGTTGGATAACGACTGCGCGGATCCGGCAACGGGCATCCCGGTCTCCATCATCAGTAAAGGAGATGAAATCGCGCGGGACGGGCAGGGGGACAGCGGTCCTGAGATCTGACGTAACGGCGCCCGGCCCCGTGGGCCCGCAGTAGCGTGATGGACAGCGCGGGACCGGCGGACCACGGTGGCCTATCGTCGGCGTGCCGTACAGACAGGAGCGGGTTCGTCCCCCTGACCGCGGCTCGCCGGGAGACGGAGGCGAGGTTGTCCTGCGACAACAGCCTGCCCAGCCGAGAGGGGTCTCTCGGGTGAGGATGGGGTTGATGAGACTGCGGGTACGGCACACAGGTTGGCCGGTAAGCTGGGATTTGACTAGGACACGGGGGTCAGGTGGCAAACGACAGGAGTCTTGACGACCGTCGTCGTACAGCCCTCGCCTCGGTCGCTCCGGGCACTCCGCTCAGAGACGGACTGGAGCGCATCCTGCGCGGCCAGACGGGCGGCCTCATCGTGCTCGGCTACGACGGCGTCGTCGAGGAGCTGTGCAGCGGCGGATTCGAGCTCGACGTGGAGTTCTCCGCGACGCGGCTGCGCGAGCTGGCCAAGATGGACGGTGCGATCGTGCTGAGCTCCGGCGATCACAAGATCGTGCGGGCCGCGGTGCACCTCGTCCCCGATCCGTCCATCTCCACCGACGAGTCAGGCACCAGGCACCGTACGGCGCAGCGCGTCGCCCGGCAGACCGGCTTCCCCATCATCGCGATCAGCAAGTCGATGCGGATCATCGCCCTCTACCTCGACGGCATCCGCTACGTCCTGGAGGAGTCGGCGGCCATCCTGTCCAAGGCCAACCAGGCCCTGGCCACGCTCGAACGTTACAAGCACCGCCTCGACGAGGTCTCCGGCACGCTGTCGGCGCTGGAGATCGAGGACCTGGTGACGGTCCGCGACGTGGCCGCCGTCGCCCAGCGCCTCGAGATGGTGCGCAGGATCTCCGAGGAGATCCGGGGTTACGTCGTCGAGCTCGGCACCGACGGCCGCCTGCTGTCCCTGCAGCTCGACGAGCTGGTCGCGGGCGTCGACTCCGACCGCGAGCTGATCGTGCGCGACTACCTTCCCGCGTCGTCGGCGCGGACGAAGCGCAGGGTGGCCGACATCCTCAACGACTTCGACGGGCTGTCGGCGAGCGAGCTGCTCGACCTTTCAGCGGTGGCGCAGGTGCTGGGGCGCGCGGCGAACGAGACGCTCGACAGCCCGGCGAGCCCGCGCGGATTCCGGCTGCTGGCGAAGGTCCCCCGGCTGCCGGCGACGGTGGTCGACCGGCTGGTGGACCATTTCGGCGGGTTGCAGAAGCTGCTGGCCGCGAGCGTCGACGATCTCCAGGCGGTGGGCGGGGTCGGCGAGTCGAGGGCCAGGAGCGTGCGCGAGGGGCTGTCCCGGCTGGCCGAGTCCAGCATCCTCGAACGCTACGTGTGACCCTTCCCTTTCTGAACCCCCGGTGCCGGTGACATCGGCCACGGGAGACGAGCCGTCACCATCCGAGAGGGTCTGTTGCGCGACGAGATCAGCGCAGGTGGAAGACCGCCTTCGGGCTGCGCATGCCGCCCGTCCGCACCACCGCGACATACGTGCCCGGCAGCGCGTCCGCCCCCCTGCCCGCGCAGTCGGCGCCTGAGCGGCGACGGTTCCAGTCGAGGCTGCGGACGTAGGGGATGCCGCGTTCCAGCTTGTGGATCTCGACGCCCGCGCCGCTCACGCAGTCGGACGTCGACCACACCCGGTCGGTGCCCGAGGTGATCCGTACCTCCATCGAGCGCGGCCCCACATCAGCCGTGCACATCACGGGACCGGTGTTGACCAGGGTGAGCATGAAGGTCGGCTGGGCCTGCGCCGTGTAGACCTCCTGCCGCTGCTCCAGATTGAGCACCAGGTCCTTCTCCTCGCACGGCATCCCCGCCCTGCGCACCGGCTGCGACGGCGACGGCGACGGAGGCGGCGCGGGAGAGGACGAGGGCGTGGCACGGGTCTTCGACGGCTTCGGCGTCGGCGTCATCGTCACGGAGGGCAATCCTGCGAGGACCGGCTCCGCTGACGGCGAAGACGCCCTCCCGGCGTTCGAAGCGTCCTGCGGTCCGCTCGTGGCCGAACACGCCCACGCCACGAAGGCCACCACGACCAGCACCCCGACGAGTACGGTCATACGCCTTCGCCAGTAGACATCCCCAGTGCCGCCACGCAGGGTATCCGGATCCATAGTCACAGGATGCTGATGGCTCGCGCACGGAGGGTGACGACACGCCGTAACCCACTAGTCTGAGCGGGTGGCCGACCCGAACCTCCTACGAGAGCCGATTCTCGACTGGTACGCCGACAATGCCCGTGATCTCCCCTGGCGCCGCCACGACGCCACCCCGTGGGGCATCCTGGTCAGCGAGATCATGCTCCAGCAGACCCCCGTCGTCCGCGTCCTGCCGGTGTGGGAGCAGTGGATGGAACGCTGGCCCGCCCCCGCCGATCTGGCGGCCGAACCACCCGGCGAGGCCGTACGCCACTGGGGGCGGCTCGGCTACCCGCGCAGGGCGCTGCGCCTGCACGCCTGCGCCAAGGCGATCACCACCGAGCACGGCGGCCAGGTGCCCGCCGACCACGCGACGCTGCTGGCGCTCCCCGGAATCGGCGAGTACACCGCAGCGGCCGTCGCCAGTTTCGCCTTCGGCGGCAGCCACCCGGTGCTCGACACCAACGTGCGCCGCGTGCTCGGCAGGACGGTCCGCGCGGAGGAGTACCCGCCGACCGCCACCACGGCCGCCGAACGCCGCCTCGCTCACGACCTGCTGCCCCTCGTCGGAGCGCCCGTGTGGGGCGTGGCGGTCATGGAGCTCGGCGCCCTGATCTGTACGGCACGCAGCCCCCAGTGCGAGCGGTGCCCCGTTCAGGCGCAGTGCGCCTGGCGTCTCGCCGGCAAGCCACCTGGCCAGGCACGCAAGGGCCAGACCTACGACGGCACCGACCGGCAGTGCAGGGGGCGCCTGCTCGCGGTGTTGCGCGCGGCGCACGGCCCGGTCCCGAAGACGGCGCTCGACGCGGTCTGGGACGAGCCCGTCCAGCGGGAGCGCGCCCTCGACGGGCTGATCGCCGACGGCCTGGCCGAGGTCCTGGACGACGGCACCTACCGGCTTCCCACCTGACACGCCGCTCCAGTGATTCGGCGCGGGTGCCTGCCGACTCGAGGCCGTGCGAAGGGGGTCAGGCGGCGAGTTGGAGGCCCAGGGAGGTGAGGTTGGTGCGGGCCCAGTCGAGCTCCTCGGCCAGCAGCGACACCAGCGCCCCCGGCCCCTTGGCGCGTCCCGGCACCATCAGGTTGTGGGTCTCGACCTCGATGTGGGCGGTGCCGTTCACCGCGCCCGACAGGATGGCGGTCAGCGTGTCGTGCAGGACCGCGCCGGTGTCGGTGTGGTTGTGGACGTGCCCCAGCTTGACCACCGGCGCGCCGACCTCGGCGAGCCCGCGCAGCGCGGCGCCAGGCTCCTCGCCGCCGCCGCAGGCGAGGTTGCAGGCGTCGAGGCAGACGCCGAGGTGCTCGGAGTCGATGCCGCCCACCCGCTCGAGGGCCTGTTCGGTCGTCTCGAGGACGCACCCGGGCCACGGCTCGAAGCCGACCCGGATCGTCTTCCCCGTGACGCTGTAGATGCCGCGCAGCTCGCGGGCCAGGCGCTCCAGCCTGCGGGTGGCGATGGTGTGCAGGTCGGCGGGCCAGTCGCGGCGCCAGCCGATCGGGATCGTGGAGATGCTGCCGAACCGCACGTCCTCCGGCAGCAGGAAGGCGAGGATCTTGGCGAGGGACATCGTGTAGCGGTAGCGCTCGGGCTTGGCCCAGTCGGGGCCGGGCACCTCCTGGTTGCGCCCGCCGGTGCCGTTCAGGCTGACCACTTCGAGGCCGCGCTCCTCGAGGGAACGGCGCAGCCGTACGAGCTCGATGCGGTCGGCGATCAGGTGGTCCGCCACGGCGGGCGAGAGCCACAGGCCGATGCCCATCCGCTCGACGGCCAGGCGCTTGCGCACGGGCACGGCGTAGCGGGTCAGGTGGGCGATCAGGTTTTCGAGGTCCTCAGCGGGGTGCACGCCGGCGTTGTAGGCCAAGTGAACGAGCGTTCCGTCATCGTGACGCAGGCGCATCGGCTTCCTCCACGGCTTGCACTGGGTGTTGTGTCCATTGCCCGGACGTATACCGAGCTTGCCCGCCCGGCGGTGGCCTCCGCGTCCGCCCTGAGTTGACTCCTGACTACGCCTCAGGGATTAGCCCCACCCTAAGGACGCCTTCTTGTGGGTCACTTGTGCGGGACTGGCAGGCCTTGCTCTACAGATTGTAGTACTACTTCCGGTGGCGGTATAGCCGATCTCAACCTGGAGTCACCAATCTGACATCAAACCGATGCGCCGCGTCCGCCATCCCGCTCGCCGCCCGTCGGCCGGCGCCCGCGTGAGCCACCGAGCCGGCCCGTCGTGCGGCTCGACGTGCGCCGTGACGGCGGGAAGCGAAGTCCTGCTGGGCGGCGCGCCTTCCGCGATGGCGCGGATCAGGCGGGAGGTCCGTCGTCCTGGGCGGGGCAGCTGTCCACGCAGCAGCGAACGAAGTCGCGGATCACGGGGTCGCTGCCGGCGGCGGCGGGCCAGGCGACGCCGACCCGGCTGGGACTGATGCCGGTCACCGGCCGATAGGTGACGCCGGGGCGGCGGTAGAAGCGGGCCGAGGCCGCCGGTGTGAGACTGATGCCGTATCCGTTGGCGATCGCGGTCAGCCATTCATCGGTGTTGCGGGCGACGGCGCCGACCCGTGCGGTGCTGCCCTCGCGTGCGTCGTTGCCCATCCAGTAGTCCCGCCACGAGCCCGTTTCACGTGGGGCGGCCACGAAGGGCTCATCCCACAGGTCCTGGAACGGGATCTGCTCCTGCGCGGCCAGGGGATGCGTGTCGCGGAGCGCGACCCAGCGGGGCTCGGTGAACAGCTCCTCCACGCAGAAGGCGTCCTGACCGGGGAACGGCAGACGCACCAACGCGGCGTCCACCTCGCGGTCGGCGAGACCGGCGGTGGGATCAGTCCAGTCGGAATGTCGCATGGCGACCTGCCAGCCGGGGCGGTGCCGCGCGAACGCGGCGACGATGCGCTGCGTGAACTCGTTGGCGGCACTGGCGACGAATCCGACCCGCAGTACCCGGGTCTCCCTGCGGGCCTCGGCGCGGGTCTCCCGCAGCGCCCGGTCCCAGCCGGACAGGAGGGTGGGCGCCTGGTCCGCCAGGACCCGGCCCGCTTCGGTGAGGAGCATCCCGGCCCTGGACCGCGTGAACAACTCCACACCCAGCTGGTTCTCCAGCTGCCTGATCTGCTTGGTCAGGGTCGGCTGCGCCACGAAGAGCCGCTGTGCAGCGCGGGTCAGGTTCCCCTCTTCCGCTACCGCGACGAAGTAGCGCAACAGCCGAGTGTCGACGTCCATGCCGCCAGGCTATGGAAGCAACTATTGGACGAGGACGCGGGGCTCTCGCGAGAGTTGACCGTGAAGGGGAACACCAGTTCGCAGGCTTCCCCCGTAGCGCGACCTCTATCCCACGGAAGTGCCCATGTTCACGGCCTATGTCGTCGTCACCGTGCTGGCCGCAGCGGCCAGCGCCTACTCAGCACTCAACCACTTCATCCGCCCCAGGTGGATTCTCGACAACATGACCAGGTACGGCGTGCCGCATTCGTGGCTGCCCCCGCTGGGCGCCCTCAAGGCGGCCGGCGTGGTGGGACTGCTCGTGGGCATCGGCGTGCCCGCGATCGCGGTCGCGGCGTCAGCCGGGCTCATCCTGTACTACCTCGGCGCCGTCGTGACCATCCTGCGCGCCCGTGTCTATACGCATCTCATCGCCCCGCTGCCGTTCCTCCTGCTGGTCGTGGGCTCGCTGGTGCTGCGCCTGACCGCGTCCTGAGCGAGCCCACCGGCGCTCCCTCGGGTACGCCGCCTGGCGCGGGCGCGCACCGGCCGACGAACCGACCCGCGCGCGGCACCCGGCCACACGAGCGAGGGGAACGAACGAACCGCGACGGCGGCCGGTCATGCGGGACCCTTGGCGCGGCCGGACGCGAGGGCGTCATGCGGGACCCTCGGCGCGGCCGGACGCGGGGGAACGGGGGGCCCGGCGGGGTGAGGTGGGGTGCGCGATGGGGCTCGGGGGCGCGTCTTCGGGCGGAGCACGACGCAGGGCCCGCGCGGGAAGTCCCGCGCGGGCCCTGGGAGAACCTTGCGCTAGTTCTGGATCGGCTCCGCGATGGCGGCGGCCGAGTCGGGAACGCGCGAGGCGGTCTCGCCGGTGAAGGTGAACTTGGCGTTGTCACCCTCGCCTTCGATGTCGACCTTGACCACCTGGCCGGGACGCAGCTCGCCGTACAGGATCTTCTCCGACAGAGAGTCCTCCAGCTCGCGCTGGATCGTACGGCGGAGCGGACGGGCGCCCATCACCGGGTCGTAGCCGCGGTCGGCCAGCAGCTGCTTGGCGGCGGGCGAGACGTCGAGCCCCATGTCGCGGTCCTTCAGGCGCTCGTCCACCTGGGTGAGCATCAGATCGACGATCTTGATGATCTCCTTCGGGGTGAGCTGGTGGAAGACCACGATGTCGTCGACACGGTTGAGGAACTCCGGCCTGAAGTGCTGCTTGAGCTCTTCCTGGACCTTCGACTTCATCCGGTCGTAGTTGGACTCCGCGTCGTTGGACTTCGCGAACCCGACCCCGATGCCCTTGGAGATGTCCCTGGTGCCGAGGTTGGTGGTCATGATGATGACCGTGTTCTTGAAGTCGACCACCCGGCCCTGGGCGTCGGTCAGGCGACCGTCCTCCAGGATCTGCAGCAGCGAGTTGAAGATGTCGGGGTGGGCCTTCTCGATCTCGTCGAACAGGACCACGGAGAACGGCTTGCGCCGCACCTTCTCGGTCAGCTGGCCGCCCTCTTCGTACCCGACGTAGCCGGGCGGGGAGCCGAACAGCCTGGAGACGGTGTGCTTCTCCATGAACTCCGACATGTCCAGCATGATCAGAGCGTCTTCGTCGCCGAAGAGGAACTCCGCCAGAGCCTTGGACAGCTCGGTCTTACCGACGCCCGAGGGGCCGGCGAAGATGAATGAGCCGCCGGGACGGCGCGGGTCCTTCAGACCGGCGCGGGTACGCCGGATGGACCGCGACAGGCCCTTGATGGCGTCGTCCTGGCCGATGATCCGCTTGTGGAGCTCGTCCTCCATGCGGAGCAGGCGCTGGGACTCCTCCTCGGTCAGCTTGAAGACAGGGATGCCGGTGGCGGTGGCCAGGACCTCGGCGATGAGCTCCTGGGTGACCTCGGCCACGACGTCCATGTCGCCGGCCTTCCACTCCTTCTCGCGGCGCTCGCGCTTGAGCTGGAGCTGCTTCTCCTGGTCGCGGAGGGCAGCCGCCTTCTCGAAGTCCTGCGCGTCGATCGCGGACTCCTTGTCGCGGCGGACGTTGGCGATCTTCTCGTCGTACTCGCGCAGGTCCGGCGGCGCGGTCATCCTGCGGATGCGCATCCGGGAACCGGCCTCGTCGATGAGGTCGATCGCCTTGTCGGGAAGGTAGCGGTCGCTGATGTAGCGGTCGGCCAGCTGCGCGGCGGCCACCAGCGCGTCGTCGGTGATGGACACGCGGTGGTGCGCCTCGTAGCGGTCGCGCAGACCCTTGAGGATCTCGATCGTGTGGCTGAGCGAGGGCTCGGCCACCTGGATCGGCTGGAAGCGGCGCTCCAGCGCGGCGTCCTTCTCGAGGTACTTGCGGTACTCGTCAAGAGTGGTGGCACCGATGGTCTGCAGCTCGCCGCGGGCCAGCATCGGCTTGAGAATGCTGGCGGCGTCGATCGCGCCCTCCGCGGCGCCCGCGCCGACGAGCGTGTGGAGCTCGTCGATGAACAGGATGATGTCGCCGCGGGTGCGGATCTCCTTGAGCACCTTCTTGAGGCGCTCTTCGAAGTCACCGCGGTAACGGGAGCCGGCCACCAGCGCGCCGAGGTCAAGCGTGTAGAGCTGCTTGTCCTTCAGCGTCTCGGGGACCTCGCCCTTGACGATCTTCTGCGACAGGCCCTCGACGACGGCGGTCTTGCCGACGCCGGGCTCGCCGATGAGAACGGGGTTGTTCTTGGTCCTCCTGGAGAGGACCTGCATGACCCGCTCGATCTCCTTCTCACGGCCGATGACCGGATCCAGCTTGCCCTCACGGGCCGCCTGGGTCAGGTTGCGGCCGAACTGGTCGAGCACCAGGGAGGTGGAAGGCGCGGACTCCTGCGGGCCACCCGCGGCGGCCGGCTCCTTGCCCTGGTAGCCGTGGAGCAGCTGGATGACCTGCTGCCGCACACGGTTGAGATCGGCTCCAAGCTTGACCAGCACCTGAGCCGCCACACCCTCACCCTCACGGATGAGCCCGAGCAGGATGTGCTCGGTGCCGATGTAGTTGTGACCCAGCTGCAAAGCCTCACGGAGCGACAGCTCAAGAACCTTCTTGGCCCGCGGGGTGAACGGAATGTGCCCCGACGGAGCCGATTGGCCCTGGCCGATGATCTCCTCGACCTGCTGACGCACACCCTCAAGGCTGATGCCGAGGCTCTCCAGAGCCTTGGCGGCTACGCCCTCACCTTCATGGATCAAACCAAGAAGAATGTGCTCAGTGCCGATGTAGTTGTGGTTGAGCATCCTGGCCTCTTCTTGGGCCAAGACGACAACCCGCCTTGCTCGGTCGGTGAACCTCTCGAACATCTCGTCGCTCCTCACAGAGCGGTCAGTCAGGCCGGTAAATCCGGTCCCGTCCTCCCGCATGCTAGCCCTGGCTCGGCGAACCATGCCTCTTGCCGCTGACACGCTCTATAGCAGAGACGTTCCCCGAGAGCAGGGCGTTCACCCTCCATCCAACTACCTACTGGGGGTGCTGTGTTCCCGATACGCCGCAAGCGAACGACGTTTAGCGCGCCGGCCACTGGCAGCGCGACAGACCCGGTTTTCACGGGCAAACACGATCATGCGCTTATGGCGATCTCCGGGGTTCTAGGCGATCGGCATAAGCGCATGATGTCAGTGGGCTGCTTCGTACTTCTCCACGATCGCGGAGGAGATGCGGCCCCGCTCGCTGACCTGGAGGCCGTGGGCCTTGGCCCACTGCCGAATCTCGGAGCTCTTCTCACGGCTCATCGAACGCGCGCCTCCGCGTACCCGGCGACGGGCCGCAACGGCGCCCGACTTGCGGGCCGACGACACGAAAGGCGTCAGCGCGTCCCTCAGCTTCTTGGCGTTAACATCGCTGAGATCAATCTCATAGGACGCTCCGTCAATGGCGAAGCTGACCGTCTCATTGGCCTCGCCCCCATCGAGGTCATCGATGAGAATCTCCTGGATCTGCTTGGCCATCTACGGAATCCTTTCCCGGAGCATTGTTTCATTCGCCTGCCAAACATATACCCGGAAAGGCGACGAGACAATTCAGCGCTTCGCGGATTCCCTGACTACTGGGTCAGATCCGGTTCCCGGCGGACCCGTCCTGTTTGGACGGCGCCCGGCGGCTCATTCCGCTCCACTCCGCCTCATGGGGTTTGTGGGAGACGCGCCCTTTATGCACAAGCCGCTCGGCGACGGGCGCGGCGCGGCTGTTGTCGACTCTCCGACCCGACGATAGCGCCCCCAAAGAGGGCGACCACCAGGCGGGGGTGTGCCACCTAGCCTAATGCCAGTCTCTCCAGAGTTCTTACCCGATCGCCCGGAAAATCCTGAAAAATCGGCGTCTGGGGGTAGATGCACACTTCAGTGAGGGTCTTTGATCACCAAGGAACCCGCCCATCTGTCGTGCAACCCCCGTTGCAAGGGCTTGTCGATCAAGATAGACAGCCCGACGGCGAACACCAGGATTCCCACTACGACATTGACTCCCGGAATCTCCGCCAGGGCGATGGGCCCGGGATAGAGGATCGCGCGTTTCGCAAGGTCCCCCGGCGACAGCCGGCGGCCCGGCGCGCGCTCCAGCCTAATCTTCATGATCGCCTTCCCGAAGGTACGGCGGCGCCGGTAATGAGCCAGGCAGTCATAGCCCGCATAAGCCAACCCGACGACGAGCCAGGCGAACAAGCCGGGCAACCAGTCGCCGTACACCTCAAGAAGCCCTACAGTTCGCAACAAACCCCAGGCCGCGATGAACAGAATGTAATAGAAGACCCCGATGACGAGGGCCTCAATGCTTCGCGCGACGAGCCGTTCCCACCAATCAGCCGGTACGGCCCGCACTCCCGGCGGCGGCGCGACCATAAGGCCCATTCTGTACGCCCGCCGACGGCGATTACAGGGCCAAGACGCGAAAACGGGGGCCGGCGTCCAGCCGGCCCCCGTTTTTTAAGTGTCCGCTTACTTGATCTTCACGACCACGGTTCCGCCGACCTTGTCGGCGAAGGTCTGCTGCAGCGGCTTGTCCCAGAGCTGGGAAGCGGCGTTGACACCGATCGCGGCGAACGAGAGAAGACCGCCCACCACCGGCACCACCTGAAGAATGACGCCGCCCCAGGTGACACCCGCCCGCTTGAGCGCGGCATCGCCGGACAGTCCGCCCGGAGTCAGAGCACCGCCAACCGGGACGATCTTGATGCCCATGACCATCTTGCCCAGCGTCTGCCCCTTGGCCTTGGTCATCAGGTACTCGTAGCCAACGTAGAACAGCGTCGCCAGGACCGCCGCAATCGCCGACGCCGCGAACCCGCTCAGCCCGCTCGTCGCACCGGTGCTGAGGTTGTAGCTGGCCACGAAGAAGATGGCGAGGATGAGACCCAGCACGAACCAGAAGATCCCGAAGATCACACCGTCGACGATGCGGGCGACCAGGCGCTGCCACCACTCGGCGAGCGGGGCGGGCGCGCCGGGCGGCTGCACCCCTGCCGGCGCCCCGTAGGGCTGGCCGTAGCCGGGCTGCCCGTACGCGGGCTGCTGCTGGCCGTAGCCGGGCTGGGCGTAGGGCTGCTGCTGGCCGTACGGGGACTGCTGGCCGTAGCCGGGCTGCGACTGGCCCTGCTGGCCGTAGTCGGGCTGACCGTAGGAAGGCTGCTGGCCCGAGGACGGCTGCTGCTGCCCGTAGCCGGGCTGCTGGCCGTAACCAGGCTGCTGCTGCCCATAGCCGGGCTGCTGCTGGCCGTGGCCGGGCTGGCCGTACTCGGGCGGCTGGCCCGAGGATGCCTGCTGACCGTAGCCCTGCTGCTGCCCGTAGTCGGGCTGACCGTAGGAAGGCTGCTGGCCCGAGGACGGCTGCTGCTGCCCATAGCCGGGCTGCTGACCGTAGGAGGGCTGCTGCTGCCCATAGCCGGGCTGCTGCTGGCCGTAGTCAGGCTGGCCGTAGGGCTGCTGCCCCGAGGAAGGGGCCTGCTGCCCGTAGCCGGGCTGCTGGCCGTAGGAGGGCTGCTGCTGGCCGTAGCCGGGCTGCTGACCCGAGGACGCGGCCTGCTGGCCGTAGCCCTGCTGCTGGCCGTAGCCGGGCTGGCTGTAGCCCTGCTGACCATAGCCCTGCTGCTGCTGGCCGTAGCCCTGCTGCTGGCCGTAGTCGGGCTGGCCCTGGGACGGCTGACCGTAGCCGCCGCCTTCATGGCGGTAGCCCACGATCGTCACGTCAGGATCGGGCTGCTCGCCCGGGCGTCCTGCGTTCTGCTGACCGTATCCGGAATTGTCATCAGGTTGATCCTGCGGATACGGCGGCTGTCCGGTGCTCACCGTGTCACCTCGCTTCGATGGCGCATGTGGCACATGTCAGGACACATGCTTGCTGTTGCCCAACGTATCGACATGAGTATCAACAATCACCTTTCCTCTTGGTCAACGCCATAGTCAACTGCTTCCAGATGGAGCAGCATCCTGGTGTTGCCAAGGGTGTTGGGCTTGACATGCTCCAGATCCAGAAACTCGGCCACACCCTCGTCGTAGGAGGCCAGCAACTCGGCGTAGACCTCGGGTGACACCGGTGTTCCCTGGATCGGGACGAAGCCGTGCCGGGCGAAGAAGTCGACCTCGAACGTCAGGCAGAAGACCCTGCGGAGCCCCAGGTCACGGGCCGTTCCCACCAGCGCGGTAACAATACGGTGACCGATGCCTGAACCTTTGACGGCGGGGTCGACCGCGACCGTGCGAATTTCGGCGAGGTCCTCCCAGAGCACATGGAGCGCGCCGCAGCCGACGACCTGGCCGCCGCGCTCGGCGACCCAGAACTCCTGGACGTCCTCGTACAGCGTGACCGTGGCCTTTTCCAGCAGCTTGCGGCCCGCGCCCGCGTAGATGTCGACCAGGCGCCTGATCGACCTGACGTCCGGCGTGCGGGCTCGCCGTACGACGATCTCGGTGTCCTGCATTGTGCGCTCGACGACCTGCTCCATGGCCCTTCAGCGTACCTAGCTCGTTTCGGCCCACCCTTAACTACCGTCACATGACGCACTGTAGCGAGGCGGGCACGCTATGCATCTCTGCACGACAAACCCGACAAACCTTCGCGAAACTCAGTAAAGGCTTTGCAATCCCCTGGTCGATCGGGCTTTTGCGTGATCTACCCGTGATCCTTTGGATGCGCATCCTCTACTGGATTGGCAGTTCTGGTTGAGCACGAACCTTGCTTGCACTAGTGTCCACCGACGATGTCCCCCACGCGGCCAGGCGTGGAGACACGCCTAATCCCCCACAAGGGGAGCCGGGGACCCGCCGGCGGCCGCCCAGCCGTCAAGGGGTGAATCCGAGCTCGGGCTCGGTAGGGCTGCTCCGGCCCGAACCCGTCAGCTAACCCGGTCGGCGACTACGAGAGGAGCTGGTTGGTGAAGCGCAGGCGCATCCGCGAAGGGGAGTCGGCGGGCGAGCACGCCCGCCCCCACGAACCCGGTTCCCGCCAGAAGCGGTTCGCGATCCTGGGCGCCGCGATGGCCGTTCTGGTCCTCACCACGCCTCTCGGCTCGGCCATGGCCGACCCCAAGCCGTCGCTCAGGGAGCTCTCCAAGCAGGTCGAGAAGCTCCACAACGACATCGAGACGCTCACCGAGCAGTACAACGGGCAGCGCGAGAAGCTCAAGAGCGTCAAGAAGTCCGCGGACAACGCCAAGAAGATCCTGGCCACCAGCGAAGCCGATCTGGCAGCCAAGCGCGCCAGGGCCACCCTCCTGGCCGAGAGCACCTACATGTCCGGCGGTTTCACCGACGGCCTCGCCTTCGCCAACGCGACCGATCCCGGCGCCTTCCTCGACGCCGCCGCCACCTCCTTCGCCATCAACCAGCAGCAGGGCCAGGAGGTCAAGGAACTCGCCGAGTCCATCGCCGCCGCGGAGAAGGCCAGGGCGACGGCCAAGACGCGCCTGGCGGAGGTCCAGAAGCTCGTCGACGACCTCGGCGGCAAGCGGGACAAGATCACCTCGATGGTGGCCAAGGTCGAGAGCAGCCTGTTCAGGCGGGCGATCGGCGAGGCGGGACGGCCCGGCACCCGCGCCACCAAGGTCAACCTGCCGATCATCGGCAGCGGCAAGGCGGCGGAGGCCGCGCGCTGGGCGCTGACGCAGCAGCTCAAGCCGTACGTGTGGGGGGCCGAAGGTCCCGGCTCCTACGACTGCTCGGGGCTGGTCATGGCCGCCTACCAGCGCGTCGGCATCAGCCTGCCGCACTACACCGGCGACCAGTGGACCGCGGGCACGCACATCACGCGCGAGGAGCTGCGCCCGGGTGACCTGGTCTTCTTCTACAGCGACCTGCACCACGTGGGCATCTACATCGGCGGCGGGATGATGGTGCACGCGCCCCAGACCGGCGACGTCGTCCGGATCGCCACGATCGGCAACAGGCCCTTCGCGGGAGCCGTCCGCATCGCCGACTAGTAGCCGGGAGCCGCTCGCGCCGGAACCGGATGGAGGCCGTACGCGAGACGCAACCGCGCCGGCTAGATGAGTCTTCGGCGCGCCGCCCAGGCCACCGCCTCGATCGCCGTGGCGACGCCGATCCTGTCGCAGATGACCCGCAGGCGGCGGCGGACCGTGCGACCGCTGATCTCCAGCGTCCTGCCCACGCGGTCGACCGTGACGCCCTTGGCCAACTCCGCCAGGAGTTCCAGGTCGTCCTGGCTCAGCACGACTCCGTCGTCGGTGAGCACATCCATCGGGAGCCCTCCCCCCAACAGCACAACTCGGCGACGTCTCGGCCCGAGCAAGCTGCTCGTCTCGCAGACGGTAAACGCATACGGGAAAGGTCGTCAAGGTCGATTCGTGCGGCGCTTGACGGCGGCTATTGACTTGATCGTTTCTATATGAAGAACTCGCATGGCGTGTGGTGCGTAGAACGGTCCACAACCGCCTAACAGGAAACTGTCCTTATCCGGAATTTCGCCCCGATTGTTCGCCGTCCCGTTGGGCGTCATAGTGTTCGCGGGGGAGCTCGACATCCTCGATGTGACTCTCGGCCCATTCCTTGATCGCCGCCATGAGTGGCAGCAGGCTCGTTCCGAGTGGCGTCAGCCGATAATCGACCCGCACCGGCACCGAGGCGGTCACCGTTCTGGAGGCCAGGCCGTCCCTTTCCAGTCCGCGAAGCGTCTGGGTCAGCATCTTCTGACTCACACCCGCCACCGTCCTGGCGAGATCGCTGTAACGCAGCGGCCCATTGGCGAGAGCCGTGAGCACCAGACTGACCCATTTGTCACTAAGCGCGTCGAGCAGCTTCCTTGAAGGGCACTGCGCGATATAGGCGTCATAAGCCTGCTTGGCCTCGGCGCGGCGCTCGGCCGCCGTCATGGTCGCCAACGGGGCTCCTTCGGGTGGGTTACGCACTTCCAGGTGCCTTCTTACCAGAAGAGAGCAGCTCTCCCTAGGGTCGGCGGCATGACGACAATGCGTGCGCTCATCGGCGGTTCAGGCTCGCCCGAGCTCATCGAGGCTCCGATCCCTCAGGCGGGCAGCGGCCAGGTGCGAATCAAGGTGGCGGCGGCGGGGGTGAACCTGTTCGACCTCGCGGTCGCGGCGGGAACCCTCGTCGACTACGGCGTCGCCCGCAGGCTCGCCTCCTACGGGCTCGGCTTCGACGCGGCAGGCGTGATCGACCAGGTCGGCGAGGACGTGGCCTTCACGCCCGGCCAGGAGGTGATCGCCCTCGTCGGCCGGCTGGAGCTGCCGACCAAGGCGCAGGCGGAGTACGTGGTGGTCGACGCCCACGCGGTCGCGCCCGCGCCGCAGGGGATCTCCGCCGTCGAGGCGGCCACGCTGCCGCTCAACACGCTGACCGCGTGGCAGGCGCTCGACAGGGCGCGGCTGGACCAGGGCAGGACCGTGCTCGTCACAGGCGCCGCCGGCGCGGTCGGCGGGTTCGCGGTGGAGCTCGCGACCGCCCGCGGCCTGCGGGTGGTGGGCGCGGCCGGGAGGGACGACGAGGAACTGGTGCGGGGCTTCGGTGCGGAATGGTTCGTCCCGCGCGAGGAGGACCTCGGGGAGGGCGTCAGGCGGCGGGTGCCCCACGGGGTGGACGCCGTGATCGACGCCGCGGTGACCGGCCTCGCGGGGCTGAACGCTCTACGCGACGGCGGCACCTTCATCACGCTGACGGCCGGAGTGGCACCCGTCGCGCTGCGCGGGACCGACGTGGCGACCGTGTTCTTCAGGGAGGAGCCGCGCCAGCTCGCCGAGATCGCCCGGCTCGCCGGGCTCGGCAGGCTCACCGCCAGGGTCGCCGGCACCTACCCGCTGGAGAAGGCCGCCGACGCGCACGCCCGCCTGGCCGCGGGAGGCCTGCGCGGCCGCCTGGTCCTCACACCTTGACGCGTCACGACGCGTGTCCGGTACGGCGCGAGCCGCTCGCCTGCCGTACCCGGTCCCTCGCGGGAAGCCCGTGCGGGACCGGGGCAGAGGCAGGGTCAGTGGGAGGGCTTGACCAGCGGGAACAGGATCGTCTCCCTGATGTTCTTGCCGGTGAAGGCCATGATCATCCGGTCGATGCCCGCGCCCATGCCACCCGTCGGCGGCATCGCGTACTCCAGCGCCTGGAGGAAGTCCTCGTCGAGCTGCATCGCCTCGAGGTCGCCCCCGGCGGCCAGCACCGACTGCTCGGTGAGCCGGCGGCGCTGCTCGATCGGGTCGACCAGCTCGGAGTAGGCCGTGCCGAGCTCGGTGCCGAATCCGATCAGGTCCCACTTCTCGGTGAGCAGCGGATCGTCGCGGTGCTGCCTGGTGAGCGGCGAGGTCTCCAGCGGGTAGTCCATGACGAACGTCGGCTGGATCAGCGTGTGCTCGACGAGCTCCTCGAAGAGCTCCTGGACGAGCTTGCCCTGGCCCCACTTCGGGTCCCAGTGGATGTCGCGCTTGTCGGCGTACTTCCTGACCTGGTCGAGCGGGGTCTCGGTGGTGATCTCCTCACCGAGCGCCGCGGAGACCGACCCGTACAGCGTGATCCGCGGCCACTGCACCAGACCCAGGTCGATCTCGACGCCGTCGTGGACGACCACGGTGGTGTCCAGAGCGGCGACGACCGCCTTCTGGTACATCCGCTGCGTGAGGTCGGCCATGTCGTTGTAGTCGAGATAGGTGCCGTAGGCCTCGAGCATCGTGAACTCGGGGTTGTGCGTGGAGTCCGCGCCCTCGTTGCGGAAGTTGCGATTGATCTCGAAGACCTTCTCGATGCCGCCGACCACGAGCCGCTTCAGGTAGAGCTCGATCGCGATGCGGAGGTAGAGCTCCATGTCGTAGGCGTTGATGTGCGTCTTGAAGGGACGCGCCGCCGCGCCGCCGTGGATCGGCTGCAGCATCGGCGTCTCGACCTCGAGGTAGCCCTCCTCGTGCCAGAAGTCGCGCACCGCGCGGACCGTGGCGCTGCGGACGTGGGCCATCCTGCGCGCCTCGTCGTTGACGATGAGGTCGACGTAGCGCTGCCGTACCCGGGCCTCGGGGTCGGTGAGGCCGACGTGCTTCTCCGGCAGCGGGCGCAGGCACTTGGAGGTGATCTGCCAGCTGTCGGCGAGGATGGACAGCTCCCCGCGGCGGGAGGTGATGACCTCGCCCTCGATGCCCACGTGGTCGCCGAGGTCGACGTCACGCTTCCATGCGGCCATCGACTCCTCCCCGACCTTGTCGAGGGAGATCATGACCTGCAGGTCGCCGCTGCCGTCACGCAGGGTGGCGAAGCAGAGCTTCCCGCCGATGCGGTTGAGCATGACGCGCCCCGCGACGCCGACCTTGTCGCCGGTCGCGGTGTCAGGGTCGAGGCCCTGGTATTTCTCCCTGATCTCGGCGTTGGTCGCCGTACGGGGAAAGGTCACCGGATAAGGGTCGACGCCCTCGGCGCGAAGGCGGTCGAGCTTCTCCCTCCGGATGCGCATCTGCTCGGGAAGTTCGTCGCTCACAACACCAAAGGGTACCGATATGGCGCAATGCAAGAGTTCGTCAGCTCTTTGCAAAGGGAGTGCAAGCAGAGGGGCTTAGAACTGACGCATAGAGCCCAGGGGGGATCCGGCAGGGAGCCGGAACCGTGGGGCTCAAGGAGAGATCATGATGAAGAAGCTCGCGACAGGCTTCCTCGCAGTGGCCGCCACCGGCGCACTCGCTCTGTCGCTCCCCGCCACCGCCAACGCCTCCACTTCCTCCTCCTCCACCACCTCCGCCTCGGACTACGACGACTACTGGGGCCCCTACTACTCCAAGTACGGCCTCGCCAGGGCGAACGGCTGGATCGGCGTCGAGGGCGACTACGAGGACGGCAACTCGGTTCACGTCAAGGGCCGGCTGTACGACCTGGACAACAGGAAGTACAGCGAGGGCGGCAAGTGCGCCTACGTGAAGTTCCAGGCGGCCGACGACGAGTACGACTGGTACCAGGTCTACTCCCGCTACTACTGCGGCTACCCCGGCTACAAGACCTTCTCCTTCCACGAGGACGACGTCTACGCGGTCCGCGTCAAGGTCTGCCAGTACGACCCCTACACCCACAAGGTCAGCAAGTGCGGCAAGTGGTGGGACATCTACGACGCCGAGGAAGTGTGATCGTCACTGCGCCGAAGGGCCCCTTCCCGCGGGGGCCCTTCGTCATGTCGTGTTGCGGTTGTAGATGAGCCTGAGCCCGATGAGCGTCAGCCACGGCTCGTGCACGTCGATCGAGCGCGACTCCCTGACCACGAGCGAGGCGTGGCCGCCGGTCGCCACCACCGTGACGTCGTCGGGGTCGTCGGCGAGCTCGGCCGCCATCCGCTCGACGATGCCGTCGACCTGGCCGGCGAAGCCGTAGATGATGCCGGACTGCAGCGCCTCGACGGTGTTCTTCGCGATGACGGACCGCGGCCTGATCAACTCGACCTTGTGCAGCTGCGCTCCCGCGGCCGCCAGGGCGTCCACGGAGATCTCGATGCCGGGCGCGGTGACCGCGCCGACGTACTCGCCCTTGGCCGACACCGCGTCGAAGGAGGTCGCGGTGCCGAAGTCGACGATGATGCAGGGCCCGCCGTACTGGTCGATGGCGGCCAGGGAGTTGACGATCCTGTCGCTGCCGACCTCCTTGGGGTTGTCCATCCTGACCGGCACGCCGGTGCGGATGCCCGGCTCCACGATGACCGCGGTGACGTCGCCGTAGTAGCGGCGGCACATCTCGCGCATCTCGTTGAGGACAGAGGGGACCGTCGAGCAGATCGCGATGCCGCTCACGTCCGCGCCCTTCAGCAGGGGCGACTGGGCCAGCAGCCCCTGCACGACGACCGCGATCTCGTCGGCGGTACGGCGGGCATCGGTGGCGATCCGCCAGTGTTCGATGACCTCCTCGCCCTCGAAGAGGCCGAGAACCGTGTGCGTGTTGCCGACGTCGATCGCTAGCAGCATTTAGTTCCCCCGTAGATCCAGGGCTATGTCAAGCGCAGGTGCCGAGTGCGTGAGCGCTCCCACAGCAACGTAGTCCACGCCAGTTTCGGCTACATCACGGGCCGATTCCAAGGTCAGCCCTCCGCTCGACTCGAGTCGCGCCCTCCCGTCGACGAGTTTCACGGCCCGGGCCAGCTCCTCCACCGTGAAGTTGTCCAGAAGGATCTCTTCGGCGCCTTCGGCGAGGACGGGCGCGATCTGGTCGATCCTGTCCACCTCCACCTCGATCGGGAGGTCCGGATACAGATCTCTCACCTTGCGGAAAGCCTCGGCGACGCCTCCCGCGGCGACCACGTGGTTGTCCTTGATGAGGGCGGCGTCCGAGAGCGACATGCGGTGGTTGACCCCGCCGCCCGCCCTGACCGCGTACTTCTCCAGCGCCCTCAGCCCCGGCAGCGTCTTGCGGCTGTCGCGCACCCTGGTGCCCGTCCCCTCGACCGCGGCGACCCAGCGGGCGGTGAGCGTCGCGACGCCGGACAGGTGGGTGAGCAGGTTCAGCGCGGTGCGCTCGGCGGTGAGCAGGTGGCGCGTCTCGCCCTGGACGGTCATGAGCACGTCGCCGCGGCGCACCCGCTCGCCGTCCTTGACGGTGCGCTCGACGGAGGTGACGCCGAGCCTGCGGAAGACCATCTCGGCGACGGCGAGGCCCGCGACCACGCCGTCGGCCCTCGCGACGACGTCCGCGGTCGCGAGCTGGCCCGGCGGGATCGTGGCCAGGGAGGTGACGTCACCCGCCTCCTGGAGGTCCTCGGCGAGCGCGCGCGAGACGACCTCGTCGACGACGGCGGCGTCGAGGCCCGCGGACTCCAGTTCGTCCGCCAGGCGCGGCCCCGTCCCGTGCGGGGTGTAGGTCATGGTCAGTCCTTCCGGTGTCAGCGTGATGTCCAGGTGCCCGAGCCAGTTCTCGTCGTCGCGGTCGGGGAAGTCCTCCCGCCAGTGCGAGCCCCTCGTCTCCAGGCGGGCGTGGGCGGCGGCCACGAGGACCGAGGCCACGGTGAGCAGGTTCGTGCTCTCCCACGACTCCACGCATGGCTGGACGGCCACCGGGGTCCATCTGGCATCCCGCAGCGCGGTCCCCGTCCTGACCACCGAGGACCTGCTGCGCAGCACGCCCGCGCCGCTGCTCATGTGGGCCTGGACGCGCGTGCGGGCCCGGGGGTCGACGAGGCCCTCCTCGGCGGTGGACACCACGGGCTCGCCGGGGGCCGGCCGTACCTGGTGGATGTCCTCGGCGATCCGCTCGGCGAAGACGAGCCCCTCGAGCAGCGAGTTGGAGGCCAGCCTGTTCGCGCCGTGCACGCCCGTGCAGGCGACCTCGCCGCAGGCGTAGAGGCCCTCGATCGAGGTGCGCCCCCGCAGGTCCGTCCTGACGCCGCCGCTGGCGTAGTGGGCGGCGGGCATGACGGGGATCGGCTCGGTGGTCGGGTCGATCCCGTGGTCGAGGCAGATCGCGTAGATCGTCGGGAAGCGGTTCTTCCACTTGTCGAGGCCGAAGTGGCGGCCGTCGAGGTAGACCTGCCCGGGCTCGCTCGTGATCGCCTTGGCCACGACGTCCCGCGGCGCGAGCTCGTCGGTGAACCTTTCGCCCCGGGCATTGACGAGGTGGGCGCCCTCGCCGCGCACGGCCTCGGAGATCAGCGGCTGCTGGCCCGTCGACTCCTCCCCCAGCCACAGCACGGTGGGGTGGAACTGGACGAACTCCAGGTCCCTGACGACGGCCCCCGCGCGCAGCGCGAGCGCCACGCCGTCGCCCGTGGAGACGACGGGGTTGGTGGTGGAGGCGTAGACCTGGCCCATGCCGCCGGTGGCCAGCACCACGGCCCTGGCCCGCGCCTCGCCCACGCCGTCGCGCGCGCCCTCGCCCATCACGTGCAGCGTCACGCCCCTGGCCCGGCCCTCGGCGTCCTTGACCAGGTCGAGCACGAGCGCGTGCTCGATCACCTCGATCGTGGCGTGCGCGAGCACCGCCTCGATGAGCGTCCGCTGCACCTCGGCGCCTGTCGCGTCGCCGCCCGCGTGCACGATGCGGTTGCGGTGGTGGCCGCCCTCGCGGGTGAGTTGCAGCTCGCCCCGCTCGTCGGTGTCGAACCTGGCGCCCCTCGCGATCAGGTTCCGCAGCGCGCCGGGCCCCTCGGTCACCAGCGTCCTGACGGCCTGCTCGTCGCACAGCCCGACGCCCGCGACCAACGTGTCGTCCAGGTGCTCGGTGGGCGAGTCCGCGGGGTCGAGCACGGCGGCGATGCCGCCCTGCGCCCACCTCGTGGAGCCGGACGACAGCACGTCCTTGGTGACGACCAGGATCTTCGCGGCGGGTTCGAGCTCGGCGTAGCGCAGGGCCACGGTCAGCCCTGCGACACCCGAGCCCACCACGACGACGTCGGCCTCGACCGTCCACCCGGGGGCGGGCGCGGTGAGCTTCATGGGGATCGCCGGTGCACTCATGGGGGACCTCCTCAGATTTCGTCAATATGACGATAACGCCCGGCGGCCCGTGCTCCCTTCCCGCCCCCCATGTTTCATCAGTGGACCACGTCGCCCCGCATGGCTCCTTCTACGGCCGCCGCCAGGTCGGAGCCCAGTTCGACGATGCGGTTGTCGCGGTCGACGTGGACCACCCGAGGCGTGAAGGAGCGCGCCTCGGCGTCGTCGAGCTGGCCGTACGCGATGATGATCACCAGGTCGCCTGGAGAGATCAGCCGGGCGGCGGCGCCGTTGACGCCGATGATCCCCGACCCTCGCGGACCGGTGATCGCGTAGGTCACCAGGCGGGCGCCGTTGTCGATGTCGACGACGTGGACCTGTTCGCCCTCCAGCAGGCCGGCCGCCTCCATCAGGTCCTCGTCGATGGTGAGGGAGCCCACGTAGTGCAGGTCGGCCTGGGTGACCGTGGCTCGATGGATCTTGGACGACATCATGGTCCTTAACACAAGTGCCTCCTCAGAACGTCACAAGGACGTTGTCGATCAAGCGGGTGGTGCCGACTCTAGCCGCCACCGCCAGGACCGCCTGGCCGCTGAAGGAGTCGGGAACCTCCGCGAACGTCGCGGGGTCGACGAGGACGAGGTAGTCGACCGCGAGCCCCGACGCGGCCAGTTCCGCGGTGGCGGCGGCGCGCACGGAGGCGGGCGCGCTCTCGGCTGCTCCCGCGAGCAGGGCGCGGGACAGGGCGAGGGCGGTCCGCCTGTCGTCGGTGGTGAGGTACCGGTTACGGCTGGACAGGGCGAGCCCGTCGGGCTCGCGCACGGTGGGCGCGCCGACGATCTCCACGGGCAGGTCGAGGTCGGCGACCATGCGCCTGATGAGCGCGAGCTGCTGGGCGTCCTTCTGGCCGAAGACGGCCACGTCGGGCCGGACCAGGTTGAACAGCTTGAGCACGACGGTGAGCACGCCGTCGAAGTGCCCGGGGCGGACCGCGCCCTCGACGATCGCGCCCATCTCGCCCGCCGAGACGCCTACCTGCCGGTCGGGGCGGTACATGTCGTCGGCCGAGGGGGCGAAGACCACGTCCACCCCCTCTTCCGCGCAGACGTCGAGGTCGGTGTCGAAGGTGCGGGGGTAGCGGGAGAAGTCCTCGCCGGGGCCGAACTGCAGCGGGTTGACGAAGACGCTGACCACGACCTGCTCGGCCAGTGCGCGGGCCTGCCGCATCAGCGAGCGGTGCCCCTCGTGCAGGGCGCCCATGGTGGGGACGAGCGCCACGCTCCCCGAGGAGCGGGCTTTCTCGAGGTCGGCGCGGTCGTGCGCGACGATCAGTTCCATCGATTCCTCCTAGACTGATCAGGTCCAGGCGGAACGTCCCGGCCCGATCAGGTCCAAATGTTCCCCCCGAGCGCGTCGAGCAGTCGCTCGGCCGCCTCGGGCTTCAGCAACCCGGCGGCGAGCGCCCGGTCCGCCGTGAGCCTAGCGAGTGCCACGTATGCGTCGGCCGCTTCGGGTGCCGCCAGGATGAGCGCGTCGACGTGTTTGCGCACGGTGCCGGCGTCACCGCGCACCACGGGCCCCGTCAGCCCCGAGATGCCGAGCCTCAGGACGTTGTCCAGCGCGGCCCCGAGCAGCGGTCCCAGCATCCTGCCGGGGTGCTCGACGCCGATCCTTTGCAGGAGCTCGGACGACTCGGCGATCAGCGTCACCATGTGGTTGGCCGCCCCCGCGATGGCCGCGTGGTAGAGGGCACGGTCGGTGTCGGCGATCCAGACCGGCTCGCCGCCCATCTCGATGACCAGCGCCTCGGCGATCGGGCGCAGCGGGTCGGGCGAGGTGACGCCGAAGGAGATGCCGGTGATCCTGTTGAGGTCGTCGTCCCTGCCGGTGAAGGTCATCACGGGATGCAGGGCCAGCGGCAGCGCGCCTTCCTGCGTGGCGGGATCGAGTACGGCCAGCCCGTACGCGCCGCTGGTGTGGACGAGCAGCTTGCCGCGAAGGTCGGCGCCGGTGGCCGCGAGACCCGCGACCAGCTCGGGCAGCGCGTCGTCGGGGACGGTGAGCAGGATCAGCTCGGCCCTGGCGACGACCTCTTCCGGGCTGAACGTGCGCACGCCGAGCCGCTCGGCCGCCCAGCGCTGCGAGGTGTCGGAGACGCCGCCGGCGGCCACGATCCTGTGGCCTGCCTGGGCCAGCGCGGCGCCGAGCACCGAGCCCACCTTGCCCGCGCCCAGTACGCCGACGGCCAGCCGGCCCGGGCGATCACCTGCGTCCATGACGTCGCGCTCCCCTGTCATCCGACACTGCTGACCAGGGTATCCGGCGCTCTACAGCAGCCACGGTCATGGCTCTTTTGCCGCATGTTGGGCTGAGTCAAAGCCTGACAAGGGCATACATATGGGACACCCCCGCCAGAGGGCGGGCGCCGAGCCATGGTGACTCGGCGCCCGTTCCCGCACCAGAGGGCCGACCCACCGCCGACGGGCCGGCCCCTGGTGTGAAAGCGCGGGTGTGAAAGCGCGCCCGCCCTGCTTCGTCGCAGGACGGGCGCGCGGTCTTCAGGTCACCACCGGTTGACGACCGAGGCACCGCCCTTGCAGCCGGCGACAGCCACGCCGAAGAGGGCCACGGCGTTGCCGCACACGTTCACCGGGATCGAGATCGGCGCGATGATCTGGTTGCCTGACAGCACGCCGTTGTCACCGCTGGTGACGTTGTCCGCGTGGGCGGCGGGCGCGCCGAACGCCATCATGGCCAGCACGCCGGCGGCGACGACAGTCTTCTTGAGCATGGGGGTGTCCTCTCATTGCGCGGCGCGCGGCCGCGGTACCGATGCCTGCATCGACGATCGGCCGGGCCCACTGGGGGTAAGGTCGGGGCGACCGTCCGATGACACCGGGTAACCGTAGCGCAAAGCGGCGACAGGGAGTAGTCATTACATCACTGGGCGTGTCATCGGGTGACCATGAGATAGTCCGTGACATGTGGCTCACCTGGCGAGCGGCGATGGAGCGGGCACTTTACGGGGAGAGCGGCTTCTACCTGCGCGAACGCCCCTCAGGGCACTTCCGCACCTCGGTCGGCGCCTCGTCCGTCTTCGCGGGGGCCGTGCTGACGCTGCTGCGGCGCCTCGACACCGATCTCGGCCGGCCCGACCGGCTGGACCTGGTCGACATCGGCGCCGGCGACGGAGCGTTGTCCGCCGCCGTGCTCGCGGCCGCTCCGCCGTCGCTGCGCGACCGGTTGAGCGTCACGGCCGTCGACCTGTCCTCCCGCCCCGCCGGGCTGCCCGACGAGATCGCGTGGAGCCACGCGATCCCGCAGGGGATCACCGGCATGGCGATCGCCAACGAATGGCTGGACAACATCCCCTTCGACGTGGTGGAGCAGACCGCCGAGGGCCCTCGGGTGGTGCTCGTCCACATCGAGACGGGCGAGGAGCGGCTCGGCCCGCCGCCCTGCGAGGACGACCTGCTCTGGCTGGAACGCTGGTGGCCGCTGCGCCGCGTGGGCCAGCGGGCCGAGGTCGGCAGGTCGCGGTGCGCGGCGTGGGCGGCCGTGATCGGACGGCTGGCCGGCGGTCAGGCGATCGCCGTCGATTATGCACACCCTGTGGATAACCGACCTCCCCGCGGCACGCTCACCGGGTACAGGGACGGTGCGGTCGTCGCGCCGATACCCGACGGGACCTGCGACATCACCGCTCACGTCGCGCTCGACGCGTGCGCGGACGCGGGCCGGCGAGCCGGTGCGATATCCACAACCTTGTCCACACAGCGCGACATTCTGCGCACTCTCGGAGTGACCGGCGTCCGCCCCCCGCTCGACCTCGCGCGGACCGATCCACCCGGATACCTGCGGGCGCTGGCCCGCGCCTCACGGGAGGCCGAACTGATCGACCCGGCAGGCTGGGGCGGCTTTGGATGGCTTAGCCAGATACGTTAACCATGTGGAGATCGAACAGACCCCGCTTCCAGGCATCGGACTCAAACACGAGTTCGGTACCCAGTCAGGCCGCCGCGTCGCCGTCGTCTCACACCGTTCGGGGCGGCGTGACCTCATCATCTACGACCGGGACGATCCCGACCGGGCGTGCGAGGCCATACAGCTCAACGACGAGGAAGCCGACGCGCTGGTCGAGCTGCTCGGCGCGCCGCGCATCGTCCAGCGGCTCAACGCGCTGCACCGGGAGATCGAAGGGCTGGTCAGCCTTCAGGTAACGGTCCTTCCCGGCTCGCCGTACGACGGCAGGACGCTGGGCGAGGCGCGCATCCGCACCCGCACCGGCGCCTCCGTGGTCGCCGTGGTGCGCGGGTCCCAGGTCCACGCGAGCCCCACGCCCGACTTCAGGTTCGCGGCCGCAGACGTCGTGGTCGTCGTCGGCGACGCCGAGAACACCGCCGCCGCCGCCGACATCCTCGCGGACGGCTGATGCGAAGTCTGCTCGTCAGCTCGTCAGAGGCCATCTGATGGGAGTTCTCGCAGGAGAAGTCCACAACACGGCCATAGTCTTCCTCGAACTCGGCGGCATCATCCTCGGCCTCGGCGTGCTCGGCGCGCTGGCGTTGAGGGTGGGGATCTCCGCCATCCCCCTCTACCTGATCGCCGGCCTCGCCTTCGGACAGGGCGGCATCCTCCCTCTCGCGACCAGCGAGGAGTTCATCGCCATCGGCGCCGAGATCGGCGTCGTGCTGCTCCTGCTGACGCTCGGCCTGGAGTACAACGCGGGCGAACTCGTCTCCAGCCTGCGCGGCAACGCCCGGGCGGGCCTGGTCGACATCGTCCTCAACGCCACCCCTGGCGCGGTCGCGGCGCTGCTGCTCGGCTGGGGTCCCGTGGCGGCCGTCGCGATGGCCGGCGTCACCTACGCCACGTCTTCGGGCATCACCGCGAAAGTGCTGTCGGACCTCGGATGGATCGGCAACCGCGAAACACCCGTCGTGCTGTCGCTGCTGGTCTTCGAGGATCTGGCGATGGCCGTCTACCTGCCGCTGCTCACCGCGATGCTGGCCGGCGTCTCCCTGGTGACAGGAGCGATCTCGCTGAGCATCGCCCTCGGTACGGTCACCGTCGTCCTGGTGATCGCGCTGCGCTTCGGCAGGTTCATCGAGGCGTTCGTCTCCAGCCCCAACAACGAGGTGCTCCTGCTCAAGGTGCTCGGCCTGGCCCTGCTGGTGGCGGGTTTGGCCCAGGAGCTGCAGGTGTCGGCGGCCGTCGGCGCCTTCCTCGTCGGCATCGCGCTGTCGGGCGAGCTCGCGCACGAGGCGAGAGCGCTGCTGATGCCGCTGCGCGACCTGTTCGCCGCGGTGTTCTTCGTCTTCTTCGGTCTGCAGACCGACCCGACGAAGATCCCGCCCGTGGCGCTGCTCGCGCTCCTGCTCGCCTTCGTCAGCATCGTCACCAAGCTGCTGACCGGCGCCTACGCCGCCCGCAGGGCGGGCATCGCCAAGGCGGGCCGGATGCGCGCGGGCATCGCGCTGGTCCCGCGCGGCGAGTTCAACATCGTCATCGCGGGACTGGCGGTGGCGGCGGGAGCCCATCCCGATCTCGGCCCCCTCGCCGCCACCTACGTGCTGATCCTGGCGGCCTTCGGCCCCCTGGCGGCCAAGCTGGTCGAACCGCTTCTCACCCGGCCTCCTGCGTCGGCCCCGTGAGAAGACCCGCTGTGCCCGCCGGCTCGCTCGCTTCGCTCAGTCGCAGGAGACCTCCAGCGACCGGAGCCCGCGAATGATGTAGCCGGGGTTCCAGACGGGCTCGCTCGTCAGCTCCATCGCCGGCGCCCTCCTCAGGAGGGCGCCGAAGGACTCCACCAGCTCGATCCTGGCCAGCGGCGCGCCCAGGCAGAAGTGGATGCCGGCGCCGAACGAGATGTGCGGGTTGTCCGCTCGGCCGACGTCGAGCGTGTCGGGCTCGTCGAAGACCTCGGGATCGCGGTTGGCCGAGCCGAACAGCAGGGCCACCTCCACGCCCTTCGGGATGGCCACGCCGCCGACCTCGATGTCCTCCAGCACCCAGCGCTCGAACATCTGCAGCGGGGTGTCGTAGCGCATCAGCTCCTCGATCGCCGTGGGAAGCAGCGAGAGGTCCTCGCGCAGCCGTACCAGCTCGGAGGGGTTGCGGAACAGCGACCACCAGCCGTTGCCGGTCACGTTCACGGTCGCCTCGTGGCCCGCGTTGAGCAGCAGCACGCAGGTGCCGACCAGCTCGTCCTCGGTCAGCTCCTCGATCTGCGCGAGGGCGCTGATCAGGTCCTCGCCGGGAGCGGCCTTGCGGGCGCGGGCGAGGTCCTTCAGGTAGTCGGAGAACTCCGACGCGGCCCTGACCGCGGTGTGCTGCGCCTCCTGCGAGGGGTTCAGCTCGTACATGCCGCAGATGTCGGCCGACCATGGGCGCAGCAGGTGCCTGTCGGCGTCCGGGACGCCGAGCATCTCGGCGATGACGGTGACCGGCAGCGGCTCGGCGACCTCGGCGATCAGGTCGCCGCCGCCCTTCTCCACGAAGTCGTCGACCAGGCGCTCGACGATCGCGCGGACCCTGGGCCGCATCGACTCGACCATCCTCGGCGTGAACGCCTTGGAGACCAGCCGGCGCAGGCGGGTGTGCACCGGCGGCTCGACGTCGAGCATGCCGGCGTTGACCACCCGCCAGAACGGCTCCTGGAACTCCGGCTCCGGCTCGCGCCCGAACTCCTCGTGCGTGGCGAGGTGCAGGTAGGACCTGCCCAGACGGCGATCCCTGAGCAGCGCGTTGACGTCCGCGTGCCTGGCGATCAGCCACTGTCCCGTGGGCTCGAAGAAGCTGACCGGCGCGTCGCGCCGCAGCTCGTCGTAGACCGCGTAGGGCGAAGCTACAAAATCCGGATTCCAAGGATCAAAGCGCACTACTGCATATTAGATTCGGCCTTCGCGTGCCTGCTCCTCATCCTGATGTTGAGCAGCTCGACGATCACCGAGAACGCCATCGCGAAGTAGATGTAGCCCTTCGGGATGTGCTGGTCGAAGCCCTCGGCCAGGAGCACCACCCCGATCAGCACCAGGAACGACAGCGCCAGCATCTTGATGCTCGGGTGCCTGTCCACGAACCTGCTGATCGGCCCCGACGCGAACAGCATCACCAGCACCGCGACGATGACGGCCGCGACCATCACGCCCAGCTCGTCCACCATGCCCACCGCGGTGATGACCGAGTCGAGCGAGAACACGATGTCGAGCACCATGATCTGGAGGATGACCGACGTGAAGGAGGTCACCTTGCGGTCCTTGCCGTCCTTGTCCTTCAGCTCCATGCTCTCGCCGATCTCCAGCACGCTCTTGGCCAGCAGGAACAGGCCACCGAGGATGAGGATCAGATCGCGGCCCGAGATCCCGTGCCCGAAGACCTCGAAGAGCGGCTCCGTCAGCTTCACCACCCAGGAGAGCCCGAGGAGCAGCAGCAGACGCGAGACGAGGGCGGCGGCGAGTCCGAGGACCCTCGCCCTGTCGCGCTGCTCGGGCGGCAGCTTCCCTGCCAGGATCGAGATGAAGATGATGTTGTCTATTCCCAGGACGATCTCCAGGGCGACCAGGGTGAAGAACCCGATCCAGATCTGTGGGTCTGCCACCCAGTCCATCATCATGTGCCTCCTTGGTTCGCTGTCCCCAACCCCAACGAGCCGATCGCCCCAGAAGTTCGCGGCTTGCGAAGTGGCACCCCGTGTCGGTTATAGTTCGGGCGTAGGTCATGAGTGCCAGCGCTTAGCCCCGGCTTGCTGGCCGGCAACCCTCGCGTCCGCGGCGGGGTGCCCCGGGTGAAGACCTGGTCCGCCACGAGGTGTGGCGGGCAAGCGCGGGCTCCGATGCGCCACGGCCGGGGGTCCGATGACCCCAGAAGGGCTGTGCCGTGTCCGTTGCGACGATCTTCAACCCCGTTCAGGTCAAGGTGCTGGGCGAGGACCTCGAGGTGCCGGTCAAGGGTGGCCGCCTGGTCTCCTACGCCAACCTCGACTACGCCGCCAGCGCGCCCTGTCTGGAGCCGGTCAGCGCCGCCGTCACCGCCGCGCTCCCGGCCTACTCAAGCGTCCACCGCGGCGCGGGCTACGCCTCGCAGCTGACCACCGCCCGCTACGAGCAGGCGCGCCACACCGTCCGCGCCTTCGTCGGCGCCCGCACCGACGACGCGGTCATCTTCACCCGCAACACGACCGACGCCACCAACCTGCTGGCCCGGTGCCTTCCCGAGGGCACCACGACCGTCGTCTTCGACACCGAGCACCACGCGTCCCTGCTCCCGTGGCAGCGCGTCGTGCGCCTCGCTCCCCCCGCCTTCCCCGGCGAGGCCGTACGGCAGGCCGACGAGGCGCTCGCCGCCATCGAGGGCCCCAAGCTGCTCGTCGTCACCGCCGCCTCCAACGTGACGGGCGAGCTGTGGCCGATCGCCGCCCTCGCGCACATCGCCCACAGGCACGGCGCCCGCGTCCTCGTCGACGCCGCCCAGCTCGTCCCGCACCGCAAGCTCAACCTGACGGCGCTCGACCTAGACTACGTCGCCTTCTCCGGCCACAAGCTCTACGCGCCCTTCGGCGCGGGAGTGCTGGTCGGGCGGCGTGACTGGCTGTCGGACGGCGAGCCGTACCTCAAGGGAGGCGGGGCGGTGAGGTCGGTGGGCGCCCTCG
This sequence comes from Nonomuraea sp. bgisy101, assembly GCF_057708945.1. Lineage (NCBI taxonomy): Bacteria > Bacillati > Actinomycetota > Actinomycetes > Streptosporangiales > Streptosporangiaceae > Nonomuraea > Nonomuraea sp. bgisy101. The sequence goes on from NZ_JBYITD010000003.1 coordinate 264,342, forward strand.
ACGAGGGGACCACCGAGTGGCACGAGGACGCCGAGCCCAGGCACGAGGCGGGCACCCCGAACGTGCTGGGAGCGATCGCGCTGGCCGCCGCGTGTGACGCGCTCACCGCGACGGGGTGGACGCCGCTGGTCAGCGAGGAGGAGCGGCTGATCGCCAGGCTGCGCGAGGGACTGGGCGCCATCGAGGGGGTGCGCGAGCTGTCGCTCTGGGGGCCCGACCACCCGCGGGTCGGCATCGTGTCGTTCGTCGTCGACGGGTACACCGCCAGGCAGGTCGCCGAGGCGCTGTCCACCGAGTACGGCATCGGCGTGCGGGACGGGAAGTTCTGCGCACACCCGTTCCTGCGCCACCTGCTCGACATAGCGGACGGCGGTTGCGAGGACGACGCCGCGTCGGCCGTCAGGGCCTCGATCGGGATCGGCACGACCGAGGAGCACGTCGACCGGCTGATCGGCGCGCTGCAGGATCTGGTCGCCCGCCGCTAGGGGCGGGTGGGCGGCGCGTCGGGCGGCAGGTCGTCGTCCCTCCGGGGCTCGTCGAAGATGTCCATGGGGGGACGTCCGTCCGCCCGCTCGCGCTCCTGCTGGTCGGTATCCCGCTGCTCGGCCCGCTTCCTGGTGTAGCGCATGAACAGCCCGTCGATGCCGAAGTGTCCCCCGCCGACCGCCATCAGCAGGACGCAGCCCGCCGCCAGCGCGCCGACCAGCTCCCAGCCGCCGCTCGTCACGAAGACGCCCTTGCTGCCGTGCACGAACACGAACGCGCCCACCATGTCGACGGCCAGCGCGAGCGCCGCCAGGCGCACCAGCAGGCCCAGGATCAGGCAGACACCACCCAGCAGCTCGGCCGCGGCGGCGAAGGTCGCCGACAGCCCCGGCATCGGGATCCCCATCTGGGTGAACATCTGCGTGACCGCGCCGAGCCCACCCTGGAACTTCTGCCAGCCGTGGGCGACGAAGATCACGCCGATCACCACCCGGCCCACCAGCACGGCCAGGTCGAAAACCGCTCGCTTCATGGGCCCTATGTCCCCGCCACCACCTGGCGAAATGCGCAAATAGACCATTCCTTGACTGGATCACTATCAGCGCCAGTGGCAGCATGACGGTATGGAAGAACGCGTGGTCGGCATCGGAGCTGGCGCCAAGGAGCTGGCCACGGAGGACATGATCCTCAACATCGGCCCCCAACACCCCTCGACGCACGGTGTTCTCCGGCTCCGCCTCACCCTCGACGGCGAGCGCATCGCCACGGCCGAGCCGATCATCGGGTACATGCACAGGGGCGCGGAGAAGCTGTTCGAGGTCCGCGACTATCGCCAGATCATCATGCTGGCCAACAGGCACGACTGGCTGTCCGGCTTCGCCAACGAGCTCGGCGTGGTGATCGCCACCGAGCGCATGCTCGGCATGGAGATCCCCGCCCGCGCGGTCTGGACCCGCACCCTGCTGGCCGAGCTGAACAGGGTGCTCTCCCACCTGATGTTCCTCGGCTCCTACCCCCTCGAACTCGGCGCCATCACGCCGATCTTCTACGCCTTCAACGAGCGCGAACGCATCCAGGGCGTCATGGAGGAGATCTCGGGCGGGCGGATGCACTACATGTTCAACCGCGTCGGCGGGCTCAAGGAGGAACTGCCCGCGGGCTGGCTCGACCGGGTCACCGCCGCCGTCGCCGCCACCCGCGCCAAGGTGCCCGACATCGAGGACCTCATCCTCGACAACGAGATCTTCCTGGCCCGCACCAGGGGCGTCGGCGTCCTCGACCGCGAAACGATCATGCAGTACGGCGTGAGCGGCCCCATAGCCAGAGCCTCGGGGGTCGACTTCGACCTGCGGCGCGACCAGCCGTACCTCGCCTACGACGAGCTGCCCGTCAAGGTCGTCACCCGTACGGCGGGCGACTGCCACGCCCGCTTCGAGGTCCTGCTCGACCAGCTCAAGGTCTCTCTCGACCTCGCCGACGCCTGCGTCGAACGGCTGCGCTCGCTACCCCCTGGCCCGATCAACCAGCGCCTGCCCAAGGTGCTGAAGGTGCCGGAGGGGCACACCTACGCCTGGACGGAGAACCCGCTCGGCATCAACGGCTACTACCTGGTCTCCAAGGGCGACAAGACACCGTGGCGGATGAAGCTCCGCTCGGCCTCCTACAACAACATCCAGGTACTGCGCGAGATGCTGCCGGGGCACCTGGTCGCCGACATGGTCGCGATCCTCGGCTCGATGTTCTTCGTGGTGGGTGACATCGACAAGTGAGGGACAAGTACGTCGACTGGCTCCGGGCGGTCAGTCTCATCACCGTGGTCGTCTGGCACTGGGCCTTCACCATCCTCGTCTGGACCCCGGAGGGGCCCTCGCCGACCAGCCCCCTCGGCTTCACCTCCGGCCTGTGGATCCTCACCTGGCTGTTCCAGGTGCTGCCGCTGTTCTTCTACGTCGGCGGGCACGTCCACCTCCTGTCCTGGCACCGGGCCTGCGAGCGGGGGACGGGCATCGGCTCCTTCGTCTGGCGGCGCATCAAGGCCCTGGCCGTCCCCGGCCTGACCCTGGCGGGCATCTGGCTCGCCATCGGCCTGGTCGTGACCCTGCTGTTCGACGTGCCGTGGATGTGGCGGGTGGTGCTGCTCGTGCTCAGCCCGCTGTGGTTCCTCATCGTCTACGTGATGCTGGTCGCGCTGCTGCCCGTCGCGCTGTGGCTGCACCGCCGCTACGACGTGCTCGCCCTCATCTGGCTCGGCGGCGCGACTCTCGTCGTCGACGTCATACGGCTGCGCTACCACGTCGAGTGGGTCGGCTGGCTCAACATGATCCTGGTGTGGGGCCTGGCCCACCAGGCGGGCTTCTTCTACGAGCGGGTCGTGATCCTGCCCCGCCGCTACGACTTCGCCATCCTGTGGACCGGCCTGTTCGGCCTGTTCGGCCTGGTCTACTCCGGCCTGTACCCGGGATCGATGGTCGGCGTGCCCGGCGACAAGCTGTCCAACATGGCCCCGCCCACGTTCGTCATCGTGGCCCTGCTCATCTTCCAGATCGGGTTGGTGGAGGTGCTCAGGCCGACGATGGAGCGGGTGCTGGAGCGGCCCAGATGGAAGCGCGTCAACGAGACCATCAACCGGTTCGCGCTGCCGCTGTTCCTGTTCCACACCACGGGAATGGCGCTCGCGCTGGGCGCGTGGTGGGGACTGTTCGGCTTCCCCTCGGCCGACCCGCGACCGAACCTGATGTGGTGGCTGGAGCGGCCCTTCGCCGTCGTCGGGCCGCTGCTCTTCACCCTCCCCGTCATCTACCTGTTCTCCAGGGGAAGACGAGCGGACCGCACGCCCACCCCCACCTGAGCCGGCTCAGAGAGGGCGCTTGAGCTCGTCCTCGGGCTCCTTCGGGACGCGGCAGGAGTTCTCCAGGTAGAGGGCCGCGACGATCAGCACCACGAACGACAGGAACGACCCCGTGGCGACGAAGAACTCCGCGCGCGGCGTCTCCCTGGTCAGCAGCTGGACCGTCGTCAGCGAGAACCCGGCGAAGATCCCCGCGAACACCGCGCCGGCGTACGCCGAGGCCTTCGCCAGGGCGGCGAGCCTGGCCACCGCCAGCGGCTCCACCGGCTTGGTGTCGGGCTTGCGGGCGATGCGCGCACGCGTCATCCAGCCGCTGTAGAGCTCGCCGACGGCCAGCAGCAGCACGGTCGGAATCGCCGTCCACGGGACCAGCGGCAGGCTGGCGTAGAACTGCCTGACGATCAGCCAGGACACCAGGGCGACGACGACCAGCACGCCTACCAGGACGGCGGGGCGGGTGGGCTTCAATCCGGCCCCTGCAACTTGAGGTCCTGGCGCAGCCGTACGCCCGACTGGTCCAGAGCCGCCAGCAGGTCGGCGACCGCGCCGCGACCCGGCACCACCGCCGTGGGGTCGGCGTTCGACCACGGCACCAGCACGAACGCGCGCTCGTGGCAGCGGGGATGCGGCAGCGTCAGGTCAGGGTCGTCGGAGACGACGTCGCCCGCCGCGATGACGTCGACGTCGAGCGTGCGCGGCCCCCAGCGCTCGGTGCGGACCCGGCCGAAGGCGTTCTCGACGCTCTGGGCGCGGTCGAGAAGCGTCTCGGGGGTGAGCTTGGACTCGGCGATGACGACCGCGTTGAGGTACGGCTTCTGGTCCTCGGGACCGCCGACAGGGTCGGTCTCGTAGACCGGCGACACCGCGACGAAGCGCAGTCCTGGCGCGTCGAACAGCGAGTCGATCGCGCCCTGAAGGGTCTGGAACCGGCGTCCGAGGTTGCTGCCAAGAGCGAGAACCACTTTCATGCTCGGCTCCGCAGGATCGTGACGGCCACGTCGTCGAAGGGCAGCGGAATCGGGGCAGACGGCTTGTGCACCGTGATCTCGGCCGCCTGCACGACCTCGCTGGCGAGGCAGAGCTCGGCCAGCCGTTCGGCGAGGGTCTCGATCAGGTTGACCGGCTCGCCCTCGACCACCTTCGTCAGGTCCTGGGCAAGCTCCCCGTAGTGGACGGTCCTGGTGACGTCGTCGGTGTCGGCGGCGGGCCTGGTGTCGAGGAAGAGCGTCGCGTCGATCACGAATTCCTGGCCGAGCTCGCGTTCGGCGGGCAGCACCCCGTGCCGGCCCCGCGCGCGCAGCCCCTTGAGAGTGATCCGGTCAGCGGTCACGTTCGGCTTCCTCCTCCTCGTCCTCGTCCTCGCTCTGCAGCACGGGCGAACCATGGTGCATCCACAGCCGCCACCCCCTGCCCGACCTGACATAGACGTTGCTGGCCACGACCTTGCCCGCGGCGAAGCTGGACTCGCCCTCCTCGCCCGCGGTCAGGATGTTCTCCACACAGGTGAGCACCGCCAGGTCGCCCAGCACGGTCGTCTGGACGTCGGTGAGCACGAACTGGATGTAGGTCGTGTTGGCCATGATGAGCGCCCACGAGCGCAGCACCTCGGCCCTGCCCGCCAGCATCGACCAGCCGGGATGCACGCACGAGACCTTGCCTTCGAGGGTGTCCTCGGCCCAGATCTCGGTCATCTTGTCGAGGTCGGCGTCCTCGATCGCGGTATAGAAAGCCTGGTTGACCGTCTCGATCGCAGCGACGTCCACGCTCATCGGCCGCCTCCTCGCTTCCAGGCGGCCGCCACGCGGACGGCGTCGGCGTTGGGACCCACCTCGTGCACCCGCACACACCACGCACCCGCCTGCGCGGCCAGCGCCGTCACCGCGCTCGTGGCGTGGTCGCTGCGGTCGAAGGGGCGGGGAGCGCCGTCGGCATCGGCCAGCAGCCTGCCGAGGAACCTCTTGCGCGAAGCCCCGATCAGCAGCGGGAAGCCCAGTTCGGCCAGCTTGTCGATCCCGGCCAGCAGCGCCCAGTTGTGCTCGGCGTTCTTCGCGAACCCCAGCCCGGGATCCAGCACGATCTGGCTCTCGGCGACACCCTCCGCCATCACCAGCGCCACCCGCTTGGCCAGCTCCTCGCGCACCTCGGCGACGACATCGGTGTAGACGGCCCTGCTCTCCATGTCATGGCTGTGGCCCCGCCAGTGCATCACGACGTACGGCACGCCCGTCGCGGCCACCACCCTCGACATGTCGGGGTCGGCCAGGCCGCCGCTGACGTCGTTGACGAGCGCGGCGCCCGCCTCGACCGCCGCCCGCGCCACCTCGGCCCGCATCGTGTCGACGCTCACCGTGACGCCCTCGGCCGTCAGAGCGCGGATCACGGGGACGACCCTGGCGAGCTCCTCCTCCTGCGACACCCGCGCCGCGCCGGGCCTGGTGGACTCCCCGCCGACGTCGACCAGGTCGGCGCCCTCCTGGACCAGCTCGAGACCGTGCTGGACGGCGGCGCGCTCGTCGAACCACAGGCCGCCGTCGGAGAAGGAGTCAGGCGTCACGTTGACCACGCCCATGACGAGACAGCGCTCCTCAACTGGCAGCCCCATCCTCATATCCCCAAGCCTAGGTGCATCACTCGTGCCGTCTCCCCGCCGGGTCGCCCCTTTGTGGATAACGATCTGGTCCGTCGCCCACCCCGGCCACGCGCGCTCGGTGACGCGTATCCCTGGACAGACGCCGGCCACGTGCGGTGGGTGGCGCCTGCCCGGGCTTGCCGTACAGAGGAGGGGGCGGGCGGAGGGAGGAACAGGGTCAGCGACCCAGAATGAGCGCCATCGCCTCGGCGCGGGTCTTCTCACTGGTGCGGAAGTCGCCCCGCACCGCGGACGTCAGCGTCTTCGCGCCGGGCTTGCGGACCCCGCGCATGGTCATGCACAGGTGCTCGCACTCCAGCACCACGATCACGCCGCGCGGCTCCAGCACCCGCATGAGCGCGTCGGCGATCTGCGAGGTCATCCGCTCCTGCACCTGCGGCCTTCTGGCGAAGACGTCGACCAGGCGGGCCAGCTTCGACAGCCCCGTGACCTGTCCCTTGTCGTTGGGGATGTAGCCGACGTGGGCCATCCCGAAGAAGGGGACGAGGTGGTGCTCGCACGTCGAGTAGACCTCGATGTCGCGGACGAGCACCATTTCGTCGTGGTCGACGTCGAACACCTTGTTCAGCACGTCCTCGGGGCGCTGGTTCAGCCCCGAGAACTGCTCGGCGTACGCGCGGGCCACACGGGAGGGCGTGTCGAGCAGGCCGTCACGGTCCGGATCCTCGCCGATGGCGTAGAGGATCTCCCGGACGGCCTTCTCGATCCGAGCGTGGTCGACGTCGCGCGGGTTCACGCACCCTCGCCAGCGGGGAGGGCGTTGTCCGCGTGACCGCCGGTCAGAGCGCCGTTGCCGGACTGCTCCTTCGGGGTCAGCACCGGCGGGCGGTCCGACGGGAGCCGCTTGCCGTAGCCCGCGTAGGACGGGCGGTGCTCCTTGACGACGACGGGGGCGAAGATCTGGAGCACCATCTCGCGGGAGAGGGTCTCCTTCTCCATGAGCTCGAGCACCAGGTTGTCGAGGACGTCGCGGTACTCCACGAGGATGTCCCACGCCTGGTCGTGCGCCGTCTCGATCATCCGGCGCACCTCCTCGTCGATCGTGGAGGCGATCTTCTCGGAGTAGTCGCGCTCGTGGCCCATCTCGCGGCCCAGGAAGACCTCGGCCTGCCCGGTGCCGAACTTGCGGGCGCCGAGCTGCTCGCTCATGCCGTACTCGGTGACCATGCGGCGGGCGACGGCGGTGGCCTTCTCGATGTCGTTCGAGGCGCCGGTGGTGGGCTCGTGGAAGACGAGCTCCTCCGCCGCGCGACCGCCGAGCAGCATCGCGAGCTGGTCCATCATCTCCGACCGCGTGGCGAGGAACTTGTCCTCCATCGGCAGGGTCATCGTGTAGCCGAGCGCGCGACCACGGGAGAGGATCGTGATCTTGTGCACGGGGTCGCTGTTCGGCAGCGCGTGCGCCACGAGCGCGTGACCGCCCTCGTGGTAGGCGATCATCTTCTTCTCCTTGTCCGACATGACCCGGGTCTTGCGCTCGGGACCTGCCATGACACGGTCGATCGACTCCTCGAGGGTGTCCATCGAGATCAGCTTCTGGTCGGCGCGCGCGGTGAGCAGCGCCGCCTCGTTGATCACGTTCGCCAGGTCGGCGCCGGTGAAGCCCGGCGTACGGCGGGCGATGACGTCGAGGTCGACCTCGGGCGCGAACGGCTTGCCGCGGCCGTGGACCTTGAGGATGCCCTTGCGGCCCTCCAGGTCGGGACGGTCGACGGTGACCTGCCGGTCGAACCGGCCCGGACGCAGCAGCGCGGGGTCGAGGATGTCGGGCCGGTTCGTCGCGGCGATGAGGATCACGCCGCCCTTGACGTCGAAGCCGTCCATCTCGACGAGCAGCTGGTTCAGCGTCTGCTCGCGCTCGTCGTGCCCGCCGCCGAGACCCGCGCCGCGGTGACGGCCGACGGCGTCGATCTCGTCGATGAAGATGATCGCGGGGGCGTTCGCCTTGGCCTGCTCGAACAGGTCGCGGACGCGGCTGGCGCCGACACCCACGAACATCTCGACGAAGTCGGAGCCGGAGATGGAGTAGAACGGCACGCCCGCCTCACCCGCGACCGCGCGGGCGAGCAGGGTCTTGCCGGTACCGGGCGGGCCGTACAGCAGCACGCCCTTGGGAATCTTGGCGCCGATCGCCTGGAACTTGGCCGGAGCCTGCAGGAACTCCTTGATCTCCTGCAGTTCCTCGATGGCCTCGTCCGCACCGGCGACGTCGGCGAACGTCGTCTTGGGAGTGTCCTTGGTGATCAGCTTCGCCTTGGACTTGCCGAAGTTCATCACCCGGCTGCCGCCGCCCTGCATCTGGTTCATGATGAACAGGAAGATCAGCACGATGATGACGATCGGCAGGAAGCTGACGAGGAGACCGATCAGGAAGTTCTCCTGCGGCACCTCGACGTTGAAGCCGTTCTTGAGCTTGCCGGCCTGATCCTGCTTCTCCAGCTCGCCGACGAGCTGGACGCCCTGCCCCGCCACCCAGCTCGACTGGATGCGGTTGGTGGAGACGTCCCCGACGTTGATCGGGCTGTTGAGAGTGAGCTCGATGCGCTGGTCCTTGTCGACGACCTTCGCATTGGCAACATTGCCGTCGCGGATCTGCTTGAGCACCGTGGACGTGTCGGCAGTCTTGAAGTTGCCGTCACCGCTCCACATAGTGGTGACAAGCAGGAGCAGCACGACGATGCCCAGGATCCACAGCAGTGGCCCACGTGTAAATCGCTTGAGATCCATCCGATGCGGAACCCCTGCGGGCCCGTCCCTTCCTGACCATGGCCTGGAACCCCGGAACCATCCGGGGCTGCGGCATCCGACACCGCTCCTACTGACTACCCGGAGGCGACACGCGGTCACCCCCTCGGTGTCAGAAGGTACACCGGGGGAGGCGCAGGGTCACTGCCCGCTCCTCCGGCCTTGCCCTACCAACGTACGTCAGGTCGCTCGATGTTCCCGGCTATTCGTCGTCGGTCAACCGCTGTAGACGTGAGGGGCCAGCGTCCCGATGAACGGAAGGTTGCGGTAACGCTCGGCGTAGTCGAGGCCGTAGCCGATGACGAACTCGTTGGGAATGTCGAACCCGACGTACTTCACCGAGATCGGCACCTTGATGGCGTCCGGCTTGCGCAGCGCCGTGCAGATCTCCAGCGAGGCGGGGTTGCGCGACTTCAGGTTGTCGAGCAGCCAGCTCAGCGTCAGGCCGGAGTCGATGATGTCCTCGACGATCAGCACGTGACGGTTGGTGATGTCGGTGTCGAGGTCCTTCAGGATCCGCACGACCCCGGACGACTTGGTGCCCGCGCCGTAGGAGGACACCGCCATCCAGTCGGTCTGCACGGGCAGGTGCAGGGACCTCGCCAGGTCGGCCACCACCATCACGGCGCCCTTGAGCACGCCGACGAGCAGCAGGTCCTTGCCTGAGTAGTCTGCGTCGATCTGAGCCGCCAACTCCTTGATCTTGGCCTGGAGCTCGTCTTCGGAGATGAGGACCTTCTCGAGGTCCTTGCCCATGTCGGCTGCGTCCACCTGGGTGTCCTTACGCTTGGTTCTCGGGCGCGGGGGCGAACACAAGGGTGCCATACCGCCGAACCACGCCAACTCCCCCGGGTAGGTCCGCCCTTCCCTGCCCTCTCCACGCCGTGATCAGCCGTTCCGCGGCCATCACGTGGCCCGCCGACAGCGCCCCTGAGGGCGCGCCCGCGGCGATCGCCGCCCGCCGCAGCACCCGCCGCCTGACGGCGGAGGGAAGGCCTTCGAGCGCCGGGACGGCAAGCGTCACGACTGCCCCGATATCGCTAAGAGCGCAATCGTCGAAGACCTTCGAAGCCCATTCGTCAAGAGCGTCGGAGTCGTCCCTCGCCAGTTCGGCCGTCCGGGCGAGGGCCTGGGCGACGCCTGGGCCGAGCTCCTTCTCCAGCACCGGCAGGACCCGCCTGCGCACCTTCACCCTCGTGTAGCGGGTGTCGGCGTTGTGCGGGTCGTCCCAGACGTCGAGGCCGAGCGCCTCGCACGCACTCTCGGTGCTGTCCCTGCCCAGGTGCAGGAACGGCCTGCGGTAGCGGCCCGCCCGCCGCGCCATCCCCGACAGCGACCGCGGCCCGCTGCCCCTCGCCAGGCCCAGCAGGACGGTTTCGGCCTGGTCGTCACGCGTGTGGGCGAGCAGGACCGCCGCGGCTCCCCAACGATCGGCCGCCTCGGCGAGGGCCTGGTAGCGGGCGTCGCGGGCGGCGGCCTCAGGGCCGCCGGCCGTACCGACGCGGACGGTGAGGACCTCGACAGGGTCCAGACCCCACGCCTTCGCCGTCTCGGCGACCTTGACGGCCCTGTCCTTCGAACCTTCCTGCAACTGGTGGTCGACGGTGAGCAGACCGGCGCGGATGTTCGCCCTCGGCGCAACGAACGCCAGGGCGGCGGCCAGCGCGAGCGAGTCCGCGCCGCCGCTGCACGCCGCCAGCACGAGGTCGCCGGGGCTCAGGTCGGCCAGCGCGTCGCGCACGGCTCGCCGGACGTCCGCGACGGCGGGGTGTGGACCCATGCCCACCATTGTCCCGCCCCGGCCACCACTCGCCACCGGACGCCCGGATCCTCACGAGGTCCGTCAGCGCGCGGCGCGGAGACCTCCCGCTCTCCTCGCGACCCGCACCGCCGGAGCTGGGTGCGGGCGGAAAGCGTCACAACAGCCCCCGGATTCCCTCGCGACCCGCACCGCCGGAGACGGTCGGTGCGGGCGGAAAGCGTCACAACAGCCCCCGGATCCCTTCGCGACCCGCACCGCCGGAGAGGGTCGGTGCGGCGCGAGGGCACGGATCCGGAGGGAGGGGTCAGGCCTCCGGATCGGACGGCTGGGCCGGGATGGCGGTCGGTTCCCGCGGGACGACGCGCGCGATCCACCGGTCGGGCTCCGCGATCTCGTCCGACATCGGCAGGGTCTCAGGCGAGGTCCAGATGCGGTTGAACCCGTCCATCCCCACCTTGCCGACCACGTGACGCACGAACGCCGACCCCTCGGCGTACTGCTTCATCTTCATCTCGAGACCCAGCAGCTTGCGGACCGTGCGGTCCAGCCGCGAGGTCCCCTCCCGGCGCTGGCTGAACTTCGCCCTGATGTCGGCCACGGACGGCACCACGGTCGGTCCGACGGCGTCCATCACGAAGTCGCCGTGGCCCTCCAGCAGCGTCATCACCGCGGTGAGCCGGTCGAGGATCTCCTTCTGCTCCGGCGTCTGGATCACGTCGATGAGGTTGCCGTCGCCGGTGCCGCGCACCACGTCGGCCACGGTGTCGGCGGCGGCGCGCAGCCGTTCGAGCAGGGTGGTCAGATCGAGGTCGGAGGCGAGCAGGAAGTCGGTCATCTGCGACCTGACGTACTCGCGCAGCCACGGCACCCCGGTGAACTGCACCCGGTGGGTCTCCTCGTGCAGGCACACCCAGAGACGGAAGTCACGCGGGTGCACGCCCATCTCGCGCTCGGCGTTGACGATGTTCGGCGCGACGAGCGTGAGGCGGCCGATCGGCTCGACCCCCGTCGGGTCCGGCGGGAGGAACAGCTCGTACTGCCCGAGCACGCGCGAGGCGAGGAAGGCGAGCACGGCGCCCACCTCGACGCCGGTGATGCGGGAGCCCACGGCGCTGACGATGGCGGGCGGCGGGTTGTCACGGTTGGCCATCCGCTCCGTGAGCGGTTCGAGCACGACGCGGAAGCCTTCGACGTTCGCCCTGATCCAGCCGGGCCTGTCGACGATGGTGGCGGGTTGCGGCGGAGTGGCCGCATCTATCTTGGTGAACTCGCGGACGTGGCCCTCCGCCTCTCGCGAGAGCGTGCGCAGTTCGGCGACGGCGTGGCGGGCCTCCTCACGACTCACCTGTGGTCCGGGGCGCACCAGGCGCGTTCCGGTGGAGACGGCCAGATCCCAGTCGATCACCTGCATACCGTCCACCGTACGTGGTCAGCTCGTCGGCTGCGAAGAACTGGTTCGCCGTCCCTGCTGGAGCGCGGCCGTGGCCGGGGTTCTCGGGGTCCAGGGGCGCCATCCCGGACGGCGTGGCACCGTTCGCCCTCGCGGGGCGGAGACGCCTCGGCCCGGGCCGCTGGTCTCTCCCGAAGCGCCCGGACCTGCGCTTGGACCCACCGGCCTGCCTCTTTGGGAGACGAGCCGCGCCGGATGCGTCGGCCTGCCTTTCGAGAGAACGAGCCGCGCGCCCGGATGCGCAGGGGCGGCACGAAGGGTGGGTGCGGGCCGCCGTTCTGGAGCGGGTCCCACGGGAGCCGGGAGACGGCGGGCCAGGAACGGCCCCGCAAGGGCGATGGGTCAGGAGTGGCTGGGCCCCCGCGGGCGCGGTGGGCACGCGGGGGCGGTGGGCCAGGAGCGGACCGGGCCCCGCGGGGGCGGTGGGCAAGGAGTGGGCCGGACCCCGCGGAGGGCGGGGCGGTCAGGAGCGGGCGACGATGGCGGCGAGGCGGTCGAGGACCGATTCGGCGGTGTAGGGGACCTTGTCGGCCATGAACGCGAACGTGACCAGCCGTCCCGTGCGCGTGGTCGCGAACCCGGCGAGGGTGTTGACGTTGTTGAGGGTGCCGGTCTTGGCGCGGACCAGACCCACCTCCGCCTTGCTGTCGTCGCGGGTGAAGCGGTGGCCGAGCGTGCCGGTGAACCCGGCGATCGGCATCCCGGACAGGAGCGGCCGCAGCGCGGGGTCCTTGGTCGCGATGGCCAGCACGCGGGCCATCGCGTCCGCGCTGATCCTGTTCCTGATGGACAGCCCCGACCCGTCGGAGACCATGACGCCCCTGTCGCCACCCAGCCGCTTGAGCACCGACAGGACCGCGCGGGAGGCCCCCTCGAAGGAGGCGGGCTGGCCCTCCTTGATGGCCACGTGCCTGACCAGCGCCTCGGCGAGGTCGTTGTCGCTCTTCGTCAGCGTGCGTTCGACGAGCGCGTAGAGGGGGGCGGACTCGACGGCGGCCAGGGTGTCCGCCCCGGGAGTGGCCTTCGCCGGCTTGATCGACCTGCTGACGCCGATGCCGTACTTGCCGAGGGTTCTGGCGAACGCGGAGGCCGCGTAGGCGGCCGGGTCGGCGACGCGCGGGGCGGAGGAGGCGGGGTTCTGGCGGCCCTCGTCGATCGCCAGCGCGTGGACGGGAGCGACCTCGCCCTCGGGGATGTAGTTGGGCTTCCATCCGGGCGCCGAGGTGGCGCCGGTGAAGAGGGAGGCGTCGTAGGAGAGCGTGACCTTGGTGACGCCGGAGGCCTTCAGCGCCGCTGCGGTGCGGGAGGCGAGCTGGACCAGCGACGCCTGTTTGGGGTAGGCGCCCGGCTTGGCCGACGGGCCGGCGAGTGTCGGGTCGCCGCCGCCGACGAGGATGATCGTGCCGCGCTTCGGGCCCTGGACGACGGAGGTCGTCAGGCGCGCGTCGGGGCCGAGGGAGGCGAGCGCCGCGACGCAGGTCACCACCTTGGTGGTGGACGCGGGGGTGATGCCGGTGGCCGCGTTGGCGGCGAAGATCTGCTGGCCGGTCGCGGCGTCGATGACGACCGCGCCGACCCTGCCGCCGAGCGCATCGTCACCCAGGGCGTCGGTGAGCCGTGCGGCCAAAGTACCCTTGGTGGGGAGAGGTCCGTCTCCACCCGTGGCCAGTACCGGCCCCGCGGTGACCACAGGGACGGGCGAAGGCTCAGCACGCTCGGTCGGAAGTGGCTCAGGCCTCGTCAGCGCGCCCAGGCTGAAGTCGTTCGTCATCGCGTAAGCGCCGATGGCGATCGTCACCGCCTGGAGCATGGCGAGTGTGGTCAACGCCACCCATCGCTCGCGCCGCACCACGTCGCCGACCTCTCTCTCAGTTCGCCTACGAGACATTAACGCCCAACCGGGGTTGCCCGGGGGCTCGAGCGGAGGAACCGCGGTGGAGTTCGACGTTGTCGTTGAAATTCCGAAGGGACAACGGAACAAGTACGAAGTGGACCACGAGACCGGCAAGATCAGGCTTGACCGGCTCCTGTTCACCTCCACGCAGTACCCCGCCGACTACGGCTTCATCGAGCACACCCTCGGTGAGGACGGGGACCCGCTCGACGCCCTGGTGCTGTTGCAGGAGCCGACCTTCCCCGGCTGCTACATCACCTGTCGCGCGGTCGGCATGTTCCGCATGACCGACGAGAAGGGTGGCGACGACAAGGTCCTTTGCGTCCCCGCCACCGACCCCCGGATGGAGCACATCCGCGACATCCACCACGTGGCCGAGTTCGACCGGCTGGAGATCCAGCACTTCTTCGAGGTGTACAAGGACCTCGAGCCCGGCAAGTCGGTCGAGGGCGCCAACTGGGTGGGCCGCGTCGAGGCCGAGGCCGAGATCGTGCGCTCGTTCCAGCGGGCGAAGGACCAGGGCTACACCGCTCACTGATCGCCTTCCGCGGGACGCGGGGTTTCGTGGTGGCCGGCGCCTCACGGAACCTCCGTCTCGCCGCGACCGCGACCGCGGCCTGACCGGAACCGCCGTCGGCCGGAACCACGGTGTGACCGCCGCGGCCTGACCGGAACCGCCGTCGGCCGGAACCACGGTGTGACCGCCGCGGCCTGACCAAGAAACCGCGGCCGACCGGAACCGCGGTATGACCACCGCGGCCTGACCGGAACGGCCGCGCGCCTGCCGCACGGGCGTCTCCGCGTCCTCCGGCGTACGGTCCATGCGTGCGGCCTAGCGGGGACGGGTCGCGCCGACCAGGTCCCTGCGCCACATGGAGGCGACGCGGACCACGTCTCCCGTCTGCGGGGCGTGCACCATCATCCCGCGCCCGACGAACAGGCCCACGTGATGGATGTCGCCGGGATCGCTCGTTTCCCTGCCGTAGAAGAGCAGGTCGCCTCTCTTCAGCCGGTTCAGCGGGATGTGCGGGCCAGAGGTCCACTGGGTGCCGGTCCAGTGGTCGATCCGCACCCCGACCTTCTCCCACGCCCGCATCGTGAGCCCGGAGCAGTCGTAGCTCGACGGGCCGTCGGCCGCCCACACGTAGGGTTTGCCGAGTTGCGAGAGCGCCCAGTTGGCCGCGACATCCCCGGCCGAGTCGCCTGAGGCCATCCACCGGGCCGCCGATCCGGCGCCGCCCATGCGGTTCAGCCTGTCCTGCTCCAGCGCCGCGGCCCGCTCCCTGGCCAGCCGTTCGGCTCTGGTACGCGCCGCGTCGGCGCGCTGCTCCATCTCGGCTTTCTCGGCCTCGAGCAGCTTGGCCTCTCGCTGCTGTCCGGCCACCGCGGCCTCGGCGACCGCCTTGAACTGTTCGGCCTGTTTCGCGGCCTGTTGTTGTTCGTTGTAGGCGTCGGCGGCCTGAGCTCGCAGCACGGCCGCCACCTGTTGGGTGTCGCGCACCTGTTTCAGCTTCTCGCTCTGCTCCTTGCCGATGGATTCGAGCATGGCCGCCCTGTGCAGGTAGCCCTCGAATCCGCCACCGCCGCTGAACAGGCTGACCATGGGGTCGCTGAGGTCCATGCCAGCGTAGGACTGGGCCGCCAGCATGGAGACGGCCGCCTTGGTCTCGTTCACCTTGGCTTCGGCCGCCTGCAGGCGTTCCATGGCGATGGCGTGATGCTGCTGCGTCGCCGCCAGCCGTACGAGCTGGCCGTTGTAGGCCTCCACCAGCCGGCCCGCCTCGGCGGCCAGGTCGTCCAGGCGGGTGTTGGCGCTGGCCAGCCGGGCGGTGGCCGCGCCGAGAGCCTTGGCTCTCGCCTGCACGGCGGCACGAGCCCTGGCCACGTCTCCCGCTGATGGCGCGGGTTCGGCGGTGGCCGGTGGGCACATCGTCACCACCAAGCAGCAGGCGATCGTCAGCCGTGCCTTGACGGTGTGCATAAGGGTCTCCCTTGCGCATGCGTCGTCACTCTATGCACACAATTCCCAGTGGTAACACTCCGCACACATGAAACTCACGTAACGTAATCATCGCAGGCGAAACAGGCGTTCCATCCACGGCCGAAGTCCTGTTGAGGCGGGTATCGCCCCTCTCGGATAGGCGAAGACCGGAGCCTCACTCCCATACGCAGCGTGAAGTTCGGCGGCCTTGCACCAGTCGGCGGTGACGCGTGAGGCCGCCCACGCCGCGGCGATCGCGGGACGCGCGTCGGGGTGGCGGTCGTAGGTCTGGTAAAGGGTCATCGTGGCGTGGGCCGCCTGGTGGCCGACCCGGGGGTAGGCGGCTCCTGCGAGGTACGGGGCGGTGACCCTGCCGCCGTAGGCGGTGCCGAGCACCCACGTCCAGTCGGCCACGACGAGCGCGAGGACGGGGTCGGGGACGGCGGCGGCCGCGCCGTACATGCGCTCCTGGCGGGGGCCGGTCAGCCGGCGCCTGGTCCACAGCCAGTCGAGGTTGGCGGGCTGGTCGCCGAGGGCCAGCCACGACAGGGCGGCCAGCGAGCGGGCGGTGAGCAGGCGGGACAGGTCGAGCACGTCCCTCAGCATGCGGGGGCCGGGGTCGAGCCAGGTCGGCCAGTCGACCTCATGAATGCGGGGCACCAGGTCGGCCAGCTCCCCTGGGACGGGGAGAGGGCAGACCCGGTGCCCCTTGACGGTGAAGCGCTCCACCGGGCTTACGTGTTCTCCTGCGTGGACGCCTCGTTGAGGACCCGCGGGGGCGCGTCGGCGGACGTGACGACCGGCGCGCCATCGCTTCCGGACCCGGACCCTCCCGACCCGGATCCCCCTGAGCCCGCTCCTCCTGACCCGGTTCCTCCCGAGCCTGCTCCTTCCGACCCGGATCCGCCGGAGCCGCCCTGGCCGCCCGAGCCTCCGGTGCCGGGCCCGCCCGAACCTCCGGCGGCCCCCGATCCTGGGCCTGCCCCGCCCGATCCCCCTGCGCCGCCGGAGTCGGCGCCGCCCGCGGCCGTACCGGAGCCGCCCGTGCTCTGCTGCGGGTCCTTCGTGGGCGGCGGGTCGGCCGGCGTGGACGTTGGGGTGGGGTCGGGCTTGGGCGGCTCCGTCGGGACCCTGGGGGCCGTGGGTCCGGTCGTGGGTGTCACGGTCGGCTTGGGCGGCGTCGGGGTCGGGGTCGGGGTCGGCGGCTTCACCGTCGACGTCGGCGTGGACGGAGCCGTCGGCCTGGGGGTCGGCGTTCTCGTGGGGCACGGCGTCTTCGTCGGCCTGCCCTGGTGGTCACGCGGCGGCTCGGTCCACGGCGGCTCCCCCGGCGACAGCGTCCGCGGCGGCTCCTGCGGCCCGGTCGGCGCGGGGCCTGTCGGCGCGGGCCCGGGCCCTGTGCGGGTCGGCCACGGCACAGGGATGTTCGGGGGCGGCGCGGGTACGGTGTCCGGCGTCGTCACGGTGATCGGCGCCGTCGATCGGTGCGCCCCGATCGGGTAGGTCGCCGAGCTGTCGAGGATGGGCTCGACCTCGATCGGCGTCTCCTGCGGCTCGGGCAGCCACGGCAACCTGATCCCCGGGGGCTCACCGGTCGCGGGAAACGCCCCCGAGGCGATGCCCGTGACCCCGTCGCCCTCCTTGCCGAAGTAGCTGAAGATCATGCCGATGGCGGCGACCGCCGCCACCGCCGCGAGCGCACCCGCCAGCGCCTGCGACCAGCGGCGCCCCCTCCCCTCTCCGGTATGGGGAAATCCGGCCGCGTCCAGCGCCGCCGACCTGCGCGCCACATACCTCCTGTACGGCAGCAGCTCGGGGTCGACGAAGCAGCTCATCACCCTGACCCTGAGCGTCTCCGGCAGCACCACGGTCGGCAGCAGGTCGAAGACCTTCGCGATCGCCACCTGCCTCGACCTGTGCGGCGCGCAGGTCTCGCACCTGCCCAGGTGGACGATCACCTCCTCGCGCATCTCCGCGGCCAGCTCGCCGGAGAAGCCGGTCAGGATGGCGGCCCGCTGAGCGCAGTCGTAGGGCCCCTTCCTGGCGAGCACCTCGGCGGTGATCGCGTCGCCGAGCCGTTCGCGCGCGTTCTCGTGGGCGACCTCGATCTGGCGCGGCGTGACCCCGAGAACCGCCGCGACATCGAAGGTGGTAAGCCCGTGCCTGGTGGCCAGTTCGAGCAACTCGACCTCGGCCGCCGTCAGGCCGCGGACGGCGTTCCACGCCATGACCCGCATGTCCGCGTCGGCCGGGTCGGCGATGGGAGGGACCGCGACGAGCGTCTCGGTCACGTCCTCGACCGCGGCGGTGCGCCGCCGCAGGCATTCCTGCCTGGCCAGCGCGTAGAGCCAGGCGCGCAGCCTGCCGGGGTCGGCCAGCTCGCCGACGTGGGCGTCGGCGGCGATGAGCGTGTCGCGCAGGGCGACCTGGGCGCTGTCGGGACTGTTGAGGAGGGTCCAGCAATATCGGTAGATGCTCTGGGCATGCGAGTCGTAGAGCGCTGCGAGGGCACCGGGGTCGCGGACGCGGAGAGCCTCGACCAGAACGCGGTCGTTCATCTGTTGTGTGGCGCGGAACCCATGACGTCAGGACAGGGGGAAGGCGCCACCCTCCTTTCGACGCTCTTGCGGCAGGTGTGGGGTCCCGGCGGGCCGCCGTGCCTGCCCTGGTGTGGAGCCGCGGGGCACGCACACGGTGACCGGCCTCCCTTCGACCAGGCGGGACCGAGAAGGCGAATTGCCGACGTCACCGAAGGTAATGGATTGGTAACTTGCAGTTCTACCCTTTCATTCGGGTCCGTAAAGAAAACCCCACCCCCATGCCCGATTTATCGCCCTATTGGCGAGCGGACCACAGAAGAAAACCAATCCGGAAATTTCATGACTGAGGCGGCAAAAATATGGCCCGCGGAATCCGCGGGCCATGGTTCTGGGTCGGTCAGCTAGGCGCTCACGGCTTGGACTCGCCCGGCAGCACCTGCCGGCCCCTGTCCTTCGCGAACGGCGCGGTGGTCGGCTTGACCGTGTGCACGGGCACCGCCCCGCCCAGCGCCAGTTCCTCGTACGGCCGCCCGGTCGCGCCCCATGTCCTGGCCACCACGTCCGTCTTCGCCACCTGCGCCGACGGGGGCAGCCCCTCGACGGTCAGGATGAAGCGCGGAGCCTTGCCCGCCTGGACGTCGTCGACGAACGTGCTCGCGCCGGCGAGCAGCTTGCCCGCCTTGTCACGCAGCAGCGCGCTGATGACCAGGCTGCTCGCGGGCAGCACGTACGGGTTGCCGACCTCGCCGGTGATCAGGTAGGCGCCGCCCTTCTGCTTGAAGGTCTGCACCTTGCTCACGGGGAACTTCCGCAGCGACGAGGGGACGCGCGCCGCCTGCCGCCACTGCGTCGAGCGGTACTCGATCGTCACCTTCACCGGCTTGGCCGAGGCCATCGCCTGCCCGGTGAACGCCAGCGTCCCCGCCGGCGGCACCGCGTCGAGCGGCTGGTCCATGTGGACCACCTCGGCCCCCTTGGCGTCGCGCCCGACGACCGTGGCGACGACGTGCTCGCCGAAGTGCCACGGGTTGCTGTTGACCAGCACGCCCGCCCAGTTCACGACGTACCCGTCGGCGCTCTTGGCGACCGTCGAAGCCTGCTCCTTGAGCACGAGCGGCTTCATCTGGACAGGCGGCTTCTCCGCCGCGGAGCAACCCGTCACGAGGATCAGGGCTAGGGCGGCGATGGTACGGATACGCGGAATCACTGTGCCGTGATAACCGGTTTCCGTGGTACGGCAAGCACGGACACGCGCCTGCCGTACCAACTCTTTAATGTGTCACGACAGTTGCCTATAACGTCAGCGCTGCCGGACCACGCGAGTTTCGTCCCACACCGGTTCGGGCGATTCATACACATTGCCATCGGAGCCGAACACCAGGAACCTGTCGAAGTCATCGGCGAACCATCGGTCGTGCGTGACCGCGAGCACGGTGCCGTCGAAGGCGTTCAGCCCGTCCTGGAGCGCCTCGGCGCTGGCCAGGTCGAGGTTGTCGGTCGGCTCGTCGAGCAGCAGCAGCGTCGCGCCCGACAGTTCGAGCAGCAGGATCTGCAGCCGCGCCTGCTGCCCTCCCGACAGCGTCTCGAAGCGCTGGTCGGCGATGAGCCCGGCAAGCTCGTAGCGGGCCAGGATCTTCATGGCCTCGTTCTTGAGCCTGGCGTGCTCGGTCATGACGATCTCGCACGGCGTGCGGCCGTGCAGCTCCGGGCGGGCGTGCGTCTGCGCGAAGTGGCCGGGGACGACGCGCGCGCCGAGCCTGGCCACGCCCGTGTGCCTGACCTGGTCCTCGGCGAGCAGGCGCAGGAAGTGGGACTTTCCCGACCCGTTCGAGCCGAGGACGGCGACGCGCTCGCCGTACCAGACCTCCAGGTCGAACGGCTTCATCAGCCCGGTCAGCTCCAGGCTCTCGCAGATCACCGCGCGCTTGCCCGTGCGCCCCCCGCGCAGCCTCATGTTGATCTTCTGATCGCTCGGCGCCGACTCCGGCGGTCCCGCCTCCTCGAACCTGCGCAGCCGTGTCTGGGCCGCGTGGTAGGCGGGTGCCATGCCGTCGTTGTACCTGGCCTTGTTCTTGAGCATGTTGACCAGGGCCTTGAGCTTGGCGTGCTCCTCGTCCCACCGCTTGCGCAGCTCGTCGAGGCGCTCGTTGCGCGCCCTGCGGGCCTCGGCGTAGGTGCCGAAACCGCCGCCATGGATCCAGATGTTGCCCGACTCGACGGTGACGATGCGGTCGGCGGAGTTCGCCAGCAACCGCCGGTCGTGGCTGACCAGCACGACGGTCTTCGGCGTCTCCTTGAGCTGCTGCTCCAGCCAGATCTTGCCCGGCACGTCGAGGTAGTTGTCCGGCTCGTCCAGCAGCAGTGTCTGGTCGGGGCCGCGCAGCAACGCCTCCAGGACCAACCGCTTCTGCTCACCACCCGACAGCGTCGACGTCTCCCGATATTTCACCCTGTCGTACGGCACGCCGAGCGCCGCGATCGTGCAGGTGTCCCAGAGCACCTCGATCTCGTAGCCCCCGGCGTCGGTGTAGTCCGTGATCGCCTGGGCGTAGCGCATCTGGGTCTTCTCGTCGTCGCGCTCCATCATCGCCAGCTCGGCCCTGTCGAGCGCCGCCGCCGCCTGCCGTACGGCGGGAGGGGCCACGCTGAGCAGCAGGTCGTGCACAGTACTGCCGTCGCGGATGCTGCCGATGAACTGGCGCATCACGCCCAGCCCGCCCGAGCTGGCCACGCTGCCCTCGACCGGCTGCAGGTCGCCGGCGATCAGGCGCATCAGCGTGGTCTTGCCTGCGCCGTTCGGCCCGACGAGGGCGGCCTTGACGCCCTCGCCGATGCGGAAGGACACGTCGTTGAGCAGCGGCCGCCCGTCCGGCAGGACGTAGGTGAGGTGTCCTACCTCGACGTGTGCCACAGCGATTCCCTTCTTAGGTCCTCGCGCAGGCTACAGGGGCGTTTCGCGGGTGGGCATCCGATTTTCAGCTCGTGCGGTCGACCACACCTCGGAGAAGCTCGGTCTTCACGACTCCCTCGACCGCGTGGCAGAGCCTGGCATCGATCGTGAGCAACGGGCGAGCCCCGGAAGGGTCTCATCGTCGCGCACGCGATGGGCGAGCTTCTGGTCGCCGGCCCAGGGCCGGCATCCGGTTCGACGAAGCTCACGTGCCGGCAAGCGCTTCCGTGGGAGGCAGGCGGGCGGCGCGGATCGCCGGGTACAGGCCCGCGATCACGCCGATGAGCAGGGTGGCCGCGAGCCCGCCGCCACTCGCCCACCCGGGTACCACGGCAGGCCACGTCTGTGTGGCCGCGTACCCGGCCGTCACAGCGACGCCGACCAGCACGCCGCCCAGACCGCCGACGGCGGACAGCAGCAGTGACTCCGCCAGGAACTGCAGCCTGACCTGCCCGCGGGTCGCGCCGAGGGAGCGGCGCAGACCGATCTCGGCGCGACGTTCGAGCACCGAGATGACCATCGTGTTGGCCACGCCGACGCCGCCGACCAGCAGGGCCACGGCGCCCAGGCCGAGCAGCAGGCCGGTGAAGGCGCGATCGGTGGCCTGGCGGGCCGCCAGCGCATCCGACGGCCTGGACACCTTCACCTCGTTGGGCGCCTGCGGGTTGGCGGTGGCCGCGAGCACCGCCCGTACCGCCTCGACGGCCGCGTCGGCGGTGCGGGTGTAGACGGTCGTCGGGTGTCCGTCGAAGCCCAGGTAGGAGCGTGCGGCGGGCCAGCCGACCAGCGCCGCCGAGTCCAGTTCGGCGGCCAGCGGGACGGGCTCGAGGATCCCGACGACGGTGAACCACCTGCGGCCGAGGTAGACCTGGACGTCGGCGCCCGCGGCTGCGATGCCCAGCCGTCCGGCTGCGGTCGCGCCCAGCACCACGGCCGGGTAGCGGGCCGTCGCGGCGTTGAGCCAGGTGCCGCTGGCGACGGTGGCGGCCACGGTGGTGGGCAGGCCGAGGTGTGCGGACTGCACCGAGATGCCGCCGCTGCGGGTGGCGGGGATCCTGTCGTTGCGGTAGACGTGCGTCTCGGCCAGCTTCCCTGTGGCGGCGACCTGCTCCACAGGCCCGATCCTGGAGATCATGGCGACGGACTCGGCGGGAAGCGTGGCGTCCTTACCGAACAGGGTGTTACCGGGAGCGACGGTGAGCAGGTTGGTGCCGAGCGCGGCCAGCGTGCGGTCCAGTTCGGCGCGGCCGGATGACGAGATGCCCACCACGGCGGTCATCGCGGCGATGCCGATCGCGATGCCGAGCGCCGACAGGAAGGCTCGCAGCGGCCGGGTGCGCAGGCCGGTGCCACCGACGCGCAGCACGTCGCCGGGGCGCAGCCGCGTGGGAACGAGCGCTGCCGCCATTCAGACCACCGCCCCGTCGCGCATGGCGATCTGGCGCGGCAGCCCGGCCGCGACGTCCTTGTCGTGGGTGATGACCACGACCGTGGTTCCGGCGGCGTGCAGGTCGCCCAGCAGCGTCATCACGCCCGCGCCCGAGGCCGAGTCGAGGTTGCCGGTGGGCTCGTCGGCGAGCAGCAGGGCGGGCTCGCCGACCACGGCCCTGGCCACGGCCACGCGCTGCCGTTCGCCGCCGGACAGCGCGCTCGGCCGGTGGCCGAGCCGGTGACCGAGTCCCACGCGGACCAGCGCGGCCTCGGCCCTGCGCCGGCGCTCCTTGATCGGCACACCGGCGTACAGCAGGCCGTCGGCGACGTTGTCCAGGACCGGCTGCCCCGGGGCGAGATGGAACTGCTGGAAGACGAACCCGATCCGGCGTGCGCGCAGCGCCGACAGCTGCCGGTCCGACAACGTGGCCACGTCGTGGCCGTCGATGCGGACGGTGCCCGCCGACGGCCGGTCCAGGGTGCCGATCAGGTGGAGCATGGTGGACTTGCCGGATCCCGAGGGGCCCACGATCGCGACCAGCTCGCCGTACCCGATGGACAGGGTCACGCCGCGCAGCGCCGCGACACCGCCCGGGTACACCCTGGTCACGTCGGCGAGTTCGACCACGCCGCTCATGCCGGCATCCCCACCGTCACGCCCTCGCCGATGCCGTCGCCGGTCACCTCGACCCGGCCGGCGGCGAACAGACCGGTCCTCACCGGCACCGTCCGCGTGGCCCCACCGTCCACCACCTGCACGCCGTACCCGCCTTCGGCCAGGGCCAGCAGCGCGGCCACGGGGACGGTCAGCACGCTCTCGCGCTTCGCGGCGGAGAAGGCGACGTCCACGGACGCCCGGTCAAGGTTCGACAGCTTCTTCCTGTTCTGGATCGTGACGGTGACTTCGATGCCGGTCGTGGGCTCGTCGGACCCGTTGCCTCCGGTGTCGATCACCGTCTCGGTCCTGGCGATCCTCCCGCGGGCCTTCGAGCCGTCCGGCAGCGTGACGGTCACGGTGGCGCCATTGTCGGCCAGCCGCTGCTCGGACACGTCCAGCTCGACGGTGATGACGCGCGACGTTCCCGTGTAGGCGAGCACCCCGGCTCCGGGCTGGACGGCGTCGCCCGAGGCGGCCTTGTGGGCGTCGACGCGGACCGGCCCGCGCGCGTAGACGACGCGGCCCAGCTCCACCGTTCCGGTCTGTGGCAGGCCGAGGTCGTCCTGCCACTCCTTCACCGCTTCGGCGGTGGCGGCGGAGTAGGTGCCGTCCACGGTGAATCCGCGATAGCCCAGCGCGTACAGGTTCTGCTCGAACCGCTTGACGTCCACGCCGTCGACTCCTGCGGCGAGCGCGCGGTAGGCGGGCAGCGTGCCGTACAGGAGGACGACGGGGGTGTCGTCGAGGCGGTAGATCGCCTGGCCGCGCCTGACTCTCGTGCCGGTGGCGGGCAGGCTGGTCAGGGTGCCGGGCAGCCTGCTGTTCACGGTCGTCGCGGCGCCGTAGCCCAGCTCGCCGGTCTCGGTCTGGCTGTCGACGAGCGTCTGCCTGGTCACCTTCGCGGTCACCGGTGGCAGGCCGCCGGTGACCCGGCTACCCCGGTCACCGCCTGGAGCCGAGCCCTCCGGCACGAAATCGGTGACCGCCGGTACGGCGACGGCCAGCACCGCCGCCGTCACGGCCACCGCGCCGACGGCCCGCCAGAGCCGGGGACCACGGGCCTTGGTCACCCGTCGCTCCCGATGGTGGGAGCGTCGGAGGGGCCTCCGGACGGTGGTGCGGGCCGCAGTTCGGCGCACTCCTGCTGGGCCGCCTGCACCTTGGGGTCGTTCGGGTCCACCCCGCCCTCAGGGCCGATCTGGAAGCCGCCGCTCGCGTCCGGGTCGGGGAACCTCTCGACGCCGTTGTCGCGCATGCACTGCGCGAACGCGCGCTGCTGCTCCACCGCCTGCGGGTCGGCCTTGGCCGCCTCGCCGCCGTTGGGCAGGTGCCGCTTGCACTGCTCGGTCGCCGCCTGCGCCTTCTGCGGGTCGACGCCCTGCGGGAGTCTGATCTCGACCCGCCCGTTGTCCTGCGGGTCCGGGATGTCGACGCCGTGCTCTCTCATGCACTGGGCGAACGCCAGACCGCCGGTGTCCGACCGGGCCGCCGTGGCGGAGGCGGTGGCGGCCGCTGTGCCGGCGGTCGCCACCTGGGCGCCGCTGTCGCTCTGCCCGCATCCGGCCATGCTCAGGGTCAGCAGCAGGCCGAGCACGAATCCTGTCCTGATACGCATCGTTCGTCCTTCGTTCGGGTCAGCGGTCGAGCAGGTCCAGGGCCTTGGCCAGACCCGGATCCCTGCCGGCAGTCGCGGTCATGGCTCCCGCGCCGGGCGTCAGGGTCGTGGCTCCCGCGACCGCCAGCGCGACGGCGACGAGTCGCCGCCGGGTCGGTGCGAAGCGCTTCATCGTGGCGATGCTCCTTGGTCACGTCGAGGGGAAGAAGACGATCTCGGGGTATTTCGCGGACGGACCGTCCAGGAGACGGGCGTCGTGCTCGCGCAGGCAGCGGTCGAAGAACGCGGCGATGTAGGCGCGTTGCGCGGCGGTGCACCGGCCGGGCGCGATGGTGCCGACCGGCTCGGTCAGCGCGGCAGGGATGACCTTGGCCGCGGCCAGCTGGTGGATCAGCTGCTTGTCGTCGGTGTAGCTGGCGTGGGTCGAGCCCTTCAGCGACACGAACCTCCGCCAGCCGCGCAGGTGGGACCAGAATCCCGCCATGAGCGCGCCGAGCTCGTCGGGCCCCTTGCCCGCGCTGCTCATGATCATGAAGGGTCGCTCGCCGATCCGGGTGGCGACCTGCCCGACCAGCTCGGCGGCCTTCTCCGGCGGCATGGGCGGAGCGATCGAGACAGTCGGGATGACATGACCGTCCAGGTCGAGGCCCGCCCGAATCCTGGTGTCATGGGCCATGCTCTGGCCGGTGGTCGCGCCGCCCAGGGAATGCCCGAACATGCCGATCCTGTCCAGGTCCAGGCAGCCGGCCAGGCCTGCGGGCAGCGAGCGCCTCGCGGCGTCGGGGTTGCGCCCGGCGGCCAGCGCGGCGAGCGCGTCGAGGACGGAACGGGTGTCGGCCACGCGTACCTTCACCGCGGTCTGCGCGCCGTCCTTGTCCAGGGGCGGCAGGTCACGCTCGACCCTCCCGCCGGGGAACTCCACGGCCCAGGCGTCGTGGGGGTGGTCGATCGTGACCACCACGAAGCCGCGGCTGGCCAGGTCCTCGACCAGCGTGGTTCCCACCGCGCGAGGCTCGCCGGCGCCCGGCGAGTAAAGCACGACGGGACAGCGCAGGCCGGCCCGGACCGGGACACCCTCGCGCGCGTGGGTGAGAGGGAAGCCGACGCCGTCCAGCGAGATGTCGACCTCGCCCAGGTCGAGCCGCGCGGCGGTCTGCCGCAGACCCTCGGTCGTCATCGTGCGGTAGCGGGCCAGCGCCCGCGTGGTCATCCACGGAGCCGGCCGATATCGGCCGCCGAGGCCGCGGGCCGCCGGATACCAGATGCTGATCATCAGCTCGCGGGCGCCGGCGGCCTTCCACGGGTCGCGGCGCCTGCGGTCCACCAGGTGCAGCGAGACCGTGCCCACGTCGTGCGGTCCGGTCGGGGCGGGAAGTTTCAGTCGCGGCCCGCCGGCCGCCAGCGCGGTGGCCGTCGGCGTCGGGAGCGCCAGGGCCGCGGCGAGCGCCGCGGCCCCGCCCAGAAGGCCCCGCCGGCCGACGACGTCGGCCTTGTGCCACAGGTGATCTGACATGGGCACAAGATGTACGGCGGAGCCTGTCACACGGAGATCACAGCGGCGGGGAACGGCCCGGCGGCTGCGGTAGAAACCCTGCTGTGACCCTGGTCGAGCGACGCTTGACCGGCTGCCATGGCTCATCGAAGGGAATGACCCGTGCGGGTGCTGGTGATCGAGGACGACGTGGAGATGGCCGAGGCGGTGGCCGACGGCCTGCGCCGGGCGCGGATGGCGGTCGACGTCGCCTATGACGGCAGGGGCGGGCTCGAGCGGGCCGAGGAGAACGACTACGACGCGATCGTGCTCGACCGCGATCTGCCGGGCGTGCACGGCGACGAGGTCTGCGCCGCCCTGGTGGCCGCGGGCAACCGGGCCCGAGTCCTGATGCTGACCGCGGCGGGCACGAGCCAGGACCTGGTGGAAGGGCTCGGCATCGGCGCCGACGACTACCTGCCCAAGCCGTTCGACTTCCCCGTGCTCGTCGCCCGCATCGGGGCGCTGGTACGGCGCGCCCAGCCCGTCATCCCGCCGGTCCTGCGGCACAGCGGCCTCGTGGTCGATCTCGCGCGGCGCCGCGCCTACGAACGCGAGCGGCCGCTGGAGCTCACGCCCAAGGAGTTCGGCGTCCTGGAGCTGCTGCTGGCCTCCCACGGACGGACGGTTTCCGCGGAGGAGCTCCTGGAACGTGTGTGGGACGAGTTCGCGGACCCGTTCACGCGGACCGTCACGGTCACGGTCAGCAGGCTGCGCGCCAAGCTCGCCGACCCCTCGATCATCGAGACGGTGGCCGGGGCCGGCTATCGGTTGCGGAGCGCCTGATGCGCACCCGGCTGCCGCGCAGGACCGTCCGCATGCGGCTGACGATGCTGTACGGCGGGCTCTTCCTGCTGTCCGGCGCGGCGCTGCTGGCCATCACCTACGCCCTGGTCGTTCACGCCACCAGCGGCGTCGTCTTCAGCGGCCAGGGCGGCAGCCTCGTCACCGGCACGCCCGCGGACTCCTTCGATCCGGAACCACAGGTGATCGGCGGCGTCGAGGGACTGACCGTCGGACAGATCCAGGCGCAGGCCGAGGCGATGCGCACACAGGCGTTGCGGCAGCATGACGCCGAACTCGACCAGCTCCTCACCCAGTCGGGCATCGCGCTCGCCGCGATGACGGTCGTCTCGATCGCGCTCGGCTGGATCGTCGCCGGCCGGGTGCTGCACCCGCTGCGCACCATCACCCGCGCCGCCCAGCAGATCTCCGCCACCAACCTGCACGAACGCCTCGCCCTTTCCGGGCCCGGCGACGAGCTCAAGGAACTCGGCGACACCTTCGACGGACTGCTGGCCAGGTTGGAAACTGCCTTCACGGCCCAGCGCCGGTTCATCGCCAACGCCTCACACGAACTGCGGACGCCCCTGGCCAGGCAGCGAACCCTGGTGCAGCTCGCCCTGTCGGATCCCGAGGCGTCCACCACGTCGCTGCGGGCCGCCCACGAGCGGGTGCTGACGGCCAACCAGCAGCAGGAGCGCCTGATCGAGGCGCTGCTCACCCTCGCCCGCGGCGAGGCGGGGCTCGACCGGCGGGAGCCGTTCGACCTGGCCGAGATCAGCGAGGACGTGCTCGTTGCCCGCGAGTCCGAGGCGGTACGGCGCGGGCTCCGCCTGACCACGGCGCTCGGACCGGCCCCGGCCGCCGGCGACCCCCGCCTCGTCGAACGCCTGCTGATCAACCTCGTCGACAACGCCCTGCGCCACAACGTCGACGCGGGTCACGTTCACGTCGTCACCGGGACCTCGGCAGGGCGGGCCGTCCTGACGGTCACGAACACCGGGCCGGTCGTCGCGGCCGCGGAGGTCGACCGGCTGCTGCAGCCGTTCCAGCGCGCGGGGGCGAGCCGTACCGGCCACGACGGGGGGCTCGGGCTGGGCCTGTCCATCGTGCAGGCCATCGCCACCGCCCATGACGCGACGCTCACCGTGCGCCCGTCGCCGGACGGCGGCCTGCGGGTCACCGTCGGCTTCGACCCCCAGTAGCCCGGCGCCCGGCGCCGCCTGGGTCGTCGCCGGGGTTCAAGCGGCGATCGTGATCAGGCAGGGCAGCGTCCGGCGATGGTGGCGTGTGGAGAGGGCAGCGTGGCGAGGGCAGACCGCGATGGGACCGGGTGGCCTTACGGGTCCTTACGAAGGGGGCCAAGCCGACGGTAGGCAGACGGTAACCGCCCTTCGCCAGAGTGATCTCAACGCAGTCAACCGGGTCTGAAGGGACAGGAACAATGAGGAAGCTCATCGAGTCGACGTTCATCACGCTGGACGGCGTCATCGGGTCGCCCGAGAGGTGGGGCGCGCCGTACTGGGACGAGGAGTACGCCGCGCACGCTCGTGATCTCCTGTTCGCCGCCGACGCGCTGCTTCTGGGGCGGGAGACCTACGAGGGGTTCGCCGCGGTGTGGCCGTGCATGGAAAAGGCCGAGGGCGAGTACGCGGTCAGGATGAACAGCCTGCCGAAGCACGTCGCCTCCCGGACGCTGAAGGACGCCGACTGGAACGCCACCGTCATCCAGGGGGACGTCGCCGAGGAGGTCGCCAGGCTGAAGCGGTTGCCCGGCCGGGACATCCTGAAGTTCGGCACCGGCGAGCTCGACCGCACGCTGCTGGAGCACAGGCTCGTCGACGAGTACCACTTCTGGATGTTCCCCGTGGTCGCCGGGGGCGGCGAGCGCCTGCTCGACGGGATCGACACGGCGCACCTGAAGCTGGTGAAGTCCACGCCGTTCGCCTCCGGTGTGATCGTGCTGACCTACGCTCCCAGGTGACGCCGGTCGACACCAGTGGGTCCTCGGCCCGGCGTGAGGGCCCCATTCGAAGGGCCGAGGGCGAACGTGCCTGGCGACTCAAGAAGAAGCGGGGACGTAAGCCGTTTACCCGAACTCCTGGACAATAAGTGATCTGATGACTAGAACTATGAGCACATCCCCCAGCCGATAGGGGCCTGCGATGCGGCGACTCCTGCTCTCCCTCGTCCTCGTCCTCAGCACTCTGACCAGCATCCCCGCGGCGGCACTCGCGACGACCTGCGATCTGCCCACCTTCCAGGGCGCGGGCACCGACGCCAGGTTGACCTCCCTCTTCACCGCCTACGGCAACGACAACGGCCGGCTCGACGACTGGACGGGCGCCGACGGCACCTATTCCGTCAGGCTCCCCGACGGGAGGGAGCTGTGGGTGTTCTCCGACACCTTCCTCGGCCAGGTCAACCCTGACGGTTCCCGTCCGCCGGTCAAGGAGGAAGGCGGCACGACCGTCTTCCTCAACAACACCTTCGCCGTGGAGAAGAGGGGGAAGCTGTCCACGATCTACGGCGGCACCCCCGAAGACCCCAAGGCCGTGATGCCGCCCCGCGACAAGGACCACTGGTACTGGGCGGGCGACGCCACTCTGGCCGGCGGGGTCGTCGAGGTGACCTACCAGGAGTACGAGCGGTTCGGCACCGGGCCGTGGGACTGGCGCTGGCACCGCAACGTCGTCGCCCGCTTCTCCCCCGGACGCCTCGACCGGCCGATCAGCGTGCACGACCTGCCCTCGGACCACAAGGTGGCCTGGGCGTCCGGCATCCACAGGGACGCCCGCTTCACCTACGTCTACGGAGTGGAGGACCTGGGCTCGACCAAGTACATGCACCTGGCGAGGGTCAGGGGCAGCAGCCTGCTCGGCACGTGGGAGTACCTCAAGGCCGACGGCACCTGGTCGAGGAACCAGGCCGACTCCGCCCGGGTGATGGACGGCGTGGCCAACGAGTACTCGGTCAGCCGTGTCGGGGGCGGGTACGTCCTGATCACGCACGACACGACTGAGGTCCTGAGTTCCAAGATCGTCGCCTACACCGGTTGCACGCCGTACGGGCCGTTCGGGAACAAGACCACCGTCTACACCACCCCCGAGACCGGCGGGAACATCTTCACCTACAACGCCCACGCGCACCCCGAGGTCGCCGGGCCGGGGCTCGTGGTCTCCTACAACGTCAACAGTTTCGTCAACACCGACCACTACCGCGACGTGACGATCTACCGGCCGAGATTCCTGGACCTGGCGTTCGGGTGACGCGCAACTGGGCCGCCAGGCTGCGGGAGATCACGATCGAGGGCATGCGCGCGCTCGTTCTGGAGAACGAGCGGCTGCGGGTGACCGTACTGGCCGACAAGGGCGGCGACGTCGTGGAGTTCCTGCACAAGCCGAGCGACACCGACCTGGTGTGGCTCTCGCCGCAGGGGCTGCGCAGGCCGCTCCCGCAGCAGGCGGCCGATGACGTGGGCGCGTTCCTGGACCACTATGAGGGCGGCTGGCAGGAGGTCTTCCCGAACGGCGGCGCGCCGAGCGTCTACCGGGGCGCGCGGCTCGCGCAGCACGGGGAGGTCGCCGGGCTGCCGTGGTCGGTCGAGGTGCTGTCCGACTCGCCCCAGGAGGTGGCGGTACGGCTGGCGGTGCGCACGCGGCGCCTGCCGTACCGGGTGGAGAAGGTCTTCAGGATCGCCTCTGGGACGGCCGCGCTGGAGCTCGAGGGGCGGGTCACGAACGAGGCGGGGGTGGCACTGCACGCGATGTGGGGCCACCATCTCGTCTACGGCAGGCCCTTCCTGCGGCCCGGCGCGCGGATCAGGGTACCCGAAGGGGTGACGGTGATCCCGCACGCCTCGTCCATCGACCCGCTCGGGCGGCGGGCGGAGGAACTGTTCGTGGCGCCGCCGGAAGGGGCGCCGAGCGAGATCGTCTATCTGACAGGCTTCGACCATGGCTGGTACGAGGTCCTCGCCGACATCGGGGTGCGGGTGGAGTGGGACGCGGACGTCATGCCGTACCTGTGGCTGTGGCAGGAGGTCGGCGCGTCGAAGGACTGGCCGTGGTGGGGCAGGGCGTACGTGGTCGGGCTGGAGCCGTTCTCCAGCATGCCGACCGACGGCCTGTCCGCCGCTGTGGACAACGGGACCGCGATGCTCCTCGGGCCCGGCGAGTCGAGGACCGCGCGGCTGCGCGCGGAGGTGATCACATGAGCGAGTTCGACGGCAAGGTGGCCCTGGTGACGGGCGGGTCGCTGGGCATCGGGAAGGCGGTCGTCGAACGGCTGGCCGCGGCGGGCGCGTCGGTCGTCTACTGCGGGATGGAGGCGCCCTTCGAGGGCGAGCGCGTCACGGGCGTCGTGGCGGACGTGCGCGACGCCGGGCAGATGCGCGACCTCGTGGACCTGGCCGAGACCAGGTACGGCGGGCTGGACATGGTGGCGACCTGCGCGGGAGTGCAGCGCTACGGGACCGTGGAGGACACGCCCGTCGAGGTGTGGGACGAGGTGCTCGACATCAACCTCAAGGGCGTGTTCCTGACGTGCAAGGCGGCGGTGCCCGCGCTGCGCAGGCGCGGCGGCGGGTCGATCGTCGTCATGTCGTCCGTGCAGGCCTTCGCCTCCCAGACGCAGGTGGCCGCCTACACCGCGAGCAAGGCCGCGCTGAACGGCCTGACCAGGGCGATGGCGCTCGACCACGCGCCCGACGGGATCAGGGTGAACGTCGTCTGCCCCGGTTCGGTGGACACGCCGATGCTGCGCTGGGCCGCCGACCTGTGGCGCGGTCCGATGTCGCAGGAGGAGCAGGTCGCGCAGTGGGGGCGCGCCCATCCGCTGGGCAGGGTGGCGAGGCCCGAGGAGGTGGCCGAACTGGTCGCCTTCCTCGCGGGACCGCGCTCGTCGTTCATCACCGGGGCCGAGCACCGTGTCGACGGCGGCCTGCTCGCCCGTAACCCCGCCGCCCTCCCCGACTGACCCGTCTGCCCCTCCTGGCTCGCCTGGCCTGACCGGTGGAGCTCACCGCAGCCTGGTCACCGAGCCGGGCGTCAGCCGGTGGGCGAGCTTCTCCAGGAGCGCGATCACCTCGCCGACCTCGTCGGGGTCCGTGGTGCCGAGCGCCGTGGCGAGCGGGCCGTCGATCGGCGTCGACCGTACCTCCGCCACCCTGGCGGACGGCTCAGGCGCGGGCTTGATCACCTGGCGCCGCCGGTCGGCGGGATCCGGCGCCGTCACGATGGAGCCCGCCTCCTTCAGCCTGGCGACGGCCGCCGACACCGCGCTCTGCGGCAGCCCGGTACGCGCCGCGACCTCGCCGACCGTGGTCTCGGGGTGCGCGCGCAGGTCGCTGACCACGATCAGCACCGTGCGCACGCTCGTGGTCTGGGGGCCGATCCCCTCGGTCGGCATGGTCTCCTCGCCGATCTTCATCAGCGTGCGCCCCAGCAGGAACAGCTCTACTCCGTCCATGAACCCATATTACATCAGACTTGATGCATCAGATTTGATGCTTTATGGTGAAGTGCATGACGAACCACACGATGCGGGTGCCCGGCGCGGAGATCTACTACGAGGTCAGAGGTGAAGGGCCGGTGCTGCTGCTCTCGCAGAGCGGCGAGGGTGACGCCGACCGGGGCAAGGACCTGGTCGACCGGCTGGTGGCCGACTTCACCGTCGTCACCTACGACCGCAGGGGGCTCTCGCGCAGCACGCTCGACGACCCCGCGGTCACCATGGCCGTCCACGCCGACGACGTCCACCGGCTCCTCGCGGAGGTGACCGACGCGCCCGCCGCCATGCTCGGCTGCAGCTTCGGCGCCGCGCTCGGGCTCCACGTGGCCGCCCGGCATCCGGAGCAGCTTCACACGCTCATCGCCCACGAACCCGTCGCGCCGTGGCTGCTGCCCGGCAACGCGAGGGAACGCCACGTGCGGGAGCTGGCCGAGGTGCAGGAGGTCTTCGAGCGCGAGGGGCTCGCGCCCGCGATCAAGCTGGTGGCCGAGGTCCTCGGCATCGACCCCCACAGCGACGACAGGGAGCCGGACCTCACCGCCTTCCCCATGACGCCGCAGCGGGTGGCCAACTTCGGGTTCTTCCTGCGCCACGACCTCACCGCGATCAGGCACGACGTGCTCGACCCCGACGCCGTGCGGCGGTCGCCGACACGGATCGTGGCGGCGGCCGGCCGTACGACGCCTCGGGGGGTGTTCGACTACCTGTGCGCCGTGGAGCTGGCCGCCCTGACCGGCGCCGAGCCGCAGGAGCTGCCCGGCGGCCACAACGGCAACCTGACCCATCCGCGGGCGTACGCGGACGGGATCAGGCGGCTACTCGGCTGAGGTCAGGGCCCCGCCTCCGGGTCGGCGAAGCGCTCGTTCGGCACCTGGGCGTACCACCCGGGCCTGCCGGGATCGCGATCGTACGGGTATCCGCCCAGCTCCCTGTAGAGCTCGGCGTAGCGGTCCAACCGCTCCCTGTCCAGGCGCACCCCGAGACCTGGCCCGTCAGGTACGGCGATGCGCCCGTCCCTGTAGGCCAGCTTCCCTCCCGTGATGACGTCGTCGACGAGATGGTGGTAGTGGGCGTCGGCCGCGTAGGTGAGGTTGGGCAGCACCGCGCCCAGGTGCAGCATGGTCGCCAGCTGGACGCCCAGCTCGCCCGAGGAGTGCACGGCCACGCCGAGCTGGAACGTCTCGCACACCGCCGCCGCCTTCACGCACGGCCTGATGCCGCCCCAGAAGGTGGTGTCGAGCAGCACCACGTCGGCGCCCCTCCGCAGCACGTTGGCGGCCAGCTGCTCGAAGTTCACCACGACGGTGTTCGTCGCGAGGGGCACGTTGACCCGCTCGCGGATCAGCCGCAGCCCTTCCAGCCCGAGGACCGGGTCCTCCAGGTAGTCGTTGTCGAGGTCCTCGATCGCCCTGCCGAAGCGCAGCCCCTCGGCCATGGACAGCACCGCGTTCGGGTCGTAGCGCAGCCGGTCGCCGGGGAAGGCGGCGGCCAGCGCCCTGTAGCACTCCAGCTCGTAGTCGGGGGGAAACACCCCGCCCTTGAGCTTGTGGACGGTGAAGCCGTGTGCCCGTTTCAGCGCCCTGGCGTGCTCGACGAGCTGGTCGGGCGTGCGCACCTCGGGCGCCTCTTCGCCCTGGTAGCGGAAGAAGAGGTAGGAGGCGAACGGGACCGACTCCCTGATCTTCCCGCCGAGCAGGTCGTGGACGGGCACGCCGAGGTGCTGCCCGATCAGGTCGAGGCAGGCGAACTCCAGCGCGGCCAGCAACTGGGTGCGGTTGTTGTACAGCGACGCCGTCGGGTTGGCGATCTTGAAGCGGAGCGCTTCGAGCTGGAAGGGGTCGTGGCCCGCCAGGTAGTCGAGCAGCCCGCGGAACGCGGCGGCGGCGCCCTCTCCCCCACCGCCCATCTCACCGAGTCCGACCAGTCCGTTGTCCGCCTCGACCTCGACGATGGTCCTGACGAACCTGCCCCAGTGGGCGCCGTTGCTGTGCCGCAACGGCGCTTCCAGCGGGACGGCCACCGTGGTGGCCCTGATGTCGACGATCTTCACAGAACCCCCCGAACGGCGGCCACCCCGCAGGCGGGCAGCCGTACCTTGACCTGTTCGTCGTGGACGTCCAGCGGCGTCCCCCCGACCGCGGCGGACCGCAGCCCGCGCAGGCCGACCGTGACCTCCACCTCGGTCGCGGCCAGCGACTGGAGTCGTACGACGACCTCCTCGCCCGCGCGCCCGAGTGAAGTGATGTGGACCTCGGGATGGTCCACGGACGCGAACACGCCCTCCTTGCCGGGCTCGGCGGACCCCGTCGCGAGAATGCCGAGGAAGGGGTCGGTGAGCCCCGCGGCCGCCAGCGGGCCGAGCACCCTGCTCCCCATGGTCGAGGAGGAGGTGACCGCGTAGCGGAAGGTCGTCTCCCCCTGCTGCTGGGTGGGGAAGTTGGTGTCCCAGATGTTGTTGAGCGCCCAGGAGTAGATCGTCCCCGGTTCCTCGTCGAGCGTGGCGGGGAAGGGTGCGTAGGGCATGTGGATGGTGCCGAGCTGCACCAGCGGCGCCTCGAGCGTCGCCCACGCCACCGACAGCTCGGGGTCGTCGAAGGCGATCCAGTGCCTGATCGGCAGCATGTAGGCGGCCGAGCCTGGGACGCTGGGGCCGCCGCCGACGCCGCCGGTGAGCTCCCACGCCGTAGGCGGCCCCTGGGCGGCGAACGGAAAGGCGAGGAAGACCGCCTCCTTGGCGGGAGTGCCCTGCTTGGCCAGCCGGTAGGTCAGGTCGACCCGCGGCACCCCGTCGTAGAGCTCGATCGTCGTGCGCACCCAGTCGACGCCCTTGGCCTGCAGCTCCACGACCAGCTTCTCGCCGATCGCGGTGCGTTCGGCCTTGACGACCGCGGCGTGGCGGCCGATCGCCCGGTCGCCGAGCAGGGTCCTGTCGTGCGCGCCGACGTGCCCCGACATGTGGTTGAAGTGCGGCGCCGTGGCGTAGCGGTCGTAGACGTACTGCCCGAACCCCGCGGCGGCGTCGGCGTTGACCAGGTCCCTGCCCGCCGCCTTGTCGAAGATCGAGCGGATGTAGCCCTCCTTGACGTCGTAGGCGACCCGGTAGAACTCGTTCTCGATCGTCTCCTCGATGCCCCTGGTCGTGACGGCCTCGCCGGGCCTGATCGACACGAACGCGTAGCCGTACCCGGGCAGGTCGCGGACGACGGCGCTGACGTGGCGGCCGATCGGGCGCGTGGGCCAGTCGACGGGGTGCACGACCTCCTCGTGGTGGGGGATCCGCTCGCCCGTCCGCTCGTCGACCAGCGAGATCGGCTCGTCCAGCGGCACCACGTCACGCGGGAGGAAGGCCCGCACCACGTCCGTGCGCCGCTGCGTGCCGGGGTTGACGACGACGAAGCCCGTGCCGCCGAAGCGCCGGCCGAACCTGCGCATGCCCGCCTGCAGCAGGTCGGCCGAGTCGTCCTGCGCGTCGTAGGCGCCCGCCGACTTGCGCGTCCACTGCAGCCCGCCCGAGTCGCCCCCGTCCTCGGCGTCCTCCCACGGGTTGGCCGCGCCCCAGGTGTGCTCGTTGAACAGCGCCACCTTGTCGTAGGCCAGGTCGATCTGCTCGGTCGCGTCCGCGCCCGCCAGCGTGTGCAGCGTCTCGGCGGCGCGCAGCGCGCTCTGCGCCCTGCGCACGTAGCCGAGCGGGCGGGCGCCCGAGCCGAGCCCGTCGGCCCACCAGTCGGTCCAGTCCCCCTCGTGGACGGCCAGGCGGTCGTGGTAGCGCTCCTCGACGTGTGCGAAGAAGTCGCTGTTGATCGCCGAGCGCAGGTGTGGATAGGCCCATGTGGCGTTCCACTCGCGCACGATCGAGGCGGGCACGATCGAGGGCCCCGCGTTGTCCGCGTGCGCCCCCTGCACCCGCAGGTGCAGCGCGTCCAGCGCGTACGGCTCCCGCTGCGCGTCGGGCCCCTGCCAGCCGAACGTGCCGGGGCCGTACGGGTAGCCCCTGCCCGCCAGCGCGCACAGGTAGCGCGGTAGCAGGTCGTCGGCCAGCTCGAAGGAGTCGGCGAGGCCGACCGTGTTGCCCTCCATGTAGGCCATGCCGTGCGGGGTGTCGGTGAACCAGACCAGCAGTTCGTTCCCGCTGGGTGCCCTCCACCTGAACGGCCTGGTCAGCTTGTCGCCGCCGTGCAGGTACGGCACCGACCTGCCCGCCCAGTTGTGCGCCGCCGCGAGGTAGCGCACCCCCACCGAGTTCAGCGCGTCGACCAGCCCGACGACCGCGCCGGGCACGTCGGTGTGCATCGCCGAACGGGCGGGCAGCTCCTCGGTGAAGCGCAGCTGCCGGTAGAGCTCCTCGGTCGAGCACGCCTCGGTGTGCAGCTGGAACGGCAGCGCGGTCACCTCGATCAGCCCCTCGCGCACCCGCTCCTTGAACGCCTCCACCAGGTCGCGAGGCCGCAGCTCGAGCCACCGCAACGCGGGCATCGACGACTCCACGGTCCACCGGAACTTCGCGTCGTCGGGCCAGTCCGCGCTCTCCTCGGTCAGCCGCAGCGCCGCGTCCAGATAGTCGAGGTGGTGGCGCAGCACGGTGCCCTGCGGATCGGTGTAGCCGATGTCGAGATGCGAGTGGTGGACGACGAAGACGTCCCAGTGACGCTGTGGCGTGACGGTGATCACCGCCTCGCCGATCAATCCTTCACCGTCGCGCAGTTCCAGCGTGAAGTCCTGCGGCTGTGACACCTCGGGCACCAGGAGCGTCACATCGGCGCCCTCGGCCCTGTCCACGCCGACCAGGACGTGTTCGAGATGGGCGGGCACCAAGCCGGTCACCGACACCCTGACCGCCTGACGGCCGTCGTGGGTGATCAAGGGCAGCACCGAGACCCTGGCCTCCAGGCCCCTGACGGAGATCACCGGGGTCGAGGTGTCCTCGCGCAGCGCCTGCCGTATGCCGTCGTAGTCGGGGGAACCAAGGCTCGGCTGCAGCAGCCGACTCGTCATGACAGACCTCCTAGGGCGAGTCCACGGGCGAACATCCGCTGGGTGGCCACGAACAGCACCACCGTGGGCAGCGACACGACCAGCCCCGCCGCCAGGCCGACGGGCACGGGGGTGCCCGCGTAGACGTCGGTCAGCAGCCCGGCCAGCGCGGTCATCACCGGCCGCACCTCGGCGGTCTGCGACAGCGTCAGCCCGAAGAGCAGGTCGTTCCAGATGAAGGTGAAGTTGAGGATGAAGACGGCGGCCAGCGCGCTGAGGGCCAGCGGCAGGTAGACGCGGAAGAAGATGCGCAGGGTGGAGGCGCCGTCCATCCTGGCCGCCTCGAAGATCGAGAAGGCCACGCCGGTGAAGAAGTTGCGCAGCACGAACGCCGACAGCGGCACGCTGATCGTCGTGTACACGAGGATCATCCCCAGCCGCGTGTCGTACAGCCCGGCGTCGCTGTAGCCGACGAAGAGCGGCACGAGCAGCATCTGGGAGGGGAAGACCGTGCCACCGAAGATGACCATGAACCAGAGGAAGCCGTGGCGCAGCCGCAGCACCACGATCGTGTACCCGGCCATCGCGCCGATCAGCACGCCGATCGCCGGAGAGACGACACTGTAGAGGGCGGTGCTGGCCAGGCTCTGCGACAGGTCGGCCCTGTCCCACGCATGGAAGAAGTTCTCGATCAGCGCGAAGTCGGGCGAGGGTACCCACGCCTGCGAGGGGTCGTAGGTGTCGGCCGGGCGCGCGGCGTTGACGAGCAGCAGGTAGGTGGGGCCGAGCCAGATCAGCCCCAGCACGACGAGGACGAACCGCCTGATCATGCGCGCCTCCGCAGATACAGGTAGGACGCGAGACCCGTGATCACCGTCAGCACGACGGCGACGGCTGAGCCGTACCCGTATTCGCTGGCCACGAACGTGTCGCGGTACATGGTGACCGCCAGCGTCTCCGAGTTGCGCCCTGGACCGCCCTGCGTCATCACCCACACGATGTCGAAGCTCTTCAGGCTCGCCACCAGCGCCAGGCCCACGACGACGGCCGTGAGCGGCGCCAACAGCGGCCAGATGACGTGCCGGAACAGCCGCCACCCCGACGCCCCGTCGAGTCGCGCGGCCTCGATCGGCTCCTTGGGTATCGACTGCAGCCCGACGGCGAACAGCAGCGTGTTGACGCCGAGCTGCTGCCACGTCCAGACCAGCAGCATGGCGATCGTGTTCTGCGGCGCGTCCTGCAGGAAGGCGGTGTCCACCCCGAGCAGGTTGTTGGCGATGCCGTCATGGGACAGGATCGGGCTCCACACCAGGCCGAGCCCCGCCCCGCTCAGCGCGTAGGGCAGCATGAACGGCACGCGGAACCACGCGCCGCCCCTGATGTCGTACGACAGCACCGCCACCAGCAGGCCGAGGCCGACAGGGAGCACCATCGTCCCCGCCACCCAGATCAGCGTGTTGCGGATCGCGGTGAGCAGCGCGGGGTCGTCGAGCAGCTTGACGAAGTTCGCGAAACCCACCCACTCCGGCGGAGCCAGGCCGTCGTAGCGGGTGAGGCTGAGATAGGCCGTCCAGACGAAGGGCGCGTACAGCAGGGCCGCCACCAGCAGGACCGCGGGGGAGACGTATCCCGCGCGGAACCTGCCGAGCAGCGGCGCCGTTCTTCCTCTCACTGGTGCGTGCTCCAGTACTCGTCGGCCTTCTTCTGGATGTCCTCCAGCACCTGCCGATAGGTCTCGGGCTTGGCGACGAACAGCCCGAAGCCGTCGAGTGCGGCGGTCAGGATCGGCGGCGGCGTCGCCTCGAAGTAGCGGTTGACCAGGCGGTACTTCCCGCCGCCCGCGTCCTTGGTGACCTGCCCGAGCACCTCGCTCTTGATGGTCACCTTGGGGTTGGCGCTGACGTCGCCGCGGGCGCTCGCCCACTTCTCCTGCGCCTGGGTGCCCGTCCACCACTTGAGGTACTTCATGCTCGCCTCGGGGTCGGGGGCCTTGGCCAGCGCGCAGAGCGGACCGCTCTCGAAGATCATCGAGGTCTTGGGCAGTGAGGGGTTGACGTTGGGGATGACGAAGAACCCGGCGTCCAGGTTGCGCTGGGTCATGCTCGTGTTGAACCAGGTGCCGAACGACACCATGGCGACCTTCTCGTTCTTCAGCGCGTCGGCGGGATCGGTCTTGTCACCCGGGTGGCTGAAGTACCCCGCGTCGATGAGCGACTTCCACTTCTCCATCACCTGGACCACTCCAGGGTCGGTGTACTTCGCCTTCCCCGTCGACAGCCGGTCGTAGAGGTCGGGGTCGGTCCCTGCCAGGAGCTGCTCGAACCAGACGAAGGAGAACAGGACCGAGGTGTGGTAGAAGGCCTTGATGTTGGCCTTCTTGAGGGTTTCGGCCACCGTGACGAGCTCGTCCCAGGTGGTGGGCGGCTTCAGGCCGTGCTCGTCGAAGATCTTCTTGTTGTAGAACATCCCCCAGTAGGCGACGTTCAGCGGCACGCAGTACTGCTTGCCGTCGACGGTGTAGTAGGTGGCGACGTCCTGGGACAGGTCCCCGTTCTTGATCGCCTCCTGCCAGATGGCGCTGGTGTCGGCCACCTGCTTCTGGCCCACGATCTCCTTCAGCAGCCCCCCGGTCTGCCAGGTGAACAGGTCGGGCTTGACGTTGGTGCGGAACGAGGCCTTGATGAACGCCTGGTAGGTCGGTTCGTCGGTGTAGCCGACCGGCTTCATGTTCAGGCCGATCTGCTGCTTGGACAGGGCGCCCATCTCGGTGAAGTACGAGCTCCACGCGCCCTTGTCGTTGTAGAGGGTCAGCTCCGTCTTGGCCTGGCGGGCGGGAGTGCTCCCGCACGCGGCCAGAAGGAGGAAGGCGGTCATCAGGATGGGGGTTCGCCGGATCATGGCCGGCCTCCTGTTCTACACGAGCCTGTGCTGGATCACCGTTTTCACGTCAATCAGGTGGGCGCGCATGAGCTCCTCCGCCGACCCGGCGTCGCCTGCCTCGATGGCCTCGAGGATCGCCAGGTGCTCGTCGTAGTCACGGCGCCGGTCGTCGAAGAGCCGCAGGATCTCCCGCTGCTCCGAGGCGTGCACGCGCAGCAGCGAGTCGACGACCTCGCCGAGCACGCTGTTGCCCGCCAGCCTGGCCGCCACCCTGTGGAAGGTCATGTTCGCCTCGTGCAGCTCGGCGTCGTCGCCGCGCAGGTGCATGGCCGCCTGGCCGAGCACCTCACGCAGTTCCTGCGCGCCTGGCCGCCCCGCCGCCATCCCTGCCAGCGGCGGTTCGATGAGGATGCGCGCGTCGAGCAGGTCGAGCAGCTGCCCGCCCGGCATCGTGCGCATGTTGGGGTTGGGAAGCACGACTCGCTCGATGTCCGCGCCGACATAGAGGCCTGAGCCGTGCCGCATCTCGATCGCGCCCGTCGCCTCCAGGCGGCGGAGCGCTTCGCGCAACGTGGGCGTGGTCACGGCGAACCGCTGCGCCAGCTCACGCGTGGTGGGGAGCCGGTCGCCCGGCTGCAGCCCGCTCTCAGTGATCAGGCCGAGCACCTGCTCGGTGAGTACGCCGGAGAGGGAAGGCCGGACAACCATCATCTAATGATTAGATCACTTATCTGCTGTATTTTCACGTCATGAAGAGAATCGCCTGGGTGGCCGGCGTCTTAGCGCTCCTCTCCCTGGCCGGCGTCGGGGGCGCGGGCTGGTACTACTCCGGCATGGTCATCGACCCCTCCCACGGCGATTCGTATCCGCTGGAGGTGGTCTCCTACGACGGCTCCCAGGTGACCCTCCGAGGGGGCGGCGACACCGACGCGACCGGCACCTTCGGGCTGACCTGGGCCTCGGGCAACGCGCTGCTCGGCGACGTGGTCGCGCGCGGACCCGGCACCGTCACCCGCAAGGTCGACGCCGTACGGCGGGGCACGCTCGAGCCCGGCGTCCGCGCCTACCTGGACAGGTGGATGTGGGGCCACGAGGATCCGCGGTCGGCGGTCGGCGTGCCGTACAGGGCGGTTCGGATCCGGTCCGAACTGGGCGACTTCCCCGCGTGGCGGACCGAAGGGGACGGCAGCACCTGGGTGATCGCCGTCCACGGGCGCAACGCGAACCCCGCCGAGGCGCTGCGCGTGCTCCCGGTCTTCCACAGGCTGGGGATGCCGGTGCTGAGCATCACCTACCGCAACGACGAGGGGGCGCCGGCCGGCCCGGACGGCAGGTTCCACCTGGGCGCGACGGAGTGGAAGGAGGTGGCGGCCGCGATCGCGTACGCGCGCGCCTCGGGCGCGACCGGGGTCTACCTGTACGGGTGGTCGATGGGAGGGGCGATCGTGCCGATGGCGGCGCGGATGCTTCCCGACGAGCCGATCAAGGGGCTGATCCTCGACAG
The DNA here is from genome assembly GCF_057708945.1 of Nonomuraea sp. bgisy101. Taxonomy (NCBI): domain Bacteria; kingdom Bacillati; phylum Actinomycetota; class Actinomycetes; order Streptosporangiales; family Streptosporangiaceae; genus Nonomuraea; species Nonomuraea sp. bgisy101. Next base: position 306,532 of record NZ_JBYITD010000003.1, read on the forward strand.
TCCCGTCCTGGATTGGCGGGCGCCGATCGAGCTGGGGGCCAGGCAGAAGGGGGTGCCGGCGTGGCTGGCCTCGGTGGGGATGTTCGTGGTCGAACGGCGGACCGGGCTGTCGTTCGCCGAGCTGGACCACGTGGCGCATGCCAAGGAATTCACGGCGCCCGTGCTGATGTTCGTCGACGCCGGTGATCAGACGGTGCCGGTGGGCCCCGCGGTGGAGTTCGCCCGGCTTCGCCCCGACATCACCCGACTTTTCAGGACATCGGGTGCGGGGCACACAGGCTCCTGGAACGCCTCCCCCACCGCCTACGAGAAGGCCTTGACCGACTTCGTCACCAGGCTCCCCTAGCCTCCCGTTCCTTCTTTCAGGGCTTGGGGGCGGGGCCGAGGAAGGTGAGCATCTGGTCGATCTGGGCCTTGCGCGACCGCTCGACCTGCCTGGCCCATTCCTTCACCTTCGGGTTCATCCCGTTGTAGACCTCGACCCTGGCCATCTGGATCGCGTCATCCTGGTGCGCGATCAACAGGTTCACCAGGTCGTTCTCGTTCTTGACCGCCGCGATCCGCTCCCTGTCGGTCTCCGGCAGCCCGCCGTGCCCCGCGTGGGCGTCCGAGGGGGCGGTCAGCGGCTGGTCCCAGTCGGTCAGCCACTTGGTCATCGTGTTGACCTCGGCCGTCTGCGTGTGCTCGATCGCCGCCGCGAGCGTCTTCATCTCGGCGGTGGTGGCCCTGCTGCCGGCTAACCGTACGATCTCGATGCCCTGCTTGTGGTGCGGGATCATCATCTGCAGGAACATCACGTCGTCGGCGTTGACCTGCTCCCGCGGCTGCTCGCCGCAGCCCGCCCCGAGGAGCAGGGCCGCGGCGAGGGCTGCGATCAGACGCGCTTCCACAGCGCCGGGACGTTGGGCGGCTCCCAGCCGGCGATGGCCGTGTGGGGCTGCAGGCACTCGTAGGACAGACCGGCGTAGGTCACACGGTCACCTCCCTTGTAGGCCTTGCCAGCCTGCCAGGTCCCCGCGGGCACTGTCGAGGTCGAGGTCGGCGTCGGCGTCGGCGTCGGCGTCGGCGTCGGGGTGGGGGTGGGGGTGGGCGTCGGGGTCGGCGTGGGAGTGGGCGTCGGCGTGCCGCCGCCTCCGCCGAAGTCGACGTCCGAGCAGGTGTAGAAGGCCTCGTTGCTGCCGACGACGCGCTGCCAGATCGAGTAGAGGATGTGCCGCCCCGAACGCTGCGGCAGGTTGATCGTCCAGTTGGTGAACGTCGTGGGGTTCTGGTTGTTGAACGTCTTGATGTGCACGAGGTCCGACCACTTCAGGGGCATGGTCGGGTTCCACCCGTCACGGGTGATGTAGAACTCGAAGTTGCTGTTGGCGTGCGGTGCCGTGGCGTGGTAGGTGAGCGTGAAGCTGCCCGGCCGAACCGAGGTGGCGGGCCAGTCGGCGCGCTGCAGGTCGAGCCCCCTGTACTTGTCGCGGCCCGCGCTGCACAGCTTCCCGTCGGGGATGATCTCGCGGTGCCGGCCTCCCGCTTCGAGGAGGGAGACCTCGTTCCAGTCGTAGAACGCCTGGGTCCCGGCGGCGGCGACGGCGGCCTTGCAGGCGGCCGACTTGGGCGACTCCGGGCCTTCGTTCTTACAGACGTAGACGCGGCTCGGCGGGTTGGACATCGTGCCGTGGGCGTTGGCGGCGCCGGCGGGGAGGAGGACGAGAGCGGCTGTTCCTGCGGCTAAGGCGGCGGTTCTCTTGTTCACGGGAGCTCCCGGGGGTGTTAACTAACAGGAAACCTTCCTAAGGATTAACTGTGCGACGGCCCCCGCGCAAGGGCCCCTGTCAGCGACATTTCAGATGAAGGAGAGGGCCTGGCCGGCGTTGTACCGCACGATGTCCGCCATCAGACCGTAGAGAGCACCTGAGGCCCCCACGATCCTCGTGAGGGCCTCAGGAAGGGAGGTCACCGCAGGGCGTAGGCGCGGATCATCTCCTGCGAGAGCGTGTTGCCCGCCTCGTCGGCGGCCTTGACGCGCAGCGACACGAAACCCGACGACGGCTGGTCCAGCCTGGCCCCTGCAGCCCCTGACAGCCGCGGGTGCCCGCCCTCTGAGCAGCGCGGCAGGCGTTCTACCGTGAGACTCATGAGCTACGTCGACTCGATCGCACGGCGGCGGGTGCCACCGGCCGCCGTCGACGTGGCGCTGGCCCTGCTCGTCGTCGCCGGGGGACTCGCCGTCCCCGGCGACGGCCCGGACACCGCCGGCCTGCGCGAGCCCGACCTCTGGCGGATCCTGCTCGTCCTGCTGTCCGGCATGCCGCTCGCGGTGCACCGCCGGTGGCCCCTGCCTGTCCTGCTGGTCGTCTCCATCGCCGTCGGCGCGTTGCAGGCGTGGCACTACCTGCCACCGCCTGCCGGCCCCCAGGGAACCTACATCGGCGTGCCGTACCTGGCCATGGCCGTCGCCGTCTTCCTCACCGCCGTACGAACGCCGCGCCGACCCGCCCACATCACGGCTCTGGTCGTGATCCCTTCCGTGGCCGTCGCCGAGGCGCTCATGGTGCCGGGTCACCGCATGGCCGCCGCCGTCACGATGACCATCCTGCTCGTCGCGGCCTGGGCCCTCGGCAGGCTCTCCAGAGCGCGCAAGGCCATGGCGCGCGAGGCGCTCGATCGAGCGGCCGCCCTGGAACGGGAACAGGCGGCCAACGCCCGCGCGGCCGTCACGCGGGAACGCACGCGCATCGCGCGCGAACTTCACGACATCGTCGCCCACAACGTCAGCCTCATGGTCGTCCAGACCATTGCCGCCGACCGGGTCCAGGACCGCGACGGGGCCAAGGCACACGAGCTGCACCGGACGATCGAACAGACCGGCCGGGCAGCCGTCACCGAGCTGCGACGCCTGCTGGATCTCCTGCGGACCGACGACCAGGAGGAGGAGGACCCGACGCGGGAGCCGCCCCAGCCCACCCTGCGGGAGATCCCACGCCTGGTGGAGACCGTACGAGCGGCCGGACTGGACGTCGAGTTCTCCGTGACCGGCGACGCCGCGACCCTGCCCGAAGGCACGGAACTCGCCGCCTACCGCGTCGTCCAGGAAGCCTTCACCAACACGCTCAAGCACGCCGGGCACACGCGCGCCAGGCTCAGCATCACCTGGGAGCCGGACCTGCAGCTGACGGTGAAGATCTGCGACGACGGACGGCAACCTGGGCACGACCCGCCCAGCGGGCCGCCGGCCGCCGCGGGAACCGGCCACGGCCTGATCGGCATGCGGGAGCGCATCGCGGCCGTGGGCGGCACACTCCACGCCGGTGAGCGGCCGGGCGGCGGGTACTGCGTCCACGCCACCATCCCCGTGTCCGGCCCGCACGACCGAAGGAAGCGAGCCACATGACGGCGATCCGCGTGCTGCTGGTCGACGACCAGCCCATGATCCGCACCGGCTTCCGGCTCATCCTCGAAGCCGAGCCCGACATCACCGTCGTCGGAGAGGCAGGCGACGGCCAGAGCGGCGTCGACGACACCCGGGCACTGCAACCCGACGTCGTGCTGATGGACGTGCGCATGCCCCGCATGGACGGCGTCGAAGCGACACGGCGCATCGTCGAATCAGGCTCGGCGAGCCGCGTCATCATCCTGACCACCTTCGACCTCGACGAACACGTCCACGACGCCCTGCGGGCCGGCGCCAGCGGCTTCCTCGTCAAGGACGGGCCTGCCGACTCCCTGGTGGCGGCCATCCGTACGGTGGCCGAGGGCGACGCGGTGATCTCGCCACGAGTCACGCGCAGACTCCTCGAGCGCTTCGCGCGCCTCGCCGAGCAGCCCCCCGCCCCGGTGCCCCGCGGCCTCGACGCCCTGACAGCGCGGGAACTGGACGTCCTGCGCGCGCTGACCCGCGGCCTGTCCAACGTGGAGATCGCACAGGAACTGCACGTGAGCGAGGCGACCGTCAAAACGCACGTCGCGAACATCCTCGGCAAGTACCAGCTCAGGGACAGGGTGCAGGCCGTCATCCTCGCCTACGACACCGGGCTCGCCAGGCCCGCCGCCGGCCGCTGACCTGCCGCCGGTCGCGGACCCACCGACCTCAAGCCGCCGCCGGGCTCGCCAGGCCCGCCGCCGGGCGCTGACCTGCCCGACGCGGCAGGCCCTTCGCGAACGCGGCGACGCCCGCAGGTCCGCGAAGCCGCCGCTCATCGCGAAAACCGGCGCGGACGACCTGCATGTCCATGCTGAGCAGCGCCTTCAGCGCCTTGCCCCCGGCGATGTGCTCCTTCTCGGTGTCCGCCATGGAGTTGATGGACACCGTGACCTGGCGGCTGCCGTCGGCGAGCGTGAAAGCGTGCGTCGTGAAGCCGGGAGTGCCGCCGGTGTGGCCGTAGGCCGTCCCGAACAAGGGGTTCTCGAGCCGGGCGATGCCCAGCCCGTAAGGCTCGCCGACCCCGAGTGTTCTGGCTTCCTTCATCTCCCGCATCAGGCGCCCCGGCAGGAGATACTCGCCGATGAGCGCCTTGAAGAAGGTGTTCAGGTCATGCGTGGTCGAGATCATCGCGCCTGCCGTCCAGGCCCACGACATGCCGGACTCGGTGACGTCGACGTACGGGGAATCGGGGCCGTGAAGGCGCATGTAGGCATGGGCGTGCGGGCCCGGGATGCCGGTCGAGGTCACAGGGAAGGACGTCCGTCGCAACCGGAGCGGCTTCACGATGCGCTCCATGATCTCTCTCCTGGCGGTGTTCCCCGTGCTCTTCTCGATCAGCATGCCGAGCACCACATAGTTGGTGTTCGAGTAGCCGCCGGCGGTACCGGGAGCGAAGGCGGGCTCGTGCCGGTTGGCCTCGGCGACCAGCTCCCGCGGCGTGTAGCGCTTGAACCGCGTGTCGTACATCCCCTGCAAGCCTCCGGGCCAGAGGCTGTCGGTGTAGTTGAACAGTCCGCTGCGATGGCTCAGCAGGTGCCGCACGGTGATCTTCTCCCCGTTGGGAACAAGGCCAGGAAGGTGCCGCTCGACCGGATCGTCGAGATTCAGCCTGCCCTCCGCGACGAGCTGGAGCACCGTGGTGGCCACGAACGTCTTGGTCACGCTTCCCACCCGGAACATGCCATCGGCCCGCGGTGGCTCGTCGCGGCCCAGCCGGCCCTTGCCGCTCCGCCCGGTCCAGACGCCGTCGGCGTCCCGGACCTCCGCGATGACCCCCGGCGCGCCCGACGCCACGATGTCATCCAGCACCTTCTGGAACTGGGCGCCGTTCCGGACGTGATCCTCGCGGAACGCGGGATGGCGCGCCTCGACAGAGGCGGCGGCGGGACCGGCGGGAGCGGCCGAGGCGGCCGAGGGCGCGGCCGCCGAAACGAACAGGGCCGCTGCCGTGAGTACGCCGGCGAGCGTGGACAGGCACATGGTTCTTCCTTCGAGCCGAAGTGGTGGTGGTGTCCTCTTCAGCCTGGTCGCCGAAACCCCGTTCCTCCTCGACCACGCGGACCACTTCCGGCCTCGGCCGAACCGGCGAGAACCTCGCGGCCTCCCCCGAAAGACGGACAACCCGAACGGATGAGAAACCTCGCCCCAGGCACCTGGTCGACCACCGCAGCACGCCGTGACCCGACCTGGTGTACCGCAAGCAGCCCTGGCGCTGTCGCCATGGATCGGATCTTCAGGACGTGAGCCGATCGCCCATGGACGCCAAGGTCGCCTACAACCTCTGCTCCAGCCGATGCTGTATCCGACCAAGTCCCTGGTTTTCGAAGAAGGTCAGGGCCTTGGTGTTGAAATCCCACACGTCCGTGAGCAGGCTGGTGCAGCCGGCTTCCAGAGCCGCCGCGCGAACCGACTCGACCAGGGCCGAACCTACGCCCGTGCGAGCCGCCTGTGGATCTACGGCGATGTGGTTGACGTAGACGAACCTTTGCGGATGCATGAGGGCATCGGCAGAGCGGTTCTGGATGGTCGCCGTGATGTACCCGACTGGGCCGGTCTCCGATGACTCCGCGATGTAAGCCATGGCCCCTTCCCGCGCCAGGAACGCGGCAAAGTGCGGTGCCAGCACGCTGGCGGCGTGGGCCAGAAGGAAGATGTCCGGTCTTGCGTCGACATGGAGATCATGCACGAAGCGATTCAACTGCGCCAAGATCACGACGTCGTCGGGGGTAGCCCGCCGTATCCGGACCGAAGGTGTCGTCATGGAGGGACATGGTGTCCCATGACCAACCCGAAAGGCCAAGGAGTTTCAGCCCGACCGGGACCCGTAGTCACTCACTTGGACACGCAGAACGCCGCGCGTATACCGGCCCACTGCGCCGAGATATAGAACGGTTTCGTTTCGTAGCGCTACGGAAGCGTTCTATAGTGCCGTCATGCGTCCTCCCCGATCGACTCTCGACGGCCCCCAGTTCGCGGGCTGGACATCGGACGCGGCGGTGCGGCCGCGCTATCGGGTCCGCACCGAGCCCGACGTGAAGATCCCCCTGACCGACGGCACGGTCCTGGTGGGGGACCTGCACCGTCCTGTCACCGACCAGCCGCAACCGGCCCTGCTGGGCTGGAGTCCGTACAACAAGGACCTCATGCCCACCGGGGTCCCCGCACCGTTCAACGAGCCGGGCGACGTCACCCACCTGGCCAGGTGCGGATACCCGGTCGCGGTGGTCAACGCCCGCGGGACGGGGCGCTCCGGGGGCACGCTGCCGCCGGAGATGTTCGGGCCGACCGAGATGGACGATCTGCGGGCGACCATCGCGTGGCTCGCGTCCCGCCCGTGGTGTGACGGCCGCGTCGCGATGACGGGGATGTCGTACTTCGCCATCAGCCAGCTGATGGCCGCGGGACACCGGATCCCGCATCTGGCGGCGATCGCCCCCTTCGGGGCCGCGACCGACCTCTACCGGATGCTGGCCTACCACAACGGCACCCAGACCTCCGGGTTCCTCGGCCGCTACATCGCGATCAACGGCGCGGCACAGCGGGCGCGGCTACACCCGGTGCTGCGGCACGCGCTCGGACATCTCGTCGGCACCCGTCCCGCCCAGGCCGCGATCCGGGCGGCGATGGCACGGGCGCTCCCCCAGCTGACGCGACGGCTCCCTGTACCAGGACCATGGCTGCGCCGGTGGTCCGCCTATGCGCTGGACGCACCCCTGGACGGCCCCCTCTACCGGGATTCCTCGGCCTGGCCCCGGCTGCCCGACATCGACGTTCCCGTGCTGATCGGGTCCGAGTGGAGCATGGTCGGCCTGCACCTGCCCGGCGCGTTCGACGCCTGGCACGCGGTGACGGCCCCGAAGAAGATGTTCATCGGGCCACGCTGGACCCGCTGGCCGTTCCTCCGCTACCAGAAGGAGATCGTCGCCTTCTACGATCACGTCCTGCGGGGCGCCGACAACGGCTACGCGGCGCTGCCCGCCGTCCGGTACTGGCTGCACGGCGCCGAGCGCTGGGAGAGCGCCGAGGACTGGCCGGTGCCCGACGCCCGCCCATGGCGGCTCCACCTGACCGGCGACCCGCAGGCCGGGCTGGCCTCCGAAGCCGGCGAGCAGACGATCGAACGCAGCTGGGCGGCCGTCCCACCGGGTATGGAGTACCCGGGCGCCTTCAAGGACGGTCACGTGGCCCGGTACCGCACCGCGCCGCTGCCGGTCGACACCCATCTCGTCGGGCCCGCCCATCTCACGCTGCGGATGACGAGCACGGCCATGGACACCCACGTACAGGTCAGGCTGAGCGATGTCGCACCGGACGGCCGGCCCACCGTCATCAGCGTCGGATGGCTGGCGGCCTCCCACCGCACCGAGGACGAGGATCGCACCACCTCCAGCGAGATCGTGCACGACCACACCCGACCGGTGCCGCTGGTACCCGGCGAACCCGCCGTCCTCCGGCTGAGCCTCGCGCCGTTCGCCCAACTGGTCCGGGCCGGGCACCGGCTGCTGCTGGAGATCGGCAGCGACCCGCGAAGACTCGCCCCACCCGCGTCCGACTACGTCTACTTCGGCATGGCGGGCCCGCCGTATGCCGCCCGCAACACCGTCCTCCACGGCAGCAGCCTGGAACTCAGCGTTCGTGGGGAGACGCCGCGATGACCGAACCCGACCCCCGCATCGCCCACACGCGCGACCGCGTCCTCCGCGCCGCCCTCGGCCTGCTGGCCGAACGCGGCGCCGGCGGCCTCACCATCGAAGCCGTGGCCCAGCGGTCGGGCGTGGCCAAGAGCACCATCTACCGACACTGGCCCGGCCTCCCCCCACTGATCCTGGACGCCTTCAAATCAGTCGACCCGGTCTTCCCGAGCCGTCCGGTCACTGGGAGCGTCCGCGAGGAGACCAGGCTCTTCCTCACCGCGCTGGGCGACACCATCACCCACGCCCCCTGGGCGACGCTCATGGCCACGCTCGTCGACGCCGCCGAACGCGACGCCGACCTGCGCACCCTGCTCGCCGACTTCATCGAGCAGCGGCGGGCACCGCTACGCGCGATCATCTCCGACGCCACAGAACGCGGACAGCTCCCGAAGGACACCGACCCCGGCTTCCTCGCCGGCCTCCTCGGCGGCGCCCTGTTCTACCGTCGCCTCGTCAGCCACGAACCGATCGACGACGCCTTCATCGATCAGCTTCTCGACCAGTGCCTCCCGGACTAGCCCCCGCGCCAGGACAATGTCGGCGATCTTCGCGGACGAGGTTCAGTCCAGGGGCGTGCGGCAGCCGCCCTACCACTCTTCGGGCACCTGCTCAGATTCCGCTCACGGCCGCGTTACGGTGCAGAGAGGAAATCGTGGGCGGTCCCTTCGACCGCTGGTCCGCATCCGGCTGGAAGGCCGGCCACCACCAAAGCGATGGCCTCGTCAGCGCTGTCGACTTCACCTATGTCGACACCACGGGCAGGCCCAGAGACTCGGTAGCGCCCGTTGCTCAACGGCTCAACGAACGGAATGTTCCATACGTATGGGTAGCCCGTACACATGCTGAAGTGGAGGGACCAGTGGCTCAAGACCGGCAAGAGCTGCCGGAGCTGCGGTCTTGCGTGAGCGGCCTCCACCAGAGCATGCGCTCCCTCAACAGGACCGTCCCGAGCATCCTGACGGATCAGGCACTGCCGAGATCCACCCCAAGTTCGGCAGCGACCGCCTCCAACGCCGCAGCCAGACTTCCCGCAGACTCCACGTCCGGATGCAGCTCAGAGTCGCCAATCACACGACAAGTCTGACGGAAAGCGGACAGCACGTCATGACGGCCAAGGGTGCGGATGCACGGCCGACAGGATCCGACGCCGGAAAGGGCGGAGACCTCGGCAGCGGCTTCCCGCCCTGGTGACGCGGTGGGCACGGGTCGATGCCATGTGATCGCGTGAGGCCGCGGAGCTGTACGAGCGATGCCGGCGATCGGCTGACGCCGTCGCCAGAAAGCGGCCCCGCTCAGCCGACGGTCATTCGCTACCCTGACCCCGGATTGATCATTTCCGGGAGAGGGTGCCGTGATGCGGGAACCCGCGGCAGAAGCGTTATCCCCCGTGGCGGCAGCGCTGCGCTTCGGTGCGGTTCTGGCCGCGGCCGGACCGGTGATCCTGACGGTCTTCGGGGTCGGTAGGCAGGGCGTCGGCTGGTTCTGTTCCGGGATGGGTTCCGCTCCCCCTTCGGGTGAAGGCCCCTACGCGCTGGAGTACGTGCCGGGAGAGTTGCTGTTCTGGGGCGTTCTCCTGCTGCCGGTCGTCGTGGTCGGCCTTCTCCTGCGCGGGTCGCGTCGGGCCGCGCTCGCCGCCGTCGCCGCGGTCAGCGCCGTGCTCGCGTTCGCGCTGGTCACGGCGTTCTACCTACCGGGTCCCGACCCATGCACCGGGCAGGAACGTGCGGTCATGCTGCCCTGGCCTCTGATCGTCTGCTATCCGGTGGCCGCAGGGGCGCTGCTCCTGACGGCCAGGTCACCCCTGCCTCGGAGACCATACGGGATCATCCTGTGGGCGGGTGCCGTCGGCGCGGCGGCATGGGCGGCGATGTTCCACCGATGGACGGTCACATACGACAGGGTTTTGGTTGGCGTCTTCTATCTGAAGACCCCGGAGTCCTCCTGGGACGGCCTCGCCTGGTGGTCCAGCGAGGCCGACACGATCGGCTTGCCGGTCGTACTCGTCGCATTGGCGGCGGCCGCGAGAGTCACCGCGCCCACCCGATGGGGACGGCTGGCGGGCACCGCGGCCACGGCCGCCCTTCTCCTCTTTCCGCTGCTCGACATCGCGACGTGCGCCAGCCAGTACAGCGGCGACTTCGAGATATCTTTCGCCGATTCGGTACGGTGGCCGCTGCTTCTCGCGGCTGTCCTCGTCGCGTCGGCCGCTTGGAGCCCCGAGGTGCGGATCTCCTGGGCCGGGACCGTCCGTCTGGCGCGGAGCCTGATTCGCGGACAGTCGAAGGACGTGCTTCCCGGCCGGGTGAAAGAACTCGCCGTCGCCGCTGTGATCGCGGTTGCCGGCATCTGGCTGATCGTCTCGTCCTTCACGCCGACGCGGTAGGAGCACAACGACCGGTCCCGCGGTCCGGAGCGGTATCCGCGCCGAGAGCACTTCATTACGAGAGACGGGAATCGCGAGGGCTCCGGTGGGCGGGTCTGCCCCCAGATCTCCGACCAGATCCGGGAGCGCAGCCGCGCAGGTCGGCATCCCATCAAGCGGCGTCGAGGGCTCCGGTGATCTTGCGGGCCATCTCGGCCATGGTGGGGCTGGGCACGCCCTGGTGGGTCTGGGCGCCTGCTTCGATGGCGACGATGAGGGCGCTGCGGAAGTTGTCGGCCTCTGCCGGATCCTGCTTCTTCAGCAGGCTCATGGCCGCCGTCAGGGCCGGCAGCACCTGGTCGGCGAGTTCGGCCACGGTCTTGCCGTACTTCACGCCCTTGGGCGCCTTGGTGATCACGTGCCCGACCAGGCCGGTCGCGGAGGTCAGGGCGATGGAGCCGTGGGTGGCGACCTTGTGGGCAGAGCCGGCGGCGCCGGCGGCGGACATCAGCGAGACGGCGCCCCACGCGGCGATCTGCAGGGTGAGCTTGTCCTGGTCGGTGAGGGTGACGGACATGGTGGCGTGCTCCTTCGAATCCGAAAGTCAAGGGAACGGACGGATGGTGGACTGCGGCCCTGTTGCTGCCAGGGGTATCGAGATTGCTCAGGTCGAGTCGCCCGAGGCGATCTCACCCGGCCTCGAGGCCGCAATCGCTGAACCGTTCATGGCATCCACGATCGCCGACCGCTCTGATATCGGGCCGTTGCCGTCCTGATGCGGCCGCTGACACGACACCGCATGGTCGACCGCGACCGGTCAGCTGGGTCGAGGACGTCCGCGAGGGGGTTCAGTGGCGGGCGGGAGGAGCGGCAGGGGTGGATGCCACGCCGCTCGACGCGTCCAACGTCCGGCGGGCGTTCCGACTGATCGTGAAAGGAGCGGGCCTCGACCCGTCCGAGTGGTCACCCCGGGAACTGCGGCACAGCTTCGTGTCACTGCTCTCCGACAACGGCATCCCGATCGACGAGATCTCCCGGCTGGTCGGTCACAGCAGCACAGCCGTGACCGAGCTGATCTACCGCAAGCAGATCCGCCCGGTGCTCCAGGGCGGCGCGGTGGTCATGAACCGCATCTTCAGTCATGATCCGGAACGGTAGTCACGCACTTAGTCACGCAGAAGGCCCCCACGATCACGTGAGGGCCTTCTGACCTGGAGCCGCCTTCGGGATTCGAACCCGAGACCCCTTCATTACGAGTGAAGTGCTCTGGCCGACTGAGCTAAGGCGGCGTGCCATACAACGCCATGAAGTCTACAGGAGACCAAGGAGTCCTCGCGCCTCCCGTCACTCGATCTCGGGGCACCGCGTGTCCTTCGCCGGCGCGCGGCCCGTCAGCAGGTAGGTGTCCACGAGCCCGTCCACACACGTCGATCCGCTCAGGTACGCCGTGTGACCGTCGCCGTCGAAGCTCACCAGCACGCCGGACTCCAGTTGCGCGGCCAGCGACCGGGCCCACGGGTACGGCGTGGCGGGGTCGCGGGTGGTGCCCACCACGAGGATCGGGGGCGCGCCCGACGCCTTCAACGGTCTGGGCGACGTGGTGACAGGGACGGGCCAGAAGGCGCAGGGCAGCGAGCTCCACATGATGAACGCGCCGAAGCCCGGCACCTCGCGCTCCGACTTCGCCGCCGCCTTCACGAAGGCGGCGGTCGTGCGCGGGTAGGGGCTGTCGACGCAGTTGATGGCCATGTTGGCCTCGGTCTGGTTGGTGTACGTGCCGTTCTCCGCACGTCCGACGAGTTGGTCGGCGCTGCGGAGCAGCAGCCCGCCGTCGCCGTTCGCCGCCTCGTGGAGCGCGTCGGACAGCAGCGGCCAGGTGCCCCGGTCGTACAGCGGGGTCAGCGCGCCCAGCGTGGCCAGCGCCTCCGTGACCTCGCGCCCGCCGACCCGCAAGGGCTTGCCGTCCGTACGGCGGAGCAGCCCGGCGAGCTCGGCCACGGCGCCGTCGACCGTACGGCTCTTCAGAAGGCAGTCAGGGGCGGCCACACAGTCGGCGGCGTAGGCCCTGAACGCGTCGGAGAACCCCTTGGCCTGCGCCTCGTTCAGCTGGACCCGGTTCAGGGTGGGGTCGATGCCGCCGTCGAGGACGAGCGCGCGCACGCGTTCGGGGAACAGGTCGGCGTAGTACGCCCCCAGGTACGTGCCGTAGGACTTCCCGAGGTAGGTCAGCCGGTCGTCGCCGAGCGCGGCCCGCAGCACGTCGAGGTCGCGGGCGGCGTTCGCGGTGCCGAGGTGCGGCAGGAGGCGGCCCGAGGCGGCCTGGCAGCCGCGGGCGAACTCGCGCGAGCCCGCTTCGAGCGCGGTCACCTCGGCCTTGGTGTCGGGGGTGGCGTCGAGCGCGAGGAAGGCGTCGAGCCCGGCGTCGCTCAGGCAGGTGACGGGTGACGACTCGCCGACACCGCGCGGGTCGAAGCCGACCACGTCGAACCTGGCACGTACCTCAGGGCTGACGATCAGGCGGGCGGCTCTGCCGTAGTCGATGCCCGACGCTCCGGGGCCGCCCGGGTTCACGACGATCGAGCCGAGGCGGTCGTCGGCCGCGGGCAGTCTGATCACGCTGATGGCCAGCCGGTCGGCACCCGGCTTGGCGTAGTCGAGCGGCACGGCGAGCTTGGCGCACTCGAACCCGTCACCGCAGTCGCGCCAGGCGAGCCGCTGCTTGTAGGGGTCAGGGGGAGGCGTGGTCTGGACGGCGCACGCGGCCACCACCAGGCTCAACCCGAGCCCGATGACGAACCCGCGTCCTCGGCCCATGCCACGCCGCCTTCCCCATCGTGTCCGCTCGGCCGTACCCCTCCGCCCGCCGCGACGAGGATGGCGGCCGCCCGCGAGGCGGGCGATGACCTCGAGGCGGCGATGACCGCGCGCAGGCCGTCAGCCGCCGTCTCCGTACGTCGAGTCGTACGCCTTGCGCGGACCGCACACGCTGGCCTTCGAGCACGAGCAGCGGCGTCCGCCGTCGTTCAGCCGCACCACCACCGAGTCGGACGGCACGTTGTGCCCCACGACGGTCCCCGGGCCCTCGGGCGTGTCCACGGCCGCCCCTGCCCGCGGTGCGGACGCCCGGAACTCCTGGTACAGAGGGTGTTCGTACTTCAGGCAGCACATCAACCGCCCGCAGGCCCCCGCGATGCGCAGCGGGTTGACCGGCAGGTCCTGGTCTTTGGCCATCCGCACCGAGACCGGCTCGAAGTCCTTCAGGAACGTCGCGCAGCACAGGTCCCGCCCGCAGGGCCCGATCCCGCCCTGCAGCCTGGCCTCGTCGCGCGGGCCGATCTGCCGCAGTTCGACCCTGGCGCGCAGGTTGCGCGCCAGGTCACGGACCAACGCCCTGAAGTCGACCCGGTGGGGGGCCGAGAAGTAGACCGTGTAGATGTTCTCCTTGTCTAGGTAGTCGACGCCCACCACCTTCATCGGCAGCACGTGGCGCTTGATGAGCCGTTTGGAGACGCTGCGGGCCTCGGCGCGCCGCCGCTTGTTGGTCTCGTCGCGCGACAGGTGCTCCTCGCCCGCGAGGCCTTCGCACACCGGCAGGCCGTCGATGTCCTCGCTGGAGTACTGCGGCGCCCACACGCATTCGGCGACCTCGGGTCCTGAGTCCGTGGGAACCAGCACCTTGTCCCCCACTTTGGGACTGTGTCCGCCCGGATCGAGGTAGTAGAGCCTTCCATAGCGGGTGAAGCTCACGGCCATGATCATTCCCATGGGCTCGCGCTCGCCTCCTGACGGCCTCGAGGATTCCTTACCGGCCTTCCTGCCCACCCTACGAGAGGCGTCAACGCTCAGGAGGCTCGGCAGATCTCCTCGTCGGAGCCGAACAGGGCCGACACCACTCGACCGAACCACGAGGACCGCGGTGAGTGGCACCCCCGAGCGACGACCGCCGAGACGCCCTCGATCTCAGCCGCCGCTTCGACCACCGCGTCCCCATCGGTACCCGGCCGCAATCGCAGCCGGAAGGATTCGGGCATGTCGTCGACGGCCACCACCTGGGCGAGAGTGGAATCCTGACGTTGCGTGCGTTGGAAGTTCGCGAAGGCCTCCTCCTGGCTCTCGTACCGGATCTCCAGCACTTGCGGCATCGCCTGGAGCGTTCGCTGGACGGCTGCGCGGTCGACGGGCGCGGCTCCCTTGCACACGGGGAACGGCGATTTGGGTTTACACAGGTACACCGACATGTCGGACACCCCGTCATCGAGCGCGGCCGACGAGACGCCCGTCGCCAGCACCACGGGTTGCTCCTGATGTTCGGCAGGCCAGAGCGCCACGGCCCCGACGATGCCGGCGAGCGTCACCGCGATGGCCAGGAAACGCACGTCGACGCGCCACCTCCTCCGCGTGGCCGATGTGCGCAGCGGCCTGATCGTCTCCGGCTCGACCGTGCCGCCCGCGGCGCTGAGAGCGTCACGCAGGCGATCCTCCATCGGGCTGTTCACGCGTCCTCCCCAAGGATCCGGGCCAGGGCGGCGAGCCCTCTGGCGATCGTGGACCTCGCGGTGCTGCCGCTGATCCCCATGGCGTCCGCCACCTCCTGGTCGGACAGATCGACGTAGTAACGCAGCGTCAGCGCCTCCCGCTGCCGCCGCGGCAGCGCGCGCAGCGCCACCAGAACCTCCTTGCGATCCTCGCCGACCAGGGCGGCGCTCTCCGCCGACCAGACCGGCGGCTCGTACGGCACGGCCCGCCGGAACACGGTCGCCCTGCGCCGCAACACCGACCTGCACCCGTTGAGCACGGCGGAGCGCACGTACGCCAGCGCCCGATCAGGGTCCCGCAGCCGATCCCTCCCCGCGTGGGTGCGCGCGAACGCCTCCTGCACGACGTCCTCGGCCGTCGCCTGATCACCGACCATGATCAGCGCGAGCCGTACGAGGCCCAGGTGGTGTTCGGCGAAGATGGTCGCCACATCCACGAGCTCCCTGCGAGGGAGCGTTTCGACTTTCACATCACAGAGACGTTCGGGGACGGCGTCTGCTGCTCGGATCACCCGCCGAGTTTCCCGCGATCCTGCCTGCCGAGCGGCAGCCCGTGCGGGGTCAGGGGCGGCGCAGGCCCAGCATCATCGCCTCGACGGCGATCTGCGGGTTCACGTTCGCCGCCAACCGCTCCCTGCACTGCATGATCGCGTCGATCCGCCGCAGAGTCTCCTCCGGCGTCGACGCCCTGGCCAGGGTGTCGAGGTGGAAACGCTGGTCCTCGTTGGCCAGCTCCACAGGGGCGCCGAGCTGCACCGCCAGCACGTCCCTGTAGTACGACACCAGCTCGAGCAGCGCGACGTCCAGCGAGTCGCGCTTCACCCTGGTGGCACGCGACTTCTGCCGGTCCTCCAGCTCCTTCAGCGCTCCCGCGCCGCCCCGCACGAGCCCCCTGTTGAGCCCCTTGCCCGACGAGCCCTCGCCGTAGAGCTTCCTGAGCTCCGCGGTCTCGGTCTCGTTGAGCGCCGCGGTCGCCGCGGCCGCCTCCTCTTCGGCGGTCTTCACCAGCCGCTCGGCGGCGGTGATGCAGTCGCCGACCCCGCTGAGCGACCGGGGGATCGCCAGGACGGCCTCGCGGCGCTGCCGTACCCCCTCGTCGAGGGCCAGCGCCCGCGCGCGGGACAGGTCGCCCTGCGACGCCCGCGCGGCGAAGTCGGCCATCTCCCACGGCACGCTCTCGCGCGTGGCCAGCACGTGGGCGACGGCGGCGCCCGAAGGCGTGACGAGGCCGACCACCCTGCACCTCGACCTGATCGTGATGATCATGTCGTCGGGGGCGGGCGCGCACAGCAGCCACACCGTCCGGGGCGGCGGCTCCTCGATGGCCTTGAGCAGCGCGTTGGCCGCCGACTCCGTGACCCTGTCGGCGTTCTCGAACAGGATCACCCGCCAGCGGCCCTGGGTCGGGGCGCCCGCGGCGCGCAGGATGAGCTCGCGGGTCTGCTTGACGCTGTAGGACAGCCCCTCCGGTCTGACCGCCTCCAGGTCGGGATGCGAGCCGATCATCACCTGGTGGCACTGGTCGCAGTGGCCGCACCCACCCGACGGGCACAGCAGCGCGGCGGCGAAGGCGCGGGCCGCGTCCTCGCGTCCGCAGCCGGGCGGGCCGGTGAACAGCCAGGCGTGCGTCATGCCCGCGCCCCGCCCGCCCTCGACCGCCTCCGCGGCGGCGCGAGCGGCTCGCGAGAGTACGGCAGCAGCCTGCTCCTGGCCCACCAGGTCGTCGAAGACGCTCACCGGGACAAGGTTAGTCGCGGATGGCGGGCATCGTGCCGGTGATGTCCTCGGACTCGCTCGGCACCGGGTCGGGCAGGATCTCCCGCACCCTGTCCTGCACCGTCCTGCTGATCTCGTCGAGCGGCAGCGTGCCGTCGACCACGAGATAGCGCTCGGGAGCCGCGCCCGCGAGCGAGCGGAACTCGTTGCGCACCCTCTCGTGGAACTCCAACGGCTCCGACTCGATGCGGTCGGCCGCGCCGCCGAGCCTGGTCAGCCCGACCGACGGCGGGGTGTCGATCAGCACGGTCAGGTGCGGCACCAGCTCGCTGGTCGCCCAGGCGTTGACCTCCGCCACATCGGCGGGGTCGAGCGCCCGGCCCGCACCCTGATAGGCGAGCGAGGAGTCGACGTAGCGATCGGTGATCACCAGCGCTCCCCTCTCCAGCGCCGGCCTGATCACCTTCTCCACGTGCTCGGCCCTGTCGGCGGCGTACATCAGCGCCTCCGCTCTGGGCGACAGCCCCTTCTCCGCCGCGTCGAGCAGGATCGCGCGCAGCCGCATACCGACCTTGGTCGAGCCGGGCTCCCTCGTCTGCACGACGTCGAACCCCTGGTCGCGCAGCCAGATCGCCAGCAGCCTCGACTGCGTGGTCTTGCCGGAACCCTCTCCGCCCTCGAAGGCGATGAACACCCCAGGCACTTTTTCCACATCCCCCGGTGTGTAGCGCTCGCCGCGCAGCGCGGCGAGCATGTCCTCCGAGAGTGACACACCCTTCCTGTCGTCGACCCGGCGCAACGCCAGCGCCCCGACCACCATCATCAGGCCGCCCATGGCGATCAGGGCCAGCAGGGCGCCACCTGCCAGGCCGGCCGCCGGAGCGACCACGGCGGCCGCGAGCAGCAGCGTGACCCTGGCGACCGGCTCCATGTGCGGGCCGTCGAGGACCTCGAGGCCGACCCGCCAGGCCACGCCCGCGCACAGGCCGAGCACCACGGTGAGCATGACCACCACGGACTGGTCCCGGACGAGCGCGATCACCACCAGCGCCGCGCCCACCGCGATGACCGAAACGCCGAACAGCCGCGAACGCGACAGTTGCGTCAGCACCCGCGGACCGAAGAACAGGCCCACCGCGACACCGACGAACAGCGCGCCGAACACCACCCCGTAGGCCACCGGCCCGCTCAGCACGCTGACGCCGATGAGCGCGCCGCCCGCGGCGACCGTGGCCAGCAGGCCCGCGCGGACCCCGCCGGCCACCCTGTCGCCCCCCGAGGCCCGCCAGCCTTCGAGCACCGAGGGTGTCGAGGCGGCGCCGCCACGCCTGGGCAGGCCCCGCAGCGTGAACACCCACACGGCCGACACCAGGTAGGCGAGCGCGCCTCCCGCGACCATCCACGGCCCCGCCGTGGTCAGGACGGTGAACAGCAGCGCGGCGACGGGCGCCGTGCCGTACGTCACGAGGACGCCGAGCCTGGTGGCCTCCTCCAGCCGCTCCTTGGGCACCAGCGCCGGCACGGTGGCGTCCCTGGCGGGCACCCAGAACAGGGTCGCGCACTCGATCAGGAAAGCCGCGGCCACCACCCACTGGTAGAGGCCGACCAGCGGTACCGAGGCCACCAGCGCCACCCTGACCAGATCGGCGACGAGCATGGTCAACCGCCGGTCGAGCCGCACGGTGAGCGGCCCCGCCAGCGGGCCGAGCACAAGCGCGGGCAGCAGCTTGGCCACGAACACCCCGCCGACGGCCGCGGCCTGTGCCTGGTAGCCGTGGGCGGCGGTGAGCTGCGCGGCCAGCGCGCTCAACGCGAGAAGGGTGAGCCAGTCGCCCAGGCTGCTCGCGGACATGGCCATCCACAGCCTGCGGAAAGGGGGGATGTCCAGCACATGGGCCGGTCTGCGGATGGTCATGATGTCAGCGTATCCAGGGGGGTTGAGGGCAGCGGTCTGATATGCCCGGCTGTTCGTGGCCTGAGGGTAATACCTGTGAACTTCTCACGGAGGCAAGTTGCACCAGGGAGATCTCACCGTACGGGCCCACCGGCACCAGCGGTATCCCGAGCCCCGTCCGCCCAGGAAAACGCCGACCCGACCCCACACATGATCACCGATGGGCGTCCCTCCGGAACAGCTCCCCGCGACACGGCCCCCGGAGCAGGCCCCCGCGACGCGGAGGGAAGGACGACGGCGCGCACGGCACCGCACACGGTCGGCGGCGGACGGCGCGCGGCCACACACGACACCGGCCGAAGGCAGCGCCCCACCCGAGGGGATCACCGGCGCGAGACCGTCGGCGGACGGGGGCGTGAACCGTCCTGACACCACGAACCGGGCACGGCGAGTGCCGTGCCCGGTTGGGCGCGTCCTGATGACCGGCTGCCAGATCACTCCGTCAGCTTACGGTCCGTGACCGACAATTCACCGGTCACGATTTGGCGGCGGGCTTCTTCCTCGTGGTCGTGCCCGTGGCCGCCTTCTTCGCGGGCGTCTTCTTCGCAGGCGTCTTCTTCGGGGCGGGAGCGCGCTCACGCCGCTCGGCCAGCAGCTCGGCGGCCCGCTCGATGGTGATGTCCTCGACCGTGTCGCCCTTGCGAAGCGAGGCGTTCGTCTCCCCGTCGGTGACGTAGGGCCCGAAACGCCCCTCCTTGACCACCACAGGCTTCTTGGAGTTGGGGTCCTCGCCCAGCTCACGCAGCGGCGCGGCGGCAGCCGTACGGCGGCCACGCTGCTTGGGCTGCGCGAACAGCTCCTTGGCCTGCTCGATCGTGATCGTGAACAGCTCCTCCTCCGACCCGATCGACCGCGAGTCGGTGCCCTTCTTGATGTAGGGCCCGAACTTGCCGTTCTGCGCGGTGACCTCCTCGCCGTCGATCGCGCCGACGACGCGTGGAATCGACAGCAGCTTGAGCGCGTCCTCCAGCGTGATCGTGTCCAGCGACATCGACTTGAACAGCGAGCCGGTGCGCGGCTTGGGCGCGTCGGCCTTCTTCGTGCGCTTCTTCGTGTCGTCCTGCGCGGCCTCGGGCAGGATCTCGGTCACGTACGGCCCGAAGCGGCCGTCCTTGGCGACGATCAGGTGGCCGGTCACCGGGTCACGGCCCAGCTCCCTGTCGCCCGTCGGCCTGGCGAACAGTTCCTCCGCCTTCTCCGCGGTCAGCTCGTCAGGCGTCATGTCCTCGGGGATGTTGACGCGGACGCCGTCGCGGTCGAGGTAGGGACCGTAGCGGCCCACCCTGATCACGATGTCGCTGCCCCTGATCGGGAAGGAGCTGATCTCCTTGGCGTCGATCTCGCCGAGGTCGGTGACCATCTCCTTCAGGCCCTCGTCGCCCTCGTGGCCGAAGTAGAAGCGCTGCAGCTCAGGAACGCGCTCGGCCCTGTCGTTGGCGATGTCGTCGAGGACCTTCTCCATCTCGGCGGTGAAGTCGTAGTCGACGAGGTTGCCGAAGTGCTGCTCGAGCAGGTTGACGACGGCGAAGGCCAGGAAGGAGGGCACCAGCGCGGTGCCCTTCTTGAACACGTAGCCCCTGTCGAGGATCGTTCCGATGATCGAGGCGTACGTCGAAGGACGGCCGATCTCCCGATCCTCCAGCTCCTTGACCAGCGACGCCTCGGTGTAGCGGGCGGGCGGCTTGGTCGAGTGGCCTGCGACGTCGAGCCTGGTCAGGCCGAGCGCGTCGCCCTCGTCGAGGTTCGGCAGGCGCTTCTCGGAGTCGTCGCGGTCGGTCGACGGGTCGTCCGAACTCTCGACGTAGGCCTTCAGGAAGCCGTAGAAGGTGATCGTCCGGCCGGTCGCGGTGAACTCCGCGCCCCCGCCCGCCACCTTGACGGTGACCGACTCGCCGACCGCGTCCTTCATCTGGGAGGCGACAGTCCGCTGCCAGATCAGCTCGTACAGGCGGAACATGTCGCCGCTCAGCCCGGTCTCGCCCGGCGTGCGGAACTCCTCGCCCGAAGGACGGATGGCCTCGTGCGCCTCCTGGGCGTTCTTCACCTTGCTGGCGTAGACGCGCGGCTTGTCGGGCACGTACGCCGAGCCGTACAGCTTGATGGCCTGCGACCTCGCGGCCGCGACGGCCGTCTCGGACAGCGTGATGCTGTCGGTACGCATATAGGTGATGAAGCCGTTCTCGTACAGCCGCTGCGCCACCTGCATCGTGTACTTCGCGGAGAAGCCCAGCTTCCTGCTGGCCTCCTGCTGCAGCGTGGTCGTCCTGAACGGCGCGTACGGCTTGCGGGTGTACGGCTTGCGCTCCACCGACTGGACGGCGAACGACGCGGTCCGCAGCCGCCCCGCCAGCTCGGCGGCGGCCTGCTCGGACAGGTGGAGCACGTTGGCGTTCTTCAGCCGCCCGTCGGGCCCGAAGTCGCGGCCCTGCGCGACGCGCTTGCCGTCGACGCCGGTCAGCGTGGCGGTGAAGTCGCGCGGCGTCTCCTCCGGCTTGTTGGAGTCGAACAGCGCGGACAGGTCCCAGTAGTGGGCGGCGGTGAACGCCATCCGGTCCCGCTCGCGCTCCACCACCAGGCGCGTCGCCACCGACTGCACGCGACCCGCGGAAAGACGCGGCTTGACCTTCTTCCACAGCACGGGACTGACCTCGTAGCCGTAGAGGCGGTCGAGGATGCGCCGCGTCTCCTGCGCGTCGACCAGCCGCAGGTTGAGGTCGCGCGGGTTGGACACCGCGTCGCGGATCGCCTGCGGGGTGATCTCGTGGAAGACCATGCGGTGCACGGGCACCTTCGGCTTGAGCACCTCGCGCAGATGCCACGCGATGGCCTCGCCCTCGCGGTCCTCGTCAGTGGCGAGGTAGAGCTCGTCGGCATCCTTCAGCAGCTGCTTCAGCTTGCTGACCTGTGCCTTCTTGTCAGGGTTGACGACGTACAGCGGTTCGAATTCGTGGTCGACGTTGACGCCGAGACGTGCCCAGGCCTCCCCCTTGAACTTCTCGGGGATGTCATCCGCCTTCTCCGGCAGGTCGCGGATATGGCCGATGCTCGATTCGACGATGTAACCGCGCCCAAGGTAGCCCGCGATCGTCTTCGCCTTGGCCGGCGACTCGACGATCACCAGGCGATTTCCGCCGGCGCTGCCGTTGTTGGCTGGCACGCTGCTTCCTACCTCGCTGTTCGCTTGCTTATCCCCCTGCCGGGAGCGGGCACAGATCTGAAAGGTAACCCGTGTCGGGGGATTTTCCTTCCCCGGGGGTCACTGTCTCACTCAAGGACGCAGAATAAGGCCGAGTGAGTGCCGTTGCTCCCTAACTCACCCTGGAGACTAATCGCTGTGCTGGCCTACTCCTACATGGATGTCTATATCCCCCGCGACACTTCACGCGAAGCCGCACGTCAACTGCTGACCGAACACGCCGAATACGGACAGTGGGAGCTCGCCAGAGTGCGGCTGCACCCCGATGGCAGCCGACACGTACGGCTCCGCCGCAAGGTTATCCGGGTCCGCAGCACGTTGTGACATGGCTTTGCCCGTCCCAGGGCCGCGCCCCCCAGAACGGGCAAAGCGTCTTTGCCTTTGCCCGTTCGCGTCTTGACGAGAGCGGACAAAGCGTCACGGGTCCCACCACCAGGGGCAACGGGCCGTGCCCGCCCCCCGGCTGGGAGCGGGCAGAGGTTCCTGTGCCGCGTGCTCACCCACCGGATGCGGGTGACAGGTTTGCTACTTCTTGCCGAAACGGATGCGGCGGGTGGTCGCGAACAGCGTGGCCGAGGCGGCGAACATGGCGCCCATGACCAGCGCGAGCAGCGAGTTGGAGTTCATCCCCGTGACACCGGACGGCTGAGCGGCGCTCATCAGGCCGAGGTCGCCGACGGGCAGAGCGCCCGTGGCGGACCCGACCGCCCCGCCGACGGGGGTGGAGGCCACCAGCGAGGTGGCAGGGCCGAGGGCGGAGGCGGGGCTGCCACCGGCGGGCGTGCCCTGGCCCTGGTGCTGGGCGGGCGTGGCGGGCTGGCCGGGCAGACCGGGCAGGCCCGGCAGCTCGGGCAGGCCGAGCGTGCCGGCCAGGTCGCCCACCAGCGGAAGGGCCGGCAGGCCCGAGCCGCCCATCTGGTGGGTGACATTGCCCACGTCCTTCAGGCCGGCCATCGCGGGCACGACGGGAAGGGCGGGGAGCAGACCGCTGGTCTTGGCGCCGGCGAACCTGCCGCCGGTGCGCGTCCAGTGGTCGAAGCCGCTGGGGTGCTCGTCGACCGGCTTACCGACCCTGGCGCCGCCGAGGCATCCGGCCGCGGCGTCGCCCAGGACGGCCACCGCGTTGCCGCAGACGTTGATGGGGGCGGTGATCGGCGCGATCACCTGGTTGCCCGCGAGGACGCCGGACCTGCCGGAGGTGGTGTTCCCGCCACCGCCCACGCCGTTCTTCGGAGAGACGGAGGCGCCGCCCCTGCAGTGGGCCTCGGCCAGGCCGAGCGCGGCCACCGCGTTGCCGCAGGCGTTGATCGGCGCGGTGATGGGGGCCACGACCTGGTTGCCGGACAGCACGCCCGACCGGCCCGAGGTGGTGTTGCCGCCCGCGCCCCTGCCGCCGTTCTTCACCGACACGCCGCCCTTGCAGCCGGCGAAGGCCTGGCCGAGGACGGCGACCGCGTTGCCGCAGACGTTGACCGGCGCCGTGATCGGGGCCACGACCTGGTTGCCGGACAGCACGCCCGACCGGCCCGAGGTGGTGTTGCCGCCCGCGCCGCTGCCGGCCGCGGTGTTCTCGACCGAGCTGCCGCCCTTGCAGCCGGCCGGAGCGTTGCCGACCGCGTTGCCGCAGGCGGTGATGGGCAGGCTGATCGGGGCGATCACCTGGTTGCCGCTGCCCGCGCTGAAGCGCCCGTCGGTGTCGTTGCCCGAGGAGCCAGGACGGCCGGGGACGCGGTGGTAGCCGTGGCCCGGCTTGCCGGGGCCGTTGGTGACGCTGGAGCCGCCCTTGCAGCCCGCGAACGCCTCGCCGAAGACGGCGATCGCGTTGCCGCAGATGTTGATCGGGCCGCTGATCGGCGCGATCACCTGGTTGCCGCCGAGCACGGAACTCCTGCCCGACGTGGTGTTGCCACCGGCGCCGACGCCGGAGTTGCGCACCGACGCGCCGCCCTTGCAGCCCGCGGTGGCGTCGCCGAAGATGGCCAGCGCGTTGCCGCAGGCGTTGATCGGGGCGCTGATCGGCGCGGTGATCTGGTTGCCGCCCAGGATGCTGCTGTCGCCGGAGGTCCTGTTGCCGCCCGCGCCGCCCTTGCCGGCGTTCTTCACCGACGCGCCGCCCTTGCAGCCGGCCTCGGAGCTGCCGAACAGCGACAGCGCGTTGCCACAGGCGTTGACCGGCGCGCTGATCGGCGCGTTGACCTGGTTGCCGCCCAGG
Organism: Nonomuraea sp. bgisy101; assembly: GCF_057708945.1. Classification (NCBI taxonomy): domain Bacteria; kingdom Bacillati; phylum Actinomycetota; class Actinomycetes; order Streptosporangiales; family Streptosporangiaceae; genus Nonomuraea; species Nonomuraea sp. bgisy101. The sequence continues at coordinate 330,616 of NZ_JBYITD010000003.1, forward strand.
ATGCTGCTGTTACCCGACGTCCTGTTGGGAATGCTGGTGTTGCCGACGTTCTCGACGCTCGCGCCGCCCTCGGAGTTCGCGTTCGACTCGCCCGCCACACCGACCGAGTTGCCGCTGATGTCGACAGGAAGCGAGATCGGCAGGTTGACCTGGTTGCCGCCACCGATGGAGGAGTCTCCGGAGGTGTCGGCGACGGCGGTACCGCCGCCGAAGGACATGACCGCCACCGCGAGCAGAGCCGCGGGGGTCGAAGCCTTGGCCCACGTACGCATGATGAATGCTCCTTGTGGTTCTTGGGGGGATGTGCCTGACAGTTCGCGGGCAGCCGAGGCCGAGCGAGGTCGACGGGACGACCACGCACAGCGGGAACCTCGGAGAATTTCGCGAACCACATCTGACGGGTGAAATCACACGCTCAGCGGAGGGGACTCGGCCCACGCTCCTGCTCTTGAGCGGATTCAGTCAGGTGAGAAAGAAGGGTCGTCCGCCGCTGTGCGGAAGACCGGGGGCAGCACGCACGCCAGGGGGGCGCGCTGAGCCGTCTCGCGCGGGTCGAAGAAGGACCGCGCGATGTCCCCCATGCCCGGCCCGAACGGGCCGTTGCCACCGCTGTTGGGGGCCAAGCCGTTGGCGCCCATGCTCTTGCCCGCGGTGGAAGGTGTTGGGAAGCCGGGCTTCGACTGGCTGGTCAGCCCGTCGACTTCAGCTCCGGCCATCGCCTCGGTGTTGTCCATCACCAAGGTGGCGCCGCCCGCCGTGGGGAAACCGGCGGTGGCCTGAGAGGTGTCGGCTCCTGTCGCCGCGGTGGTCTCCGCGGCCGCCGGAGCTGCTGAGAGCAGCCCGAAGAGCATGGCGAGCAGCCAACCGGCGACCAGCAGGCCGCCTACCGTCAGCGCTCGTGCGATGACCGAGCGGGCGCCGGCCGCGAACCGCGCCATCCGGGCGGCCCGATCGGTGGTCGCGCGCTCTTCGGAAACAGTCACGGGCACGCGCCGAGCAGGGAGGGCGTGCGCCCCCCGCTGCTGCACCGGCGTGCGTGCCACGTGACCTCCCGAGCTCCAGAACCGACCTCACGTGTGAGGCCAGTCCGTGGACTCACCCCTCAACGGTCCGTAACCGTAGCAGCACCCAAGGTGGTCGCAAGAGCTTTTCAGCAGAGTCCAAGGAATCGGTCAAGCACCCTGACCCCAAACCGGAGCGAATCGACCGGCACCCGCTCGTCCACCCCATGGAACATTCCCGAGAAGTCCAGGTCGGCCGGCAGCTTCAGCGGCGCGAAGCCGTACCCGGTGATGCCCAGCCGGCTGAAGGCCTTCAGGTCCGTGCCCCCTGAGAGCGTGTACGGCACGGCCTTCGCGGCCGGGTCCTCCGCGAGGAGCGCTTCGGCCATGGCGGACACCAGCGGCCCCTCGAACGGGAACTCCAGCGCCACCTGGTGCTGCACGAACTCCCTCGTCACGTTCGGCCCGAGCAGCTCGTCGACGGTGGCGAAGAACTCCTCCTCGAACCCGGGCAGGAACCGCCCGTCCACCACGGCCTCCGCGCTCTGCGGGATCACGTTGGCCTTGTAGCCGCCCTGGAACATCGTCGGGTTGGCGGTGTTGCGGAGCACCGCGCCGATCATGCGCGCGAGCGGGCCCAACTTGTCGACGTCGTCGGGGCCGAGCTCCAGCTCCTCCAGCAGGCGCTTCACGGTCGGCGTCAGCCGTACCGGCCAGTCATGACGGCCGATGCGGGCGACGGCCTCCGCGAGCTCGGTGACGGCGTTTTCGGCGTTGAGCATCGAGCCGTGGCCCGCGCGGCCCTCGGCCTTCAGCCGCATCCACGCCATGCCCTTCTCCGCGGCCTCGATCAGGTACAGCCGCCGGTCGTCGCCGAGCGACACGCTGAACCCGCCGACCTCGCCGATCGCCTCCGTGACACCCTCGAACAGGCCAGGGTGGTTGTTCACCAGCCAGTTGGCCCCGTAGGCTCCGCCCGCCTCCTCGTCCGCGGTGAACATCAGCACCACGTCGCGCGGTGGCCTGCGCCCCTCCCGCACGCGCTGCCTGGCCACGGCCAGGATCATCGCGTCCATGTCCTTCATGTCGACGGCGCCCCTGCCCCAGACGCAGCCGTCCGCGATCTCACCCGACAGCGGATGGTGCCGCCAGTCACCCGCGTCGAACGGCACGACGTCCAGGTGCCCGTGCAGCATCAGCGCGCCCCTGCCCGGATCCTCACCCTCGATGCGGGCGATCACGTTGGCCCTGCGGTCGTCGCTCTCGAGGATCCGCGCCTCCAGACCCACCTCGGCGAGCTTCCCCGCCACGTACTCCGCGGCCTGCCTCTCGCCAGGGCCCGCGTTGTCTCCGGCGTTCCTCGAATCGATGCGGATCAGGTCGCGGCAGAGGTCGACGACCTCGTCTTCACCCGTGAGCGCGGTCATGCGGACTCCTTCGATCAGGTCTCGAGGAAACACGGTATGACGCACCCCGCAGAGTTTGCTAACCTTACTGAGCCGACGCGGGATGACGGTCCCGCGTGCAGGCACCAAGTCCGGGTGGCGGAATAGGCAGACGCGCTAGCTTGAGGTGCTAGTGCCCTTTGCGGGGCATGGGGGTTCAAGTCCCCCCTCGGACACTCTTGGTTCCCCAATGAGGTGCGAGCTCCACGTGAGCTCGCACCTTCTTGCTTTCCGAGTCGAAGGCGGCGCGCAGGCCCATGACCTGGTAGAGGTCGGCCTTGCGTTCGGCTGGGGCGTCGGTGAGGGCTTTCACCATGTCTCCTAGGTTCTCGATGGTTCTCTTGAGCTGGTCTCTGGTGATCGTGGGCTGCCTTCTGCCTGGCGGAGGACTTCATTGCGAGTACGACCCCGCCACCTTCCCAGCGCGGCGTCCACGGACAACCCGTCCCAACCTCCATCGGTCTTCCATATGATCGAGACGCCGAAGATCTCCTTGATAGCCCTGACGGCCCACAGGTCTTGTGGCTCCTTGGGGAGAACCAGGAAGAGGTCATCAATCTGCTGGCCATCGGACCACTCGGCTTCCAGCAGCTGACAGGCCAGCTCACGAAGCGTCCCCGCCACAGACGGAGACCCGGAGTTGACCTTCACCAGCACCTCGACGACCTTCCGCGCCCCGAACGCCCACGCCGGCAGCAAGAACCCCGACACCGTCACCGTCCCCGACGCGGTGATCGTCTTCAGGTCGATCTGGGTGCCGTCCGCCGTCAACAGCACGTCAAACGAGGTCGCGCTCGACAGAGTGACCACCACATCCACCGAGACGGTCGACCCCCAGCGCGGGAACGACGCCCAGGCGATCCGGGTGAGCGTGGTGGAACTGGTGGAGGTGAGCGTGGTCGCCATCGTGAGGGCGCGCACCTGCGCCTCCAACTCCAGCGCCTTCGTCCGCGCTTTCAGGTCGCGGAACCAGGCGGGCAGGTGCGCAACAGGGGAGCGGCCGGACCGGAGGACGGGCCACACCTCGGCCGGGACGCGCGAGCATCTGCCGGGAGCCGAGGTCGAACGACAGCGCGTAGCGAGGACAAGGACCCCCGGTCGCTGGGCACAGCCGCATGATGTGGTCGCGCGAGCCGGGCTCCGACCAGAAGTCCTCTACTCTGCGTGAGCTGCCTTTCCTGCGCTAGGTCAGCTTGCCCGGCGGAGTGGCTGGAATTGGACGTTGAGCCGAACCTCGAGCGCCTCGGCGAGGCGTTCCAGCATGGGGATGGTGGGCATAGTGCCTCCTGCCTCGAAGCGGGCAACCGCAGGCTGCTTCAGGCCGGCCCGCTCAGCCAGCTCTGCCTGTGTGAGCCCCAGTTCCTCGCGGCGCTGCCGTACCGCCTCCCCCAACTCGAATCGAAGACGAGCGGCCTCATAAGCGGCACCGGCGCCTGGACGGCTCATGATCTCGGCACGCTTGTCGGCCCACGCCTTGCGCTCCCCCATGGCCCTCACTCCTCATCTGCCGTGTGCGCCTCGGCGCTACACCGCTCCATGGCCCGCATCGCCCGCTCGATCTCACCGGCCTCGCGCATCCGCTGCTTCTTGAACACTGTGAGCAGGATGATCCTCCTACCCGAAGCGATCCAGTACGTGATGCGCACAGCCTCGCGAGAGAGATGGAAGCGGAGTTCCCGGAGCTTGCCATGCAACTGCCTGGTGTACGGCTCGCCGAGCAGCACGCCCCGCTCCGCCAGGAGGTCGACATAGAAGACGGCCGTCTCCTGATCGTCCTGGCTGAGCGAGTCGAACCACTTGTCGACCTCGGGCTCCAGTTCCAGCTCTCCCCAAGTCATAACATGGACGTTATACGGCAGGCAAGTGCGCCGTCCTGTGAATGGCGCATCAGCCCAGTTCACCCACCAGGCCCGCCTTCTTCACCAAGCGCCCCCAGCGTGCAGAACGCTCGAATGCTTCAGCGATCGCTTCACCACCGGGGAGTTCGCCACCCGGTAGGAGGTTGTCCTGGGCCCAGCGCCACGCATGCTGCTGAAGCGTGCGATCCGGCGCGCGACGGCGCAGCTGAACGGTTAGGGTTTCGGGCTCCGCATCATCACCGGAATTGTGCGGATTCGCGAAGCGACGGATCTGACTTATGAGCATCTCGTAGGCGCCGATCAGCGCGAAGGAGGGCCATGCCGCGATGACCCGACCGATCAGAGACGGTTCGGCGACAGCGACGTTGGCGCCCAAACTCGCCAAGCTCGCGATGATGAGCAGCGACCACGGCAGCACTCCACCGCGCGAGCCGTACCGACTGGCCAGAAGCAGGGAAATCGGGGCCGCGACGATCGTGCCGTCTACTGCGAGCGGGATGAGGGCGGCTGCCAGCGGATCCTCGCCGTGCAGCAGGGCGAGCTCGTGCATGTGCCGGAAGGAGACGACGGCGGCGATCAACGCGACGAGGAGGACGCTGGCGGTCGTCGTAAGCCGGATCCAGCAGTCGGGACGCATCTCACACCCCAACCGTTCCAACCAGGAACTCGGTACTCAGCGTCCATGGGGATTTGGTTGGTGTCGCCCCTCGGACACCCAGGAGACCCCGAGTTTGTGTAAATCACAGACTCGGGGCTTTTGTGTTTTCGCCACCATAACGAGGCTTGATCGGCCCTTGCCGCCCGTGATCGCGGCGAACCTCGCGACGGTTTCACGTCCACCGTACGGCGCGCGGCACCCGCCGGCGATCATCACGGTCTCAGCCTGACTCCTCCGGGGTTGGCCCGGTAAGGCCGGCGCCAGTGCCGCGGCCACGCCGCGCGCGAGCGCTCTGTTCACAACCTTGTGCATGGTCCAGAACGTATCCGGCACCGTCGAATGTCTCCCATGTCTGGCGGTCAAGGCTCCGTACCCCCGGGCTGGCATCGTCGCGGCGCCCCCGGCTACACTGCCGGATGATCTTGCTAGTCGATCATGGCTTTCGCGAAGGGAAGATCTTGACTTTTCGTCGTATCAGCATCATGACCGCCCCCCTGCTGGTCGCAGCGGCCATCGCACTGCCGGTCACGGCCGCCCATGCATCCGGGACGTCGCAGGCGGCGACGGCCCAGGTCGCCGCCGACTCCTGCAGCAGGGCATCTGCCGACGCGAGGGCCTGGCTGAAGCGGCTCAACAAGCCGACCACCGGTTCATGGTCGGTCCTCCGCAACAGGATCTACGATGTGGCGGGAGGCATGTGGAGCGGCTCCACCAAGCAAGCGGGCCTGAAGATCGCGACGCGGCTGACCAACCTGTGCCGCTGACCACGTCTCCCGCCCGGGATGGTCGCTGACCAGGTGACGACGGCGACGAGGGCGGACCACCCCGTCGCCTCTCGCCGGTGGCCCACGCCGCCCGGGCGGGGACAGTGCCCATCTTCGCGGCCGGTCGGGGATACGGTCTCGACACGATGAGGCGACGGGAGCCGGCTCGGCCCCTTCTGACCACTATCCAAAGATCGGCGAAGGGCTCACTACGCCCCTCGGACACAAGATCTACCCCGAGGTCATCGGCTCGGGGTATCTGCATTTCTGCCTCCAGAACGAGCCGCGACACTGCGCTGATACTTGCGGGTTCGGACTATCGGGGTCGCGAACCCAGCTGCCGGGCATGACGTGAGGATTCGTCAGGACGGGCGCACGATCAGGAAGACCACCACCGAAGGGCGGATCCCGGCCGTGCGGATGGGCGTGTCCCGCCGCGTTCCGGTCGCCTGGCTGCGCGACCAGGCCCTGGTCAGCGCTCCAGCAACCGGACAGAGGTCACGATCAGTGCAGCCTGACGGAGGAGGCGCCCCTCGCCGCAAGGGGAGCCCGAAAGCCCAGCAGCCTTCAAAGCCGCCCTGGGACACGACGCAGGCCCAGCGGAACTCGGGGGCCGGGTTTCGACGCCGCCATGGTCCCCCGGAGGGCGGAGCCCGTCAGGGAACCAACGGTGCGAGGAGCGCGTGGGCGAACTCCCTTGCGGCTTCGCCGTCGTCGCGGAGGTCGGGTGTGGACATGTGATCCAGGAGGGCGTGCTGGAAGCAGGCGCCGAGCAGCAGTCCGGCGGCGGCCTGCACGTCAGCGTCCGGCCGTAGCCGGCCGGTTGCCTGTTCGGCGCGCAGGTAGACGGCGAGTGCTTCGTTGGCCTTGTGCGGGCCGGCGTCCTGGCGTCGTAGCTCCTCCTTGTGTGTGGCCAGGGTGGCGGGGTCGGCGAACATCGAGGCGAACATCGGAAAGCCGTCGCGGTAGAAGGCGATCGCGGTCTGGGCGATGGCGGTGAGGTTGTCCGCCAGGTCGCCCGTGCCCGGTCCTATCTGAAGCGCCTGCGCCAGCCGGGTCATGCCGGGCGAGCGCTCCCGCACCACCGCCACGATCAGGTCGGCCTTGTTGGTGAAGTGCTTGTACAGGGCCGCCTCGGTGAACCCGGCGGCCTGCGCGATCTGGCGGGTTGTCATGTTGGCCAGTCCCCGCTCGGCCATCACCTTGGCCGCCGCGTCGAGGATCACGTCCCTGGTGCCCATCTGAGTCCCTTCTTGGTCGGATCACGCTTGACGTGGTTAGTAAACACTCGCTAACCTCTCGCCTCGAAAGCGGCTAACGAGCGTTTACTAACCACTGGGAGTGTAGATGAAACTCACCGTCTTCGGCGCCACCGGCGGCACCGGACAGCACCTCGTCAGCCAGGCTCTGGACGCGGGCCACCACGTCACCGCGGTCGTTCGCGAACCGGCCCGGCTCCACCAGGCACCGCACCCTCGGCTGGAGCCGGTCGTCGCCGATGTGATGGACCCCGACGCGATCCGCGCCAGCCTCACCGGCCGAGACGCCGTCGTCTCCGCCCTGGGACCTCGTGCGAAGGCGGAGGCGACGGTATGCGCCGACGGCGCCCGCTCGATCATCACCGCGATGCGCGCCGCCGGAACCCGCCGCCTGATCGTCGTCACCGCCAGCGGGCACATCGTCGACGGCGGTGACGGGCCACTCAACCGCTTCCTGGTCAAGCCGCTACTGCGGCGACTCCTCCGCACCGGGTTCACCGACTTCGCCCACACCGACCAAGCCGTCCGCACCAGCGGCCTGGACTGGACGATCATGCGGCCTCCACGCCTGACCGACGGCGCGCACCGCCCCTACCGCACCGCCCTGGATGAGAACGTACGCGGCGGCATCACCATCGCCCGCGCCGATCTGGCCCACGCCATCCTCGCCGCGCTGGCCGACCCGGCCACCATCTGCCACAGCCTCGCCCTGGGATACTGACCATGAAGAAAAAGATCATCATCGGCCTGTGCCTGTTACTCGCCGTCGCGCTCGCCGGCACCGGCATGGTCGGCTACCTCACCTTCCTCCGCCCGGCTGAGCAGGCCCCGGCCGAAGTCTGCGCCCACGGACACAGGCCGGACGCCCGCCCCCGCGTGGTCGCCGCCGGCGCCAGCATGACCCAGGGCACACTCGGCACGGACTGGGTCGGCTCGCTGCGCGCCCAGCCCGAACACCAGGAATACGCGTTCATCAACGCGGGAATCAACGGCAACACCAGCGCCGACCTGCGCCGGCGGGTCGAGGCCGACATCGTGGCCTGCCACCCGGCCGCGGTCGCGATCCTGATCGGCACCAACGACGTCCGCAACGGCGTCCCGCTGGATCAGTATCGAGACAATCTCGGCGCGATCATCGACCATCTCAAGTCCCGCACCACGGCCAGGATCGCGCTGATGTCCCTGCCGCCCCTCGGCGAGGACCTGGACACAGCGATCAACCGAAGGCTCGCCGGATACAACGCCGCGATCAAGGAAATCGCGCACCGGACGCAGGTCGACTACCTGCCTGTGCACGAGCGCCTGGCCGACCGCCTACGGCCGCAAGGCGGGCGGCAGCCGTACGCCTTCAGCTTCCCGCTCGCCTTCGCCGTCGCCGCCCAGCACTACCTGCTACGGCGCAGCTGGGACGAGATCGCCCGCGCCGGCGGACGCGAGTTCCTCATCGACCACGTCCACCTCAGCGAGCGCGGCGCAGCAGTCATCACCGGCCTCACCTCTCACTGGCTGTCACCAGCAGCCAACACCCGCTGAAACTCCACCGGAGATCACCATGACCGTCGCCATCACCCTGATCCTGTTCCTCATCGGCGGCCTGGGTGCCCTGATGTACCTGGCCTTCCGCCGCCCGCCCGCCAACCCGCCCAAGAAGTTCCGCACCCGTGGGCCCAGGCCCGGCACCCACACCGTCACGGTCGCCTTCGGTGACAGCCTCACCCACGCCAGCCTCAGCGCGGACTGGGTGGGTGCGCTGCGCGAGCGGCTCGGCCCTGGCGGGCACGAGTTCGTCAACGCGGGGATCAACGGCCACACCACCGCCGACCTGCTGGACCGCATGGAGGAGGTCGTGGCCTGCCGGCCGGACGCCGTCACCATCCTCATCGGCACCAACGACGCCCGCAACGGCATCCCCGTGACCCGCTTCCGAACCAACCTGGAACAGATCGTCAACCAGTTGCAGGCCCGTACCACCGCCCACATCGCCCTGCTGTCGGCGCCCCCGCTCGGCGAGGACCTCGACGGCCCGGCCAACCGGGAACTCGCCCCCTACAACGCCGCCATCGAGCAGGCCGCCACCCGTGCGGACATCACCTACCTGCCGACATATGAGCGCATCTCCGAGCACATCCGCTCGAACAGCACCGCGCCCCGCTTCGCCTTCAGCTTCGGCCTGGCGCTGCGCGTCGCCCTGCAGCACTATCTCCTGCGCCGCTCCTTGGACGACATCGCCACAGGCAATGGCCTGACCATGCTCACCGACCACATCCACCTCAACGATCGAGCCGGCACCCTGATCGCCGACCTCGTCACCGAGTGGCTGTCCCGCACCCTGCACGTTGATCGCCGCCATCGGCGGGCCGCTGCGGTGTGAGATGGATGAGGGCGCGTTCCGCCGGGAGTGGAGAGTTTCGCGCCCGCCTGGCAGAGGTCCCGGCGGCGATCCGGTCTGCCGCGGTGTCGTGTCAGCGGCCGCGTCAGGACGGCGACGGCCCGGTATCAGCGCGGTCGGCGATGGTGGACGCCATGAACGGTTCAGCCATTGCGGCCTCGGGGCTGCGGAAGGCGTACAAAGACAAGGCCGTGCTCGACGGCATCGACCTGAACGTCCGGGCCGGCACGATCTTCGCCCTGCTCGGGCCCAACGGCGCCGGGAAGACCACGACGGTGAACGTGTTGACCACGCTGCTGACCCCCGACGCCGGGAAGGTGGTCGTCGCCGGGCACGACGTGGCCACGGCTGCCAAGGCGGTGCGCGCGGCGATCGGGGTCACCGGGCAGTTCGCCTCGGTGGACAACCTGCTCACCGGCAAGGAGAACCTGCTGATGATGGCGGATCTCCTGCACCTGCCCAAGGCGGAGGGCAAACGAATCGCCGACAGGCTGCTCGACCGGTTCGATCTGGTCGAAGCGGCGGGCAAGCAGGCGGCGTCCTACTCCGGCGGCATGCGCCGCAAGCTGGACCTCGCCATGACGCTGGTCGGCGAGCCGCAGATCATTTTCCTGGACGAGCCCACGACGGGACTCGATCCGCGCAGCCGCCGCACCATGTGGGAGATCATCCGGGGCCTGGTCGCCGACGGTAGGACCATCTTCCTCACCACCCAGTATCTCGAGGAGGCCGACCAACTCGCCGACCGCATCGCCGTACTCGATCAGGGCCGGCTGGTCGCCGAGGGCACCGCCGACGAGCTCAAGCGCCGGGTTCCCGGCAGCCATGTCCGGCTACGGTTCACCAACCAGCACGAGCTCGACGTCGCGGCGCGGGCCCTGCCCGGGTCCACCAGGGACGACGAAGAGCTGGCCTTGCGTGTGCCCGGCGATGGCGGGGTGCGGTCATTGCGCGCGCTGCTCGATCGGCTCGATGCGCAATCCATCGAAGTCGAGGAACTGTCGGTGCACACACCGGACCTGGATGACGTCTTCCTCGCCCTCACCGGTCACGGAAACACGGAGGTCAACGCACGATGAACGCCATCTCAGCTTCCCTCGCGGATTCCGCGACCATGATGCGGCGCAACTTCCGGCACACGATGCGGAATCCGCTGACACTGCTCAACGCCATCATCATGCCGATCTTCCTGTTGTTCCTCATGGTCTACGTGCTCGGCGGCGGATTCAGCGTCGGCAGCGACTACGTCGACTACGCGACGCCAGGGTTGATCATCATGACCGTCGGCTACGGGATCGGCCCCACTGCGACCGGGGTGAACTCCGACATGACGACCGGATTCATCAACCGGCTTCGCGTCATGGACGTGTCACGGGCCGCGGTGTTGAACGCGCACGTGGTCGCGACCATGCTGCGGACCCTGGTGGCCATCACGCTCGTCGTCGGGGTCGCGTTCCTGATGGGATTCAGCCCGTCGGCGAGCTTCCCGGAGTGGCTCGGCGCGATCGGCATCGTCGTGCTGACGGTACTGGCGATCAGCTGGCTGACCATCGCGGCCGGTCTCGCGGCGAAGTCGCCGGAAAGCGCGGGCATCCTCGGCGTCCCGCTGATGCTGCTTCCCTTCTTGAGCAGCGCATTCGTGCCGGCCGACAAGATGGGGCCGGGCGTGCGGGAATTCGCGGAGTACCAGCCGTTCACCCCCATCATCGAAACCCTGCGCGGGTTCCTGACCGGCACGCCGTCGACGGGCACGGCCATCACAGCGATCGCCTGGTGCGTGGGACTCACGCTGATCGGCTACCTGTGGGCGCGCAAGTCGTTCACGAAGCGAGCGTGATCTCGGCCAGCTCCCGCCAATCCCGCTGCTGCCCGACACGGGTCGCCTCGGCGAACACAGTTTCGCCGAGGCGATTCCGCGCGTCCGCGGCGATCCTGGAAGCGTCCGGCTGCGAGCGATCGGGCGTACCGCGCACGGCGTCGCTCGCCGCGAGCAATCGCACGGCCTGCTCGTACTGCCCCTGGCGCAGCGCGAGATCCGCGATCCCGATCAACGCCCCGGCGATCAGCGGCGGGTACGTCGTCTCCACGGCCGCGCGGAACGCCTCGCTCCGATACGCGCGGGCCTTCTCGAGATCCTCCGTGAGGTAGCCGTTCACGTCCTGGGCCATGGCACGGAAGTACCCCCATGCTTCCCCGTCGTCCGTCAATGCCAGCATCGTGGTCAGGTGCTGGTGTGCCTTGTCCGGCTCGCCGCGCAAGCGCGCCAGCTGCGCCTCCGCGATCGCCAGCTCGGCGATCGTGTCCGGCCAGGTGATCCCGTCCGCGCACCGCCGCGCTTCCGCCATGGCGGACGTGCTGGATCGCTCATCGCCGAGCAGCCAGTACAGCTGAGCCTGCCGCGCCCGTATGCCGACCACGTCCTCGGTCGAGCCCATCTCGGTCAGTGCCGCGACCGCCTCTTCGTAGTGCTCACACGCGCGTGCGAACTCGCCGCGCATGGCGAGCCGATCGCCCAGGAAGGTCAGCGCCAACGAGATCCCCAACCGTTCACCCAGCATGCGGAACTCGGCGAGGGCGACTTCCATGTCGTTGTCCACGTCGGTCTCGTCGCCGCCGAGTGTGAGCCGGAATCGGCCACGAGTGAGCCTGGCCTGCGCGCGCACCCACGGATCGTCGTCGGCGATGAGCGGCTCGAACGCGGGGAGGAACCCCGTCGGCTCCTGCAGCATCCGCTCCCAGAGGGCGACGAACCCGAGCAGCGGGTTGCGGTAGTCGCTGCGCTGGGTGAACCGGTGCGCCTGCAGGATCCACTCCCGCGCCTGGTACTGATCGCGCCCGGGCCCGGAGGTCACGAACATCGTCACGATGGCGCACGCCATCGCCCGCACCTCGTCGGTCACCTCACCGGGCAGCGAGGCCGCCGCGATGCTCAACTCGGTGCCCTCGGTCCTGTGCCCGCTGAGGAAGTAGTACCAGCCCACGGCCCCGGCCAGCCGCATCGCCTCCTGCGCCCATCCCTCGGTGATCGCCCCGCGCAGTGCCGCGCTGATGTTGTCGTGCTCGGCCTCGAGCGTGGCCAGCCATTCCAGCTGCTCGGCCCGACGCAGGTACGGCTCGGCCGTCTCGGCCAGCTCGGTGAAGTAGGCGAGGTGCGCCCGGCGCGCCGACTCGGTCTCCCCTGCCTCGGCGAGCCGGTGCGCGGCGTATTCCCTGATGGTGTTGAGCATCCGGTAGCGCGTGCCCTCGCCGTCGGCAAGCAGCAGCGACTTCTCGATCAACGCGGTCAGCAGGTCGAGTACCTGCTCCCCGGCGAACGCCTCATCTCCGCACACCCGTTCGGCCGCTTCCAGGCTCGCCCCGCCGGAGAACACCGAAAGCCGCCGCAGCACGCCACGTTCGGCCTCGCTCAACAGATCCCAGCTCCAGTCCACGACCGCGCGCAGCGTCTTGTGCCGGGAAAGCGCCGTACGGCTGCCGCCGGTCAACAGCCGGAATCGGTCATCGAGCCGGCGGGCCAGCTGATCGATGGACATGGTGCGCAGCCGTGCCGCGGCCAGTTCGATCGCCAGCGGCATCCCGTCGAGCGCCCGGCAGATCCGCGCCATGGCCGACAAGGTGTGCGCGTCGGAGCCGATGTCCTTACGCACCAGATCCGCACGGTCCCGCAGCAGCCGCACCGCGGGCGAGGACCCGACCTCTGCGGGGTCCGCGCCCTTCGCGGGCAGCGCGAGTGGCTCGACCTGCCACAGCACCTCCCCGGTGATACCGAGCGGTTCCCTGCTCGTGGCCAGAATCCGCAGCCTCCGGCACTCCCCCAGCAGCCGATCCGCGAAAGCCGCGGCCTCCTCGATCATGTGCTCGCAGTTGTCCAGGATGAGCAACATCGCGCGCTCCCGGACCGCGGCGATGAGCCGATCCATCGGGTCCCCTGCCCGCGCATCGCCGAGCAGCGCCTGGTCACGCAGGCCGATCGCGGTAAGGGCGGCCTGCGCCAGCTCACCGCCTGCCTGCACCGAGGCCAACTCGACCAGCCACGCCCCGTCCGGCAGCTCGGCGAGCATCGTCCGCGCGGTCTCCGTGGCCAGTCTTGTCTTGCCGGCGCCACCCGCGCCCGTCAAGGTGACCAGCCGGTGCCCTATGGCCACAACGGCGATCGCGGAGATGTCATCGTCCTTGCCGACGAAACTCGTCAGCTCGGCGCGCAGGTTCGTCCTGCGGTTCTCCGCCCGCTCGCCCAGTTCGCCGCGCAGCAACGCGGTGTGCAGCGCGGAGAGCTCAGCCGATGGATCGGCGCCCAACTCCTCAGCGAGCCGTTCGCGCGTCCGCTGGAACACGGTCAACGCCTCATTCGCACGCCCCGCCTCGGCGAGCGCTCGCATCAAGGCCGCCACGAACCCTTCCCGCAGCGGATACCTGGCAACCAGCTCGGTCAGCTCGGAGAGCAACTCCGAGCCACGGCCGAGGCGAATATCCGCATCCACCCGATCCCCGAGCGCGGCGACATAGAGATCGTCCAGACGCGCTACCGCGGCGTCGAACGCGTCGCTCTCTTGCAGCGCGATGTCGGCCATGGCCGTGCCGCGCCACAATGCCAAGGCCGAGCGCAGCAGATCCGCCCGCGCCGCAGGCTCGGCGGCACGGGCCTGGACGACCAGGTGCTCGAACCTGCACACGTCCACGGCATCAGGAGCCACGGCCAGCCGGTACCCGCCGGAATCCGCCTCGACCACACCGTCCGGCAACACCTTGCGCAGCCTGGACACCAACGCCTGCACGGCATTCACTTCGTCCGCGGGCGGCCGTTCCCCCCAGATCCAGTCCACCAGCCTCGCACGCGTGACGATCCGGCCAGGTTCGAGGGCGAGCACTGCCAGCAGTGCGCGCAGCCGAACCCCAGGGACCTCCACCACGGCCCCGTCACGGTTCCTGACCTCGAACGGTCCCAGCAATCCGACTCTCACATCGGCAATTGTGCCGAATTGTGACGACGACCGGCTACGCCGCCACCTGATCGGCCGAGGTATGACCTTGAGCTACACCTGACGCAGCATCTGCATGGCATTCCTCTCGATGCACGAAAGATCGCGGAGAATGACGCGGGCCTGCTCGAGATGCTCCACGTCGCCGCTCTCGCCGGCCTTCGTGATCAAGCCGGCCACGTCCGTCCACAGGGTGGCGGCCTCGGCGTACAACCTATGACCTGCGCGGAGGTTGCCGTCGTCGATCAGCTGGATGCACTCGCCGAGGAAGTCACGATAGAGGGCGCGAAACAAGGCACCGCCGGTGCCGCCCTTCTCCATGAGGAGGGCGGCCTGCGGTAGGTCCTGCTGCGGGTTGCCGGTGCGCAGCAGCCATGTGGGCACCTTTTCGGCGGCTTTCTCGATGCCGCGGTGGCCCAGGTTCGCGATGGGAGCGGCGAGGAAGGCGTCGGCGCAGTCCCTGATGGCGGGGATGATCTGGTCCTGCCAGCAAGGCGAGTGCTCCGGCAGGGTGATGGTGAATGATCGGTTCCTGGCGGTCATCGGGCCGCGTTCGGTCCGCGCCATGGCCAGGCTGCCCCTGCTGGTGCGCACCGCTCCTCCTTGCTGGTCGGTGTCCACGAGGTGGACGTCGTGCTCGTCGTAGCCGTACATGGCGACGACATGGCCGCCGAAGTGCACCTTGGACCGGAAGTACTCCAGGTGATAGCAGTCGAGCTGGAGGCCGACCGGCTGACCTGCGTCGATGGGGGCGGCCACGTTCTCCCACGCCTTGCGCGGCGAGGTGGTCTCCTCGACCAGCAAGGTCAGCCCGAGCCTGGCGGTCAGGTTCCTGGTGAGCTCGAAGGGCTTGACGCGGCCTCCGAGAAAGGGGAACGCCATGCCCTTGCTGTCCCAATAGACGAAGGACAGGCCCGAGCCCAGTCCGAACAGCATGGGCTCGGACAGATCGAGTCCTTCATGCCGCAGCAGCACCCCCAGCGCCGTCGTCTCGCAGTGGTGCATGCCGCGGGCCTCGATGTCCTTCACGATGGTCATACGTCGCTCTCCTCAACAACTGGGCGATCAGCGTGCACGTGGCCACTGTCCGTGCCGACGCGCGCCGGCTCGCCGAGTTCCGGCTCCGGTCGCCCCGCTACTTCCTTGACCGGCTACCAGGATCGTCAGGAGTAGCATGCGGCCTCCCACGGGGGGAGAGTCCAGCCGAGATCAACGCACGTGGGATCACAGTCGGCGATCCGCCGCCGCGCCGCCACTGCCGCAAGGTCCTCTCGCAGGTGGTCGCCGAAGCGGATGGCGTACGCGGGTCGGGCGTGCCACTCGGGCCGCATGAAAGAAGGCAGCGGCGCCTCCAGCGAGGATCACTGCGGCGAGCGTTGCGTGAGCCACCATTCATCGAAAATGGTCGTCGAACCACAAGACATGCGAATGACATATTCACCACCGCGCACCCAATGAATTTCGTCGATGAGAATTCAATTGCGCGTATGCGAAGGCGGAAGAATTCCGCGGCCATCGAGCCCTTTCCGGCCTGTCGTCGCGGCCGGGGACGGATGAGCGGTCGAGCGCCGCCCGTCGATCGGCCGCGATGATCGAGCCGGATCCTCCCTGAGGCCGGAGCCGGCCGAGGTCGATCATGCTCGCGGACAAGCAGGAAGCAGATCGAACAGGTCTATTTAGATATTCGACCAGTTTTTCTTGGGTATTTCTTTATGAATATATATCGAAGGCGTCGGGTATCGGGACGATGTATCCCCATCACGAACCTGGTGTGCTTATCCCAGCGCTTGAAAGGACATGCCATGACCGCCACCGCAGAGGCCGCCGAGCGTACCGAGACCGCCGAGCGCGAGGGTGAAGGGCGATCCCTGGAAGCCCTCCTGCTTGCCGCGCTTGCGGCTCGCCGCGGCGAAGGTGAGGAGACCGGCATCGAGCACCCGCTCCTCATGGCCGCGCTGATGCGCCGCCGCAGGGGAGGCGAGGAAAGCGGTATCGACCACCCGCTCCTGCTCGCCATGCTCATGCGCCGCCGCGGAGAAGGCGGAGAGGAGAGCGGCATCGAGCACCCGCTTCTGCTCGCCGCGCTCATGCGCCGCCGCAGGGGAGGCGAGGAAAGCGGTATCGACCACCCGCTCCTGCTCGCCATGCTCATGCGCCGCCGCGGAGAAGGCGGAGAGGAGAGCGGCATCGAGCACCCGCTGCTGCTCGCCGCGCTCATGCGCCGCCGCAGGGGAGGCGAGGAAAGCGGTATCGACCACCCGCTCCTGCTCAGCATGCTCATGCGCCGCCGCGGAGAAGGCGGAGAGGAGAGCGGCATCGAGCACCCGCTGCTGCTCGCCATGCTCATGCGCCGCCGCAGGGGAGGCGAAGAAGGCGGTATCGACCACCCACTCCTGCTCAGCATGCTCATGCGCCGCCGCGGAGAAGGCGGAGAAGAGGGCGGCATCGAGCACCCGCTGCTGCTCGCCGCGCTCGCGAACCGGTAGTGGCGCTACTCCCGATCGCAGGCAGAAAGGAAGTCCCACAGCCGGCCTGAATCGGCAGCCAGGGACAGGACACATCGACCGCAGAGGAGCAACTCATGGCGTCAGAGGAAGCCGCCGAACCAACCGAGCATGACCCGGTGGATTCGCTGATCGACGACGTCATTCGCGACATCCTCAATGAGGCCAGCCAGTCCACCAAAGTTCTTGCCCGCGGTGGGGACTCCATGGCCGCCCTGATCGAAACAGCCCTCACAGCAGCGCCGCGCGCGATGCTGAAGGCATCGACAATCGAAAGGCTCCTGCTCGCACAGGTTCTGGCCGACGCCCTGGCCGAGGCTCTCGCGCCCGCGCTGGCAGAGGCTCTGACTCCCGAGATCATGAAGGTCCTGGAGCAGTACACCACCCCCACTACCAAGGTGGCCGGTGGCGCGAAGCCTACGAGGACCACCAGCACAACCAGGGGAACCACCAGAAAGAAGACGTGAGACATCGGAGGCGCCTAGCCAGGCAGGTGACGGAACCGAGCCGCCGACCGTGCTGATCTGATCGTCAGCACTGTTGTCGTGGCCATGAGTCGGCTCCTTGCCTGCCAGCGCCCGAACGGAGCAGCCTGAGTCATGGGCGCCGGTCATCCGGCGCCCATGACGCGTGTCGCTTCGAGCGTTCGTGGCAGCGGCCAGATCCTCTTCCTGTCCGGCCGGCGCCGGGCGCCGCGCGCGTCGGTGCGCAACGTGGGACCTCCGCTGGCCGCTGTCGGGATCGCCTTCGGCGACGAACAGGCCGTTCTGGGGGCGCTTGCCGCGGTGCTGGTCAGCGGTCTGGCGGCGGCCCTGCCGATCGCCGCTGTACTCGGCCGTGATCGAGACGGCGGCACCGGCTGAGATGCGCGGTGCCGCCGAGGTGACGACCGCGACGAGGCGAGCCGTTCGAGACGAACAACCGATCCTGGACCGTGTCAGAGCAGGCGCTCCAGGAAGACCATGACCGTCATGACCGAGATGCCGGTGACGATCAGATTGACGGCCCAGCGCAGATTGCGGTGTTTGGTGCGCGCGATCCGCGCGATCCGCAGGGCGTCGGTGGCCAGGAACAGCTCGTAGTTCCTTGTGTCGGCGTTCATCCGCTCGATCAGGGCTTGGGGCGTGGGCTCCTCGGCGTAGACGAGGATTCTCTGCCCGCCCTGTTTGGGCGACGGAGGGCGGATGGTGATCAGGATCAGCAGGACCGCCGCGGACAGCAGGACCAGCGCCAGGATGACACCGAAGCGCCCGACTCCCGGGAAGCGGGCCGGGCCGGTGAGGATGAGGGTGACCATCACGCCGTACGCGACGCCCGCCCAGGACAGCAGGAGGCCGGCTCTCTTCTCGCTGGCGCTGATCAGCTCGGCCCGGGCCGCGGCGGTGGCGGCATCGAGCCGATCCCTGAGGAACGGGGACATGGACGCGTGCTGCGTGCCGCTGTCTTCTCCGGAGTGGCCGCCGGATGTAGCTGGATCGTGGTTCATGGTGGCGGGTCCTTTCCGTCGGGATCGTGGGCCGATGGAGCCGGCCGGCGGCGCGGTGGATGTGGAGGCAACCGACGCTTGAGACGTGCGTTCGATCACCTTCGACTGTAGGCGCGCAGCCAGGACAGGACCCTCCAGGACCAGCGTGCGCCGGCCTCGACCGGA
Organism: Nonomuraea sp. bgisy101; assembly: GCF_057708945.1. Classification (NCBI taxonomy): domain Bacteria; kingdom Bacillati; phylum Actinomycetota; class Actinomycetes; order Streptosporangiales; family Streptosporangiaceae; genus Nonomuraea; species Nonomuraea sp. bgisy101. The sequence continues at coordinate 349,125 of NZ_JBYITD010000003.1, forward strand.
GTCGCGGGCGGATCCACCCGGCCGGCCGGGAAGACGCGCCCGGTGACGCGCCGCGCGTCACAGGTCGAGGACCGCCTTTCCGTGCACGCGGCGGGCGAGCAGGGCGTCGGCCGCCTCCATCGCCTTGTCCCACGGCCCGCGCCACCCGACCTGCGCGTCCAGCTCGCCCTCCGCCAGCAGTCCGACGAGGTGGGCGAGGTCGTCGCCGAACGGCGTGCTCACGTTGAAGTTCTCGATCCGGCCCCGCGCCGAGCGCGTGCCCGCCAGCTCGAAGTCGATGACCGTGGCCTCGCGGGCCGCCCGCCCGATGGCCATGACCACGCCGTCGTCCTCCAGCCGGTAGAACGCGTCGGCGAGTTGCCTCCCGCCCACGTTGTCCAGCACGCCGTACACCCGGCCCCGCAGGTTCTCGGGGCCGATGACGATCTCGGCGGCGCCCAGCTCGCGCAGGCCCTCCGCGCGGGTGAGGCCTCCGACGGAGGCGACGACGTGCGCGCCAGCGCGCGCGGCGAGCTGTACGGCGTAGCGGCCGACACCGCCGGACGCCCCGGTGACCAGGACCCGGCGGCCGGTCAGCGGGCCGAGCCGCCGTACCGCCTGCAGCGCGGCCACGCCGGCGACCGGGAGCGCACCGGCCAACCCCAGGTCGACGCTGTCGGGCACGACGGCCAGTTCGGCGGTGTCCACGGCGCGCAGCTCCGCCCATGCCCCCGACCAGCCGAAGGTGACCACGCGGGTGCCCACGGCGGGGCCGGAGCCGTCGGCGGCGGCCTGGACGACCACTCCGGCGGCGTCCCATCCGGGGACGTACCCGGGCTTGACGTCCGCGCTTCTGTAGGCGATCTCGCCGAAGTTGAGCGAGACGGCGGCCACCTCGACCAGCGCCTGGGAGGGTGCGGGCACCGGGTCGGGCACGACGCCGAAAGTGAGGTCGGAGTTGAAGATCAGGGCTCGCATCGTTACTCCTCGATGAGTGGTGACGAGGACGACCCTGACGGACCGCGCGCACGATCGGCTGACGGTCAGCGCACGCTGCTCCAGGGTGATCGGCTGGATCGGTGCGGGCACGGCCACCTCCGCCGGGTCAGGCGGGTCGTTCACCGTCCGGGGCGGCGTGGCCGACGCGGCGGGGGTTGCTCGTACCGCAGGCCAGGCACACCACCCAGTCGCGCAGCTCACCGTCCTGCTCCCAGACGTCGGAGGCGACGTTGGTCTGCTCTTCGCCGCAGAAGAAGCAGTCCGCCTCGTCGCCCTCCATGCGCCGCATCGGTCTCGGGCGCTCGCCCTCACGGTTCTGGCAGCCCAGCCAGCCGCACCGTGTGCACGTCCACCACCGTTCGGGCCTCGGCCTTGGTCCCCGCCCGGCCCAGCCGTGCCGGCGCAGCATGACCTCGAAGGCTTTCAGCTCTCCCTGGCATTGTGGGCATGCGGGGGTCATGGGTCCTCCCTCGGCCGGCGGGCTTGGCGGGCACCTCACGGTAGACCCTGGAGAGCCGGTGGGGCGCGGGCCCTGGTCAGATGTCGGACGCGATGTTCGAGAGGTTCACGCCCCGCTGATCGGGCGCGATCGCGTCGGCGGGCTCGGCCAGGCCTCTGACCGGCGAGAAGACGACCCAGAGCGGGGCGAGGGGCGAAGGCGGCCCGCCACTACCGCCGGAGCAGGCCGCGCGGCGAGGGATGACGCGACACCGGGCCGGGCTGGCATCCCTTGGGATTTCACGGACGCGGGGTTGACTCCGGGCTGCCCGCGCGCTGCCGATGCCTTCCTAGGCTGTGCCGCATGCGACTGGCCTGGGTGATGAGCATGCTGGGTGCGGCGGCCATGGCCGCGGTTTCTCGCGGCGCGCCGCCGGAGGTGACCGCCCGCGGGCGCTACTCCCTCGGGCGCACGGGGGCTTCCCGTTGATCGACCGCCGCGGCTTTCTGACGATCGGCGGGGTGGCCGCGCTCTCCGCCTGCTCACCGTCCGCCGCCCTCCCGAAGGAGGACGGATGGGACATCGCGGGGCCGCAGACGGCCTCCGGAGCGTGGGACAGGACCGCTCTCTCACCGCTCCTGCCCGGCGAGGTGACGAACGGTCCACGGGACCGCCCGCTGGTCGCGCTCACCTTCCACGGGGCGGGGACACCCGCGCTCGCCGAGAAGGTCCTGGCGGCGATCGAGCGGGAGCACGCCCGTGCCACCGTCCTCGCCGTCGGCACCTGGCTGGACAGGGCGATCGCCGACCGGATCGTCGGCGCGGGCCACGACCTCGGCAACCACACCATGCACCACCTGGACATCTCCGCGCTCTCCGAGGACCAGGCCCGCAGGGAGATCGAGGAGTGCGCGGAACGGCTGCACGACCTGACCGGGTCCGTCGGCTCGTGGTTCCGCCAGTCCGCCACGCAGCACGCCACCCCTGTGATCCAGGACCTGGCCCGCCGAACCGGCTACCGGACATGCCTGTCCTACGACGTGGACGCGGGCGACAACCTGAACCCCGGCCGGGGGGCGATCACGAGCAACGTTTTGGACGCGGTGCGGCCCGGCAGCATCGTCAGCATGCATCTGGGCCATCCGCAGACGCTCGCCGCGCTCCCCCGCATCCTCGACGGGCTGCACCAACGCGACCTGCGGGCCGTCACCGTCACCGAACTGCTCGCCCGCGGCGGCTGAGCGGGAGGCCGCGCAGAGACCTTTCAGCCTTCGGCGCGTGCCCGGCCATGCGGCGGGCGTCTGCTTTCACGCGGGCGCGACCCGCTCGAAGGCAAACGCTCGCTTACCATTCGCTCAGCGGGTGCTGACCTGCCCTTTCCTACCGTGGAAGGGTGAGGCTACGGCCCGCCCCCGCGGCGATCGTGCGGTCGAGCCGGTCCGCCTGGGCCGGTGGCGCCCGCTCGATCATCACCACCTGCCTGAAGCCGGCCCTGCGACGCGTGCGGCCGCTGGGCCTGCTCGCGCTGCGGGCGGCCAACCGCCGCAGGGCGCGCAGGGCAGGCCCGCCCGACGCCCGGCAGGTGAAGATCCTCCTGCTGCACGCCTACGGCATGGGCGGCACCATCCGCACCGTCCTCGGCCTCGCGGGCCGGCTGGCCGCCGATCACGACGTCGAGATCGTGAGCGTCGTGAGGACCAGGCAGGAGCCGTTCTTCCCCGTGCCGCCGGGCGTTCGCGTCACCTTCCTCGACGACCGCGTGGGCCGCCGTCCTGCCCGCTTCCCCTCGTTCGAGCGGCTGCGCCGCAGCCGGCTCATCCCCTGTCAGGAGGCGGCCTACGCGACCTTCGACCTGCGCACCGACCTGCGGCTGGCGTGCTTCCTTCGCTCCCTGCGCACCGGCGTGCTGATCACCACCAGGCCCGGGCTCAACCTGGCCGCCGCCCTCCTGGCGCCACCCGGCGTGATCACCATCGGTCAGGAGCACGTCGGCCTGGGCACGCACAAGCCGGCCCTCCGAAAACTGATCATCCGCAGGTACGGCAGGCTCGGCGCGCTGGTCACCCTGACCGAGGCCGACCTGCGCGCCTACCGCGAGGCTCTGGGCGAGCGCGCCCCCCGCCACCTGCTGCGGATCCCCAACGCCGTCTCGCCCGTGCCCGGCGGCCCGTCCCCGCTGAACGCGAAGACCGTCCTCGCGATGGGCCGCCTCACCAGGGTCAAGGGCTTCGACCTGCTCCTGCGGTCGTGGGAGCAGGTCATCGCCGCCCACCCCGGCTGGACGCTGCGCATCGTCGGATCGGGACCGGAACGCGCCCGCCTCCTCGCCGCCGTGAAGGAGCGCGGCCTGACCGGTTCGGTCGACCTGCCGGGCGCCGCTCGCGACATCGGCGCCCAGTTCGACCAGGCCTCCGTCTTCGTGCTCAGCTCCCGCCACGAGGGGTTCCCCATGACCGTCCTGGAGGCGCTCGCCAAGGGGGTGCCGGTGGTCGCCTTCGACTGCCCCCACGGCCCGCGGGAGATGCTCACCCATGGGGGCGACGGGTTCCTCGTGCCGCCCGGCGACACCGAAGCGCTGGCCGCGGCGATCGGCCGCCTCATCCGGGATGACGCGACGCGCCAGCGGATGGGCGCCCGCGCGCTGCGGACGGCCCTGCGCTACGACGGCGCGACGATCGCGGCCCGGTGGGCGAGGCTGCTGTCCGACCTGGCCGCGCCGGGTACAGAGGGCGCGATGTCCGGACACACCGAGGGGGTGCGCGCGCACTCTTAGCCCGTGCCGGGTTAGCCTCGACCTTGGGCATCCGGCGTCTCCCCCGGTCAGGTGGCCCTGACAGCGGAAACACCTCGATCGGAGACGGCCATGTCCCACCATCTCAGCGGCCCGAACCTGCGCCCGCCGTCCGGCGACGCGCGCCTCGACCTCACCGACGTGTTCGCCTTCGAGTCGCCGACCACCCCGCAGAGCACCGTGCTCATCATGAACGTGAACTCGTTCGCGTTCGACCCCACCCACGGCCCGCATCCGCATCCCGATGCGGTGTACCGGCTCAACATCGACAACGACGGCGACGCGCGCGCCGACGTCGCGTTCAGCTTCGTTTTCTCCGCGCCCAGGGACGGCCGCCAGACGGTCACCGTCTTCCACGGCACCGACGACGAGGCCAGGTCGTGGGAGGCCGCGGGCGAGGAGGTCCTCACCGACGTCCCCGTGAGCTTCGGGCCCGAGCCCGAGATCGCCGAGACGGGCTGGCTCAGGTTCTCCGCGGGCCTGCGCAGCGACCCGTTCTTCGCCGATCTGGACGGCATCGGCAAGGGCTTCGAGTGGACCGGGATCGACACCATGGCGGACAAGAACGTCATCGGCATCGTCCTCGAGGTGCCCGACTGGGTTCTGGGCTCCGCGCCGCGGATCGGCGTGTGGGCCAGGGTCTGCCTGCGCGAGGGGGACGGACTCGTCTCGGTGGATCGCGGCGCCCACCCGTCGCTGACGGCCTACTTCAACGCCGAGGACGCCAAGGACGCCTACAACCGCGGCGAACCGGCCGACGACGTGGCCACCTACCTGGACTCGTGGGTCGCGGCGCTGCGGCACTCGGGCGACTACGACGCCGAGGCCGCCAGGGACCGGCTGGCCGCCGTCCTGCCGGACATCCTGCGCTTCGACCGGTCCGAGCCCGCCGCCTACCCCAACGGCCGCAGGCTCGACGACGACGTCACCGACGTCCGCATCGGGATGGTCACCAACGGCAGGGTCCCGGACGACGGCATCGGCCCCCACGCCGACCTGCTGCCCTCCTTCCCCTATCTGGGCTCCCCGCATCCCACGACGTGAGACCGACATACGCGTGGGCGACGGCGAGGAACGCCGCCCTCATCGTGGGGCTCTACTACCTCCTGCCGGTGGAGGAGACCAGGGACGGCCGGCTCGCCTTGGTACGGCTGGGCGGGTTCGTCCTGGGTACCGCGCTGCTGGTCTGGGGCGTGGCGAGGGAGGCGAGGCGGCAGGCGGAGGCCGACAGGGGGACCCTTCCGCTGAGCGGCCTGATCCTGCTCACGATCTCGGGCGTGACGTTGTTCGCGCTGGCGGACTTCGCCGTCGCCACGTGGACGACGGGGCAGTTCGCCGACCTCAGGACCAAGACCGACGCCCTGTACTTCGCGGTGGCCACGCTCGCCACCGTCGGCTACGGCGACATCCATGCCGAGGGCCAGCTGGCCAGAGGACTGCTCATCGTCCAGATGGCGTTCAACCTGGTCGTGCTCGCCTCGGCCGCCTCGCTCATGTCCCTGCGCATCAAGGACAGGGTCATCAGGTCGAGGCACGAGAAGCCTGACGAGTGACGCGGCCGCACGAGAGGGTCATCGCTCGTCGACGATCTCCGCGTTGTCGGCGGTCGCGTCCACGGTGAGCGCGAACGCCGGTCCCGCCTCCGGCAGCGTCGGCGCGGCGGCGAGCGCCGTCCGCATGTTCTCGGCGCTGTCCCATCGCCATGCGTCGACGAAGGTACCGTCCTCCAGCCGGGCCAGCCTGGTCTCGGTGAGGCCCTGGTATCCGGCCCTCACCGCGGAGATGAGGGTGGCGCGCCTGGTGAGCAGCTCCTCGACGTTGGCCGGGTCGACCTGGAAGCGGGTGGTACGGACGACTGCCATGGCTAAACCTTCTCTCTAGAGTTGACATCTAGTAACTGAATATAGAGATAGACTCTAGCCATGGGAGTTGTCAAGCCGGTGTCCAAGCGGGCGGCGAAAGCTCGGGAGACGCGCCGGCGCATCGTGGCCGCCGCCTACGACCTGTTCGTCGAGAACGGTTACGGGGCGACCAACCTGCAGGAGATCGCCGACCAGGCGGGCGTGGCCGTCCAGACCATCTATTTCGTCTTCGGCAACAAGCGCACCCTGCTGAAGGAGCTGGTCGACCTCACGATCGCGGGCGACGACGAGCCCGTGGCGACCATGGACAGGGCCTGGTTCCGCGACGCCATGGCCGCACCGACGGCGGGCGAGCACCTGCGCGCGCACGTCGAGGGGGTCCGGGCGATCCTGGAGCGGGTCGCGCCCATCACCAGGGTCATCGACACGGCCACGGCGATGGACCCCGAGGTCGCCGCCCTGTGGCCGCAGGGGCTCGACCCGCGCTACACCGTCCAGCTCACCGCCGCCAAGGCGCTGGTCGGCAAGGCGGGCGCGCGCGCGGACGTCACCGACGAGCAGGCCGCCGACCTGCTGTACGGCATGCTCAGCCCCGAGCTCTACCTGCTGATGGTCCGCGATCGCGGCTGGTCGCCCGAGCGCTGGCAACGGTGGGCCCTCGACACCCTGCACTCCCAGCTCTGCACGCCCTGAAAGCCCGCCGCACGAGAAGTCACGCACGGCTCGCACCCGGCCGACGAGAAGTCACGCACGGCTCGCACCCGGCCGCACGAGAAACCACGCGCGATCAGCGGCCGAGCCGTACGGTCACCGTCTGCGAGCCGCCGCCCGCGCCTGCCAGCCGCCCCCAGACGAGCGTGAGCCTCGGGCCCGTGGTGGCGGCCGACAGCAGCGGGTGTCCGGCGAGCACCTCGGTCACCGGCCTGTCCCAGGTGACGGTCAGCTCGTCCAGATCCCTGCGCGGGTCCGCCACCGTCACCGTGGCGGTGCCGTCGCCCCTCTCCTTGACGAGGACCGCGCAGGGAGCGGAGGCGGACAGGGCGCCCGCGGCCCCCGCGTTCCAGAAGTTGACGGCGGTGATCCCCAGCGAGGGGATGTGGACGCCCTGCTGCCTGGAGGTGTTGGCCAGCACGCGCGCCCATGCGGGGTCGGCGGCGCGCGCCATGGTCGCGTCCGCGCCGGCTCCGGGCATGAGCAGGTAGAGGTACCCGGCCGAGCCGGGGTCGACGCCGTGGTCGATCCAGAGCGTCACGTAATCTCGCGTCGCCGCGCCGCCGGTGCGCCGCTCGCGCGAGGTGCGCAGCCGGACGCAGGGCAGGACGTAGCCGCCATGCCCTTCCAGGTGCGCCCAGCCGGCCACGCGGTCGACGGTGAGGCGTGCGTCGGTCCTGCGGTTGTCCACGACGGTCTCGACGGGGACGCCGTCTCCGCCGCTGATGCCCGCGCCCATGCAGACCACCGCGTCGTCGAGGAAGACCCATGACTTGAAGGCCTCCATCGTGCTCTCGAGGCCGTTGAGGTGCTGGCCGACGGTGGCGTACATGCCGTCGGTGGCGCCGCCGACCCAGCGGCCCTGCGGGCACGTGTCACCCCATGCGCCGCCCGCCCCGTCGGGCAGCCGCAGGGTGGAGACCGTCGTGCCGGGCAGGCGGTAGGGGTCGACGGTCTGCCAGAAGGAGTCGGAGTACTGCTCGCCGTGGCCGTCAGCCCACCAGTAGAGCAGGCCGGAGCCGGTGTGCCAGCCGCGCAGGTTCTCGCCGTTGCCGTGCTCGTAGTGGCCGATCGTGGAGGAGGCCATGCTGAGCGCCGCGCACCAGCCGGGCCTGCGGTGGACGGCGCGGGCGCTCATCGCCTGCAGCCGGTGCCCGGCGGGTTCGGCGAGCGCGGGGATCGCGTCGTCGTCCATGATCGCGGACAGTCGGGCGCGCTCGGCCGGGTCGAGCGGGGGCCGGTGGGCGGCACGCCGTACCCATCCCTTGACCATCCCCTGCCAGCGGGCGCGCTCGGCGGCGGAGGCCGACTCGCCTAACAGCAGGATCGCGGCGGCGAGCTCGTGTCCTCGCCGGTGGTCGCCGTACGGTCGCCTGCCGATCCCCCTGCCGCTGACGAGGTCCATGCAGAAGCCGTCGTGGACGAACGGCGCGAACGACCGCTCGACCGCGTCGAAGACGTTCTGGTCGGTGACCTCCCACGGCGTTCCGCGCAGCACCGCGAACAGCGTCGCCAGGCCCGACAGCAGCACCACTCCGTATCCGCCCTGGTAGGGCACCGTCGTGTGCTGGATGAAGGACCCGTCCCTGTAGATCCCGTCGCCTTCGTCGACGTAGGGGAAGACGGGCGCGAGCGCGGAGGCGGCCAGCGCGGCCTTGTCGCGGTCGGCGCCGAGGACGGCGCGCAGCAGCATGACCGTGCACTGGTCCACCCTGTTGGCGCCCGTGCTGGTGCCGCTGTAGTCACCGAGAACGCATGCCGGCAGGAAGTGGTCGACGGAGTCGCGCAGCGGAGCGCTCCGCCGTTCCGTGAGGTGCGGGCCGATCAGGACGGCCGCGTCGAGGAGCCGCCTGGGAGTGCCGATCCGCCAGTTCCACCAGTTGCCCGCCGGGGCCGCGCCCGCGGCGTACACGTGGCGCCGGTAGTGGTCGATGCCCGTCGCGACCGCCTCGGCCAGGCTCGCGTCGCCCTCCGCCGCGTAGGCGCGGGCCATGGCCTGCAGCCGCGCGGGCGTCTCGGTGAAGGAGGGGAACGCCAGATCCGGCCAGAGCGACCCGTCGCGCGGGGCCATGGTGTCGCGGTACCGGGCCGCCGTCGCAGCCCGTTCGGTCCTGTACGGCCCGCCCGCGCCTGGCTCGGGCCCCACGGTCACCTCGCGCCATCGGCGGCGCAGCAGGTCGAACGGGTCCTCTCCCTGGTAGGGGATCGCGGCCACCGCGCCGAGCCGCAGGAATGATCGCCGGGAGAGACCGCGCACGCCTCGATTATCGGGTCCGCCCGAACGCTAGGCGAAGAATCGACCGAGCGGGGGCGCGATCGCGGCGGCTGCGACCTGGTGGTCCTGGCCTTCGAGGGAGTCGAGGCGCGCGCCGGGGACGACCTCGGCCAGCGCCCGGGCGGCCGAAGCGATCCACGGCTCGGTGTTGCCGCCGTAGAGCACGAGCGTGGGCACCTGGACGGCGGCGAACCGCTCGAGCTCCTTCACCTCGCCCGACATGGTGGACCCCATCACGGCCGCGTCGTAGGCGAGGGTGTGGGCGATCTCCTCCATGGCCGCCCAGTGCGGGCCCTGGCGCATGCCGTCCACGTACTCGGAGGGGATGCCGACCGCGCGCGCGAGGAACATCGCGGCCGCGTCGCCGCGGCGTCCCTCCGCGAGAGCGGCCTGGAGCTGCGGGCGGTAGTCGGCGGGCAGCGGGGCTCGGTCGTCGGTCACGACGAACGGCGGCTCGTAGAGCGCGAGGTGCGAGATCGACGAGCCGGCGAGCGCCGCTTCCAGGGCGAGCACCGAGCCGGAGGAGAAACCGCACAGGGCGGCGCTGCCGCCGGCTTCGGCGATCAGCGCGTCGATGTCGGCGATCTCGGCGGCGACGGCGAGGGCCGCGGTGACGTCGGCGGCGGCGTCACCGCTCTGCCCGCGGCCTCTGCGGTCGTAGGTGTAGACGGTGAACGAGGGCGACAGCAGCGCGGCGAGCTCGCCCGCCGTGGGGTTGACGGCGCGATGGGCGGTGGCGCCGTCGACGAGGATCACCGCGGGGCCCGAGCCGACCCGGTCGTAGGAGATCGCGGTGCCGTCGGCGGAGTGAACGGTGGCCATGGGAGTGCCTGCTTTCTTCGAGAAGCTGCGGTACTAGACGGTACAGTACCCACTCAGTACGGTACTGTCTAGTACTGGGAGGAGAACTGAATTGACCGACTTGACCCCGCGGTCCGCCGCGAAACGTCAGCAGATCATGGATGCCGCCCTGACCGTGTTCCTGGAGAACGGATACGTGGGCGCGAGCATGGACCAGGTGGCCGCGATCGCCGCGGTCTCGAAGCAGACGGTCTACAAGCAGTTCAAGGACAAGGAGCATCTGTTTCGGTCGATCATCGAGGACATCGGCGACCGGGTGGGCGATCCCTTCGTCGAGATCTCGGAGCGGGTCGCGGAGACCGACGACGTGGAGCGGGCGATCCACACGCTCGCGGGCACGTTCGTCACGACGATCATGGATCCGCGCGTGCAGCAGACCAGGCGGCTGGTCATCGGCGAGGCGGCCCGCTTCCCCGCCCTCGGCACGGCCTACTGGGAAGGCGGCTTCGGCCGCGCCCTGACGACCGTCGCCGGGTGCTTCGCCCGGCTCCACGAGCGCGGGCTGCTGAAGGTCGAGGACCCGGCGACGGCCGCCAACCACTTCGCAGGGCTGCTGCTGTGGATCCCCAGCAACCGGGTGATGTTCCACGGCAGGACGGACGCCGTCTCGGCCGAGGAGCTCGCGGCCTTCGCCGCGTCAGGGGCGCGCGCCTTCCTCGCCGCGTACGGCACGCACCCCTGAGCCGGCCAGGGCCAGCCGCTTGGTCAGGCGCTGCGCGGGCAGCTCGACGAACCGCTGCGTCACGTACGCCGACGGCAGCAGCACGAGGACGTACAGCCACACGGACGGCAGCGCCCGCAGCAGCAGCGGATGCAGCAGGTAGGTCGAGTAGCTGATCACCCCGAGATGGGTCAGCCACCGAGGAAAGGACAGACGCCGCAGCGCGAAGAACGCCGCGAAGCAGGCCCCCGCCGCCAGGATCGCGGGGGCCCAGCCCGGGTCGTCCTTGGCGAAGAGCGCGCACACCGGCACGACCGTCAGCGCCGCCACCGCCGTGCTCCGGCGGATCTGGCCGCGCTCGGCCCTGTACACGGCCGTGCCCGCGAACATCACCGCGAGGATGATCAGGCCCTGCCATGCCCCGATCCTGCTGCCGAGGGCCACCAGCGTCAGCGCCAGCACGCCGCCCGCCACGGCCGCCGCGGTACGCGTCCTGCCTGTCCCCCACACGGTCAGGGCGATGGCCGCGAGCACCGGCAGCCCGAGGAGCGCGAGCCACCCGCCGATCACCGGTCCCGGCAGCACCAGCCCCGCCGGTACGGCGAGCAGCGCCAGACCGGCGGCGACAGGGGCGGATCTGTGGGCGTGGCCCGTGCGGAAGAGCGCGACGGCGATGAGGTAGAACGCCATCTCGTACGAGAGCGTCCACATCACGCCGATGACGGCGGGCACACCGAGCAGTTCCTGCAACATCGTCCCGTTCCCCAGGACGACGAGGAACAGGGGTTTGGCGGCCAGGCCCTGGTGGAGCTCGTAGACACCGCCATACGCGAGCAGCAGGGCGAGCGCGACGGCCACCAGCAGCAGCGGCAGCAGCCTCAGTCCCCTGCCGATCCAGAAGGACCGCACGTCGCCGTGGCGTTCCAGAGAGGCGGGGATGATGTAGCCGCTGACCAGGAAGAACACGAAGACGCCCCAGGTGCCGACGTCGATCCTGCGATCCACCTCCGCCCACAGGTCAGGGAAATAGGTCCAGCCCGCGTGATGCAGGACCACGGCCAGCGCGGCAGGCCCTCTGAGGGCGTCGAGCCAACCCAAACGGGAGGGGGAGGACATTCGCCCGACTATATGGGCTTATGTGAGATGCAGGCTGGCCAGTTCCGTCCTGTTGGAGACACCGAGCTTGGGGAAGGCCCGGTAGAGGTGGTGGCCGACGGTCTTCGGGCTGAGGAAGAGCTGGGCGCCGATCTCCTTGTTCGTCGCCCCAGTGGCCGCGAGCCTGACGATCTGGAGCTCCTGCGGGGTGAGCTCGGACAGCGAGCCGTCCGCCGGGCGCGCGACGACGGCCTCGCCGGCCGCCCTGAGCTCGGCCCTGCAGTGGTCGGCCCACAGGACGGCCCCCGCCTGTTCGAAGGCCTCCATGGCCGCCCTGAGCTGGATCCTCGCCTCGCTCTTCCGCCGGGACCTGCGCAGCCACTCGCCGTAGTGCAGTCTGCTCCTGGCCTGCTGGAGAGGGAGGTCGGGGCACGAGACGGCCTGCTCGTAGTGCTCCTCGGGCTCGTCGGCGAGCATGGCGAGACAGCGCTGCCGCACGGCCAGCGCCCACGGCAGGCCGGACGCCAGCGCCCAGCTCTCGTACCTGCCAAGCGCCCCTTCGGCAGGACGGCCCGCGCGGACGGCCGCCTCGACCTGGTCGGCGGCGAAGCACACGCCGTGCGGCCGATGGGCCAGGCGGCCGAGCCGGTCGAGCGCGGACTCCCACCTACCGGAGAGCAGGTCGTAGACGGCGCGGGCCCGCTCGGCCCAGTCGCCGTCCAGCTCGCCGCCCGGCTGTTCGCCGCGCAGCGCTGCGGCGTGGGCCAGCAGCCCGCGGGCAACGACCGCGTGCCTGCGCTGTCCGGTGTCCTCGGCGATGCGCACGGCCTCGCCCGCCGTCGCCTCGGCCGCCCTGGTGAAGCCCAGCAGCGTCTCGGTCTCCGCCAGGACGGCGAGCACGCCGGGCAGCCAGCCGATCGCGCCGCGGAAGCGCAGGTCGGCGGCCAGCGCCCGCAGGTGGTCGCGGGCGGTGGCGAAGTCGCCGGACAGCAGGGCGAAGGAGGTGGGGTTGAGGTCCAGGCCGTCCCTGCGTTCAGGCGCCTCGCCGAGGTGCCGCCTGATCAGGTCGAGGCCCGTTCCCGGGTCGGCCCCGAGCAGTTCCACGGCCCCGCCGACCAGGCCCGCACGGCCCTCGCCCATGCGGTCCCTGACGGCGCGCAGCCCCTCGACGTCGCCGACCGACCAGGCCACGCGGGCCGCCTCGACGAGCAGATCCTGTCCCGCGTCGAGGAGGAGCCGCCAGGCGGACTCGGGTGAGCCGTGCTCGAACTCGATGCGGGCGCGCAGCCGTACGAGTTCCTGCGAGGACCCCGCGAGGTGGGCCGACTGGTCGAGCAGGACGCGGGCCCGCTCGCCCTGCCCCGAGTCGGCGGCGAGCGCGGCGGCGGCGGTGAGCCTGCGGGCCCGCTCGCCGGTGTCGGGGGTGAGACGGGCGGCGCGTTCGAGCGCGGCGGCGGCCTCGCCGTAACCGGAGACCTCGCGGGCCGTCGCGGCCGCGGCCTCCAGCGCGGCGGCCACCTCCTCGTCCGGGCCGGTGGCAGCGGCGGCCAGGTGCCTGGCGCGGCGCTCGTCCGACGTGACGTCGGCCAGGGCGCGATGGACGGCGACGCGTTCGCCGAACGAGGCGCTCTGGTAGGCGGCGGCGCGCACGAGCGGATGCCGGAAGTCCGCGCCCGCGACCAGGCCCGCCGACTCGGCGGGGGCCAGCGCGGCGATGGACAGTCCCGTCGCCTGGAGCGCGGCGGAGAGCTCGCCCTCGGCCGCCAGAGCGAGCAGCAACGTGCGGGTGTCGGGCGGCAGGGCGGCGACGCGGTCCTGGTAGGCCTCCTGGAGGCGGTGCGGGATCGGCAGCGGCCCCGCGGCCAGCGAGTCGACGTCCATGCGGGGCAGCTCGATCAGGGCGAGCGGATTGCCGCCCGACTCGGCGACGACACGGTCCCTCGTGGCCGGCGGCAGCCCGGGGGCCCGCTCGGCCAGTACCTCCAGCGCGGCGGCCCGCTCCAGACCCTCCAGGCGCAGCTCAGGCAGCCCTGCCGTGGTGAAGAGGTCGCGCTCCACGCACCTGGTCGCGAAGACCAGCACGACACCATCGGCCTCCAGCCGCCTGGCGGCGAACAGCAGCGCGTCCAGCGAGGCGCGGTCGATCCAGTGGGCGTCGTCCAGCAGGCACAGCAGCGGGCCATGCTCGGCCAGCAGCGTCAGCGTGGCCAGTCCCGTCAGGAACCTGTCATGACCCCCGGGGCCCGCGGCCAGCCCCAGCACCCCGCGCAGCGCGTCGGCCTGCGGCTCCGGCAGCGCGTCGAGCCCCCCGAGCAGCGGGCGCAGGATGAGGTGGAGCGCCGCGAACGGCAGCTCCGCCTCCGTCTCCACTCCCTCCACGCGCAGCACGCGGATGCCCGCGTCGTGCGCGGCGGCGCCGAGCAGAGCGGTCTTACCCGTTCCCGGTTCGGCACGGATCACGAGGGCGGCGCTGTGCCCCTGCCTCGCGTCGGCGACGAGCCCGCGGAGACGGTCCAGCTCCTTCTGACGGCCATGCAACATGGCAGGCAACATATCGGGCGAATGCCTGATACCTGGATTCTCATCCGGTTCCTACCGTCGGCCCATGTTCTCCCTTGACGAGCGGGACCGCCGCTGGGCCCTCATGCGCGACCTCATGGACGGCGAGAACGTCGAGGCGGTGCTCGCCTACGACGGCTCCTACCTGACCGACGCCGCGGACACCACCGCGATCGTGCCCAGGCACGGCGCCCCCGTCTGCCTGGGAGCGCGCTCCCCGTGGATGGGCGGGGCGCGCGCCGCCAGGCACGCCTACGGCATCGCCGAGGCCGCGAAGGACCTGGGGCTCGACTACGCGCGGGTCGGGGTGGTGGGGCTGGACGGCGTGCCGTACCCGGTGTGGGACAGCGTGCTCCGCCAGCTCCCGCAGGTCACGTTCCTGTCGGTGTGGCCAGGCTTCCTCCGGCGCACGATGCCGCAGTCGGACGAGGAGCTCGCGGTGATCACGAAGGGCGCGGCCATGAGCGCGGCCATGGCCGCGGCCTCCGGCGCCGAGGTCTCCCTCCTGTACGGCTTCCGCGAGACCGTCCACCGGCCAGGTCCCGTCGAGTACCCCACGCTCCGGCCTGGGACGCTGTTCGGCGAGGTGAAGCTGGGTGAGGACCAGTCGCTGCACGGCCTCAACCCGCGCGGTGCGCTCCACACGGCGAGCGGCGAGATCGTCGGCTACGACCTGGAGCTCGTCGAGGGGATGACGTTCGCGCTGCGCACGCCCGGCGGGATCCGCACGCTCATCATTGGGCACCTGCCCGATACCGGCTGATCTCAGGATTTTCTAGGTTTTCGAGCCATGAACACCGCGATCTCCGTCCGCGAGCTCCGCAAGAGCTTCGGCAAGGCCCACGCGCTCGACGGCCTGAACCTTGAGGTGAACACGGGCGAGGTGCACGGCTTCCTCGGCCCGAACGGCGCAGGCAAGTCCACCACGATCCGCGTCCTGCTCGGCCTCATGCGAGCCGACTCAGGCACCGCCGTCCTGCTCGGCGGCGACCCGTGGAAGGACGCCACGGAGCTGCACAGGCGGCTCGCCTACGTGCCCGGCGACGTGAACCTGTGGCCTTCACTGACCGGCGGCGAGGTGATCGACCTGCTCGGCAGGCTGCGCGGCGGTCTCAACGCCGCCCGGCGCGCCGAGCTGATGGACCGCTTCGAGCTCGACCCGCGCAAGAGGGCCAAGACCTACTCCAAGGGCAACAGGCAGAAGGTCGCGCTGGTCGCGGCGTTCGCCTCCGAGGCGGACCTGCTCATCCTCGACGAGCCGACGTCGGGGCTCGACCCACTCATGGAGGCCGTCTTCCAGCAGTGCGTGCTGGAGGAGCGGCGGCGCGGCAGGACGGTGCTGCTGTCGAGCCACATCCTGTCGGAGGTCGAGACGCTCTGCGACCGGGTGAGCATCATCCGCGCCGGTCGCACTGTCGAGTCGGGCACCCTGGCCGAGCTGCGGCACCTCACCATGACGAGCATCACCGCCACGCTGTCGGGGCCGGTCCCCGACCTGCCGTGGGCGCGCGGCCTGGCGGTCGAGGGCGGGCGGATCACCTTCCAGGTGGACGACGAGGACCTCGACAAGGTGATGCGCCGGCTGGCCGAGGCGGGGATCACCGGCCTCGTCAGCCGGCCGCCGTCGCTCGAGGACCTGTTCATGCGGCACTACTCGGAGAAGAGCGACCGATGAAGACTCTCGTCAAGCTGATCCTGCGCCGCGAACGGCTGATCGCGCCGGCGTGGATGGCGCTGCCTGCCGTCCTGGCGGCGGGACAGGCCAACAGGTACGCGACCTCCATCCCCTCGATCGGCGACTTCGCCAGGGAGATGGCCGCCAACAAGGCGCTGACGGCGTTCGCGGGCGAGGTCCACTCGTCCACCGTGGCCGGGATGGCGGTGTGGAAGAACGCCGACGCGATCTACACGATCATCGCCCTGCTCGCGGTGCTCATGGTGGTCAGGCACACCCGCGCCGAGGAGGAGTCGGGCAGGGCCGAGCTGGTGGGCGCGGGCGTGGTCGGCAGGCTCGCGCCGCTCACCGCGGCGCTGACGGTGACCGCCGCCGCGACGACACTGTCGGGCCTGCTGGCCGGCCTGTCGATGGCCGCGATGGGCTACGACCTGGGGGGCTCACTGGCCTTCGGCGCCGCGATCGCCGCGGTCGGGCTCGTCTTCACCGGTGTCGGCGCGCTGGCCGCGCAGCTGACCGAGGGGGCGCGCACCGCGATCGGGCTCGCCGCCCTCGGGATCGGCGTCAGCTACCTGCTGCGATTCATCGCCGACGGCAGCGGCCTGACCGCGCTCAAGTGGCTGTCACCGCAGGGATGGAGCCATCTGGTCAGGCCGTACGGTGACGACAACTGGGCGGCCCTGCTCCCCAGCGTCGCGCTGACCGCGCTGACCGTGGCCGTCGCCTACCGGCTGGCGGCGCGCCGCGACGTCGGCCACGGCGTCATCCCGCAGCGGCCCGGCCCTGCCGGTTCCGCCTCGCTGCGGGGCCCGCTGGCCCTGGCATGGCGGCTGCAGCGGGGCCTGCTGGCCGGTTGGACCATCGGGTACACGATCGCGGGCCTGGTTCTGGGCGCGCTGGCGCTGTCGATTCCCGAGGTCTCCAGGCAGGGCGCCGCGGTCGAGGAGTTCCTGCGCCGCTACACCGCGGGCGAAGGGGTCGGCATGACGGACGCCTACCTGTGGCTGATCGCGCTCAGCCTCGGCTACGTCGCCGCGCTCTACCCGCTGCTCGCCCTGCTCCGCCTGCGCAACGAGGAGGTCGCGGGACGCGCCGAACTGGTCCTGGCCACCCCCGTCGGCCGTCTGCGCTGGGCGTGGAGCCATCTGGTGTTCGCCCTCGGTGGCAGCGTGGTGATCCTGGTGGCGTCCGGACTCGCGATGGGGCTGGCCGTCGGCGACCCGCTGGGCGTCCTTCCCGGCACGCTGGTCCAGGTGCCCGCCGTGTGGGTGCTGTCGGGGGTCGGCGTGCTCGCCTTCGGCCTGCTGCCCAAGGCCGCGGCGGGCATCAGCTGGGCGGCCTTCCTGTTCGTCAACCTCTTCGGCGAGGTGCTTGGCCCGATCATGGGCATCGACTACTGGATCGCCAAGTACGTCGTGCCCTTCCCCAACCTGCCGATGGTGCTCTCCGGCGAGGAGTTCGCCCTCGCGCCCGTGGCCGTCATGGGAGCGCTGACGCTGGCGCTCACCGCCGCGGGCCTGGCCGCGCTGAGGCGCAGGGCGCTCCTCTGAACCCCCGGGATCGCCGGTCCCGCCGTGCTCGCAGCACTGCCGGCCCCGCCGTGTTCACGGCGGGGCCGGTCGTGTGCTCATCGCCTGGTCAGGTCGATTCCAGGTAGGGATCGGTGACGCCGTCCACGCTGGCCAGCCTGGCCGCGTCGCAGCCGGTCAGCTTGGCGCCCGCCTGGTAGGCGCTGGCCAGGAAGCCGAGCACGGTGGTGACCGGGTCGTCGCTCTGCCTGGCGTCGTCGTACTTCAGCACCGCCAGATGACTGCCTCTCGACGGGATCCAGGCCGCCCAGTCGGGCCACAGCGGCTGCTCGTGCAGGCCGTTCGGCTCGGGCGCGGTGTAGGAGTAGAAGGCGGGCCACGGCCGTTCCTCGTCGCCGAACCAGAAGCCCGCGCTGATCACCTCCCAGCTGTAGGCCTCCCTGGCCACGGCGTCGCTTCCGGGCGCCGCGCCGACGACCCTGCCGGTGAACCGGGTGACGGCGATGTCGAAGGTGTGCCAGAAGTGGTGCACGGGACTGGTCTTGCCGCAGAAGTCGGCGGCGAAGCGCTCGAGGACCTGGGCGACCTGCGACAGGACCGTCCAGTAGCGGTTGACGAGCACGGGATCGTAGGCCGCGTGCCTGGTGTCCTGGGCGAACGGGGTCCCGTCCGCCATGTCGTACGGCACCGCCTGGATCTCCACGTCGATCCCGAAGTCGTCGAGGATCTCGAAGAGCCTGGCGTAGAACCCGGCGACCGACTGGCCGACCAGCGAGAACTCCGCGCTGCGCCCGTCCACCCTGTCGACGATCAGGCGGTGGCCGACCAGGTCGAAGTCGATGCTGAACGGGTTGGGCAGGCCCATCGGCCTGGTGGTGAGGCCGCGGCCGGTCAGGTGGAAGGGCACGTTCCACCAGTGGTTGCGACGTGGGCTCGCGGCCAGCCGCACCTTCCCGACGATCTGCGCGAACCTGTGGAAGGTGTCCTTGGTCTCGAGCCATTCCTCGTACGGCATCGCGGGAAAGAGCTCCATCGACACATGCTGCCCGGCAGATAAGCCGACAGAACACCCATTCAGGCGATTTTCCGGTCACTCCTCGTTAATCGCCTCGCATGGGATCCCTGACATGCATAGCGCAGGTCAAACCTCTCCTCACAAATTCCGACATACAACGCTTTCGTCGTACAGGAGGGAAGAAAGGGAACTGGGGGGATCTTCATGACAAAGAGAATCGGCAGCGACCTCGCACTGCTCGTCGCCCGTGTGATGGTCGGCATCATCTTCATCGCCCACGGCCTGCAGAAGTGGCACGCGGGGATGGACAGCACCACCGCTGACTTCACCCAGCTCGGAGTGCCGAGCCCACAGCTCGCCGCCCTGTTCGCGACCGGTGCCGAGATCATCGGCGGGGCGATGCTCGTCGCCGGCCTCGGGGTGCGGATCGCGGCGTTCGCGCTGCTGATCGACATGGCCGGAGCGGGGATCTTCGTCGAGGCGCGCAACGGCATCTTCAACGGCGCACCGCGCTGGGAGCTCGTGGTGGCGCTCGCGGCCGCCTGCCTGATGCTGCTGACGCTCGGCGGAGGCCGTCTCGGTGTCGACGGCGTGCTCAGCCGGTGGACCGCCACGCGGGACGAACGCATCGACAACGAGGAGGCGCCCGTCTCGCCCCCGGTTCCGACAGGGGCGGTCATCCTCTCCAGGGCGTCCGAGGATCCTTCCACCGCCCGCGCCTTCATGATGGAGAGACCCCTTTCCCGGTACTCCCCCGCGGGCGCCACCCGCTCCCGCCCCACCCCTGGCCCCGACCCCGCCCACGACCTCCCCTCTGGCCCGGTCGCGCCGCCGCGTCCGGTCGCACCCTCCGGTCCCGCCACGCCCTCGGGTCCGGCCGTCGCCCCGGGGTCTGCCGCGCCTTCGGGCCCCGTCGCCGCCTCGGGTCCCGCAGCGCACGGGACCGCCAGCGGTCCCGCGGCCGCCCAGGACGCGGGCAGGCACGCGGTACCCCGGCAGGCGGGCGCGAGCGAGCCCCAGGGCGAGACGGAGAACACCGATCTGCACGACCTGCGCTCGGAGGTCGACAGGCTCAAGGGCGAGCTGGCCGCGGTCAGGCGCAGGCTCGGCGTCGGCGGGCAGGGGTGAGCGGCCCGCCGTTCCGAGGCGGGACTCAGGCGGTCCAGTGGGGATCGCGGCCGAGGTAGCGCAGCAGGACGGCCACGTCGTCGTCGCCCTCCGCGCGGTCGAGGACGGCGGCGTAGACGCCGTACGTCCTGAGCGGCTCGATGTGCTGCTCGGCGATCGAAAGCAGCTCGCGGGCCATGGCCGGGGTGAGCGGCGAGGGCTGACCCGTCGCCTTCGCGATGTCCCAGGCGTGGACGGCGGCGTCGAGCGCGCACGCCCCGATGCCGAGCGTGTAGGTCATCGTGTTCGGCGGCACGGGGACCGGGACCTCCTGGGCGTCGGGTGACACGGTCGCCCACGCGTCGGCCGAGGCCTTCATCGCCCGCTCCGCCACCTCTTCGGGTGCGTCGGCCAGCTTGCCCGAGGGGGCGAAGGGGTTCTCCTCGGGCATCGGCCCGCCGGTGATGAACGCGGCGTAGCCGATCTGGTCGCCGGCGGCGTGCTGGAGCACCTGGGTGACGTTCCACTCGGCGCAGGGGGTGGGCAGGTCCCAGCCGTCGGCGGGAACGTTGCGGATGACGGTGCGGAGGGCTTCGTGCGCCTCGGTGAGGATCATGTCTCCACTATAGCAGAACGGAACACTCCATTCCAATACCCTGTGCACGATTGACGGGCGGCGGCTCGTAGGCTCAAGCGGGTGCGTGAGAAAGACGTTCTGTACGGCAGAGCCGCCGAGCAAGCCGCCATCACCGCCGTCCTGGCCGCCGCGGACAAGGGCCACGGCCAGGCCCTCGTCGTCCGCGGCGACGCCGGGATCGGCAAGTCGGCCCTCGTCGAACACGCGGCCGGGCAGGCCGGCCCGCTGAGGGTGCTCAGGGCCACGGGCACCGAGAGCGAGGCGGGGCTGGCGTTCGCGGCGCTCCACCAGCTCCTCCGCCCCGTCACGGCCGAGCTCGACGCCCTCCCCGAGCCGCAGCGTGACGCGGTGGCCGGGGCGCTCGGCCTGGCCGCCGCCCGCAGCGACGACCGGTTCCTCGTCGCCGCGGGCGTCCTGTCCCTCCTGATCGAAGCCGCCGAGCCCGGGGGCCTGCTGGTCGTGGTCGACGACTTCCAGTGGATCGACCAGGCGTCGGCGGACGCTCTGCTGTTCGCGGCCAGGCGGCTGGGCAGCGAGCGGATCGCGATGCTGCTGGCCGTCCGCGGGGAGGCGCGCACGCCGGGGTTGCCCGAGTTGCCGCTCAGGGGGCTCGACCAGGACAGCGCCGTCACCCTCCTCGCCGAGCGGGCCGAACCCGCGCGAGAGGTGGTCGCGCGCCTGGTCGAGCTGACCGGGGGGAACCCGCTGGCCCTGCACGAGACGGTGGAGCTGCTGACCCCGGCGCAGCTGGCCGGCACGGCACCGCTGCCCGAGCCGCTGCCGGTGGGCGCGGGGATCTTCGGCGAGCAGGTGCGGCGCCTGCCCGAGGACACCCGGCACCTGCTCCTGGTGGCCGCGCTCGAAGGCAGGGGCGACCTCGACGTGGTGCTGAAGGCCGCGGACACAGCCGAGCCCGCGCTCAGGCCCGCGGAGTCGGCCGGCCTGATCAGCGTCGACTCGGCGATCAGGTTCAGGCACCCGCTGGTCAGGTCGGCCGTCTGCGCCGAGTCCAGCGCCATGCGACGGCGTGAGGTGCACCGGGCGCTCGCCGTACAGGTGGCGGACCCCGACCGGCGGGCGTGGCACAGGGCGGCGGCGACGGTGGGCCAGGACGAGGAGGTCGCGGCCGAGCTGGGCGCGTCCGCCGAGCGGGCGAAGGCGCGCGGCGGCTACGCCGACGCGGCCACCGCGCTCGTGCGGGCGGCGGAGCTGACGCCTGACAGGGAGCGGCGCGCGGTACGGCTGGCCGCGGCGGCCACCTCGGCCTGGCTCGGAGGGCGCCCGGGGCAGGCGGAGAGCTGCCTGGCCGAGGCCAGGTCGCTCGCCGACCGGCCGGAGTTCGCGCAGCTCAGAGGCAGGTTCGAGCTCAACTCCGGTGACGCGGCCGAGGCACTGCGCATCCTGTCCTCGGGCGACACGCTGGAGATGCTGGCCGACGCCTCGGAAGCGGCGTCCTACGTGGGCGACGTCGAGGCGCTCGTGGCGATCGGCCGCCGTGCCGAGGCCTTTCCCCCGAGCTTCCTGCGCGACGCGGTGGCGGGCATCGGGGCGATGCTCGGCGGCGAGCGGGACAAGGGAGCGCTGCTGCTGCGCGGGGCGCTGGGCCGTACCGGCGAGCTCCATGACGCCGCCCAGTTCCTGTGGGCCTCGGCCGCGGCCAGCTACCTGGGCGAGGCCGACGTCTCCGTCGAGCTGGTCGCCAGGGCGGGCCGCGCGGCCAGGGTCTCCGGCATGGTGGGGCAGCTACCCGTGGTGCTGGAGTTCGTGGCGACGGCCGAGCGGATCGAGGGAAGATTCGCCCACAGCGCGGCGATCGCCGAGGAGGGGCTCGAGCTGGCCCGCGAGGCCGGCTACACCAACTCGGTCGCCGCGCACCTGGCCAATCTGGCAGCGGTCGCGGCGCTCCAGGGGCGCGAGGACGACTGCGCCCGCTTCGCCAACGAGGCGCTGGCGATCGCGATCCCGCACCGTGTCGGACTGCGCGCCAGCACGGCACGCTACGCGCTGGGCCTGCTCGACCTGGGGATGGGACGCCACGCGGCGGCCCACGACCGGTTCACGGCGCTGGCCGCGACAGGGCATCCCACCGCCGTGTGGCGCTCGACGCCCGACCGGGTGGAGGCCGCGGTGCGCTGCGGCGAGCTGGACGCGGCCCGCGCCGCCTTCGCCGCCTACGAGCGCTGGTCGGCCGACGCCCGCACGCAGGAGGCGAGGGCGCTGCTGGCCAGGTGCAGGGCGCTGACCGGCGATGACGCCGCTTTCGACGAGGCCATGAACCTGCATCCCGAGGGCTTCGAGCGGGCCAGGACCGCCCTCCTGTACGGCGAGCGCCTGCGCAGGCTGCACCGTCCAGGCGACGCCCGCCCGCACCTGCGCTACGCGATGGAGACGTTCGAGCGGGCGGGCGCGGGCCCATGGGCGCGCAGGGCCGGCGACGAGCTGCGCGCGGCGGGAGAGGCGCGGGCCAGGCCGGAGCGTGACGTGCTCGGCGCGCTCACCCCGCAGGAGCTGCGCATCGCCAAGCTGGTGGCGGCGGGCGCGTCCAGCAAGGAGGTGGCCGCCCAGCTGTTCCTCAGCCCGCGCACGGTGGAGTACCACCTCTACAAGATCTATCCGAAACTCGGCGTCGGCTCCCGTACCGAACTGGCACTAGTAGTCCTACAGATGGCAGGCGACTCTCATCACGAGATGCTCTAGTCATGCAAAACACGATCTTCACCGAAGAGTTCGGCGACACCGCCCACCCGCCCGTCCTCCTCATCGCAGGCTCCATGTCACAGGGCCCCGCGAGCTGGCCCGACGCCTTCGTCGGCCGCCTCGCGGCGGGAGGACGCAGGGTGATCCGCTACGACCACCGCGACACCGGCCGTTCCAAGACGATCGACTTTGCGGCCGACCCGTACACCTGGCACGACATCAAGAACGACGCGCTGGCCGTGCTCGACGCCCACGGGATCGAGTCGGCGCACCTGGTCGGCCACTCGGCCGGCGGCGTGCTCGCCCAGTGGATCGCGGTCGAGCACCCCGAGCGGGTGTCGACGCTGACGGCCATCGGCTCCTCGCCCCTGGGCCGCCAGGAGGGGATGACCATCATGCGCGCGCTCATGGGCGAGGAGCAGCCTGAGGGCAGCCTGCCCCCTCCCACGCCCGCGTTCGTGGACTTCTACCGCAAGATGATCACCTCTCCCCCGCCCGTGACCAGGCGGGAGCAGATCGACTTCCAGCTCGCCGAAGCGAGGGTGCTGGCAGGCGGCGGGTTCCCGTTCGACGAGGACGAGGAGCGCCGCCAGGCCGAGCGGCTGCACGAGCGGGCCCTCGACCTGTCCGCGTCGGCCAACCACCGGCTCGCGGCGGCGGCCGACATGGCGTTCGAACCCGTGGGCGTGCTGCACACGGTGAAGGCGCCCACGCTCGTCATCGAGGGCACGCACGAGCCCGCCAAGCCGGGGCACGGCGCGCTCATCGCCGAGGCCATCCCCGGGGCGGAGCTGCTGATGGTGGAGGGCATGGGCCACATGCTCGCGCCGCAGGTGCACGAGACCCTGGCCGCGGCCATCCTGAGGCACACGGTTACCGTACAAAGGTGACCTATCGCCGCAGGATACTGGTGCTGGCGATCTGCTGCATGAGCCTGCTGATCGTCAGCCTCGACAGTACGGTCCTCAACGTGGCGTTGCCGTCCATGCAACGGGAGTTCGACGCTCCCGTCTCCGCCCTGCAGTGGACGATCGACGCCTACACCCTCGTGCTGGCCTCACTGCTCATGCTGTCGGGCTCCACCGCCGACAGGTACGGCCGGCGCAGGGTGTTCCAGCTCGGGCTGCTGCTCTTCACGCTCGGCTCGCTGCTGTGCAGCCTCGCTCCCGGCATGGGCTGGCTGGTCGTCTTCCGGATGATCCAGGCGGTGGGCGGGTCGATGCTCAACCCCGTCGCCATGTCGATCATCACCAACGTCTTCACCGACCCGCGCGAGAGGGCCAGGGCCATCGGCGTCTGGGGCGGCGTGGTGGGCATCAGCATGGCGGCGGGACCGCTGGCGGGCGGCCTGCTGGTGGACACGCTGGGCTGGCGCTCGATCTTCTGGCTCAACCTGCCGCTCGGCGTCGCCGCGCTGGTCCTGACCGCGCTGTTCGTGCCGGAGTCCAAGGCCCCGAGAGCGCGCAGGTTCGACCCCGTGGGACAGCTGCTGGTGATCACGCTGCTGGGCTCGCTGACGTTCGGCATCATCGAGGCGCCTGCGAGGGGCTGGTCCTCGCCGCTCATCCTCGGCTGCTTCGCCCTGGCGGCGCTCTCGCTGGCGGGGCTGCTGATCTACGAGCCGCGCAGGCCCGAACCGCTCATCGACATGCGCTTCTTCCGCAGCGTGCCGTTCAGCGGGGCGACCGCGCTGGCGGTCAGCGCGTTCGCGGCGCTGGGCGGCTTCCTGTTCATCAACACGCTGTACCTGCAGCAGGTGCGCGGCCTCGACGCGCTCCACGCGGGTCTCTACATGCTCCCCATGGCCTCGATGACGCTGCTCTTCGCGCCGCTGTCGGGGCGGATCGTCGGCGCCCGCGGTCCCAGGCTGCCGACGCTGCTGGCGGGCCTGGCCATGGCGGCCAGCGGCGTGCTGTTCGCCGCGTTCGGCGCCTGGCGGTCGGACGCGCTCATGTTCACCGCCTACGTCCTGTTCGGCGTCGGCTTCGGGATGGTCAACGCGCCGATCACGAACACCGCGGTGTCCGGCATGCCCCGCGAGCAGGCAGGGGTCGCCGCGAGCATCGCCTCCACCAGCCGCCAGATCGGCATCTCCCTCGGAGTCGCCGTCATCGGCTCGGTGATCGCCGCCACCGGACCCGCCTCACCCGCGGGCACCACCGCGTGGTGGATCATCGCGGGCTGCGGAGCCGCGGTACTGGCCGTCGGCGGCCTCACGACCGGCGCGTGGGCCGCGGCGACCGCCGACCGTACGGCGGAGCTCATGGCGGGCGAGAACCGGATTCACGCCGCCCGCTCGTAGCCGACCAGGCACGACGCGGCGGCCAGGCAGGCCGCGCACACTCCCGCCATCACGGCGGGATACCCGATGACCTGCGCGCCGGCGGCGGCCGCCAGCGGGGCCACCGCCTTCGAGACGGTGATGGGCAGGGCGAGCGCGCCGCTGAGCGTGGCGTAGACGGCCGTGTCGTAGCGGTCGGCCAGCAGCGCGGGGCGCGCCAGGGTGCCGACGCCGAAGCCGAGGCCGAACAGGGTGACGGCGCCGATCGCGCCCGCCACCGTGTGACCGACCAGGGGAAGCAGCGCCGCGGCGAGACCCTGCAGCGCGAACACCGCGGCGGCGACGAGCGCGGTCGGCCGGCGGGCCTGCAGCCCCGTCGTGACCAGGCGGCCCGTGACCGACAGCACCCCGAGCAGTCCCGCGACGGTGGCGGCGAACAGCGGGGCATGTCCGAGCGCGATCAGGTACGTCACCAGCAGCACGCCGATGACCGCGACCGCGCCGGTCTGGCTCAGGAACGCGGCGGCCAGCAGCCAGAAGGGCCGTTCCCGCAGCGCGCTCCTGACGTAGCCGGGCTCCGGCGCGACCGAGGTCCTGTCACGCAAGGTCAGCCAGTGCAGGGGGACGGCGACCAGGCCGTAGCCGACGCCGAGCGCCACCAGGGCGGAGCGCCAGCCGTACCGGTCGACGAGCAGGCCCGTGAGCGGCATGAAGACGCTGGAGGCGAACCCCGCCACGATCGTGACCGCGAGCAGCGCCCGCGCCCTGCGGGCCGCGTCGTACCAGGCCACGACCACGGCGAAAGCGGCCTCGTAGAGGACCATCGCCGACGACAGGCCGACGGCCGCGAGCACCAGATAGAGCTGGGCCAGCGACCCGACCCGCGACCACGCCAGCAGCGCGAGCGCGCCCAGCAACGAGCCTGCTGTCATCAGGGTCCTGCCGCCCCTGGCGTCGAGCACCCGCCCGACCAGCGGCGCGACCAGGCCCGACACCAGGACGGCGAGCGTCAGCGCGCCCGCCACCTGGGTGATGCTCGCCCGCAGCTCCACCCGCATCGGCTGGAGAAAGACCGAGAAGGCGTAGTACAGCACGCCGTAGCCTGCGGTCTGGGTGACGGCCAGCGCGGCGACCATCTGCCCGTTTCGGGCGATCACGCCAGGTCAATGCCCAGCTGATCGCCCGTCATGCCGTGATAAAGGTCACCCGGAGGACGTCGCGGAGTCGCGCGACTGCTCCGTGGTCCCCGTGTCGTCCCTCGACGAGTCGGCGCCGAGCTCTTCGCGCAGGCGCTCGTAGTCGATGTGGTGGTTGGTGTACTTCAGCTCGCGAGCGACCTTCGTCTGCTTCGCCTTGGCTCTGCCTCGCCCCATGGCTCCACTCCCTCGATGCCCGCCATCATCCTATCAAGTTGAAGAATTGTGCAACTCGCTATATTACGATAGTTGCATGCCCGTTCCGCTGTACCAGGCCAAGGCAGATTTCTTCCGCACGCTCGGGCATCCCGTGCGCATCCAGGTGCTAGAACTCCTCAGGCAGGGTCCCAGACCGGTCCGCGATCTCCTCACCGAGATCGACGTCGAGGCCTCGAGCCTCTCCCAGCAGCTCGCGGTCCTTCGCAGAGCGGGAATCGTGAGCGCCACCCGTGACGGGGCGACCGTCGTCTACGAACTCTCCAGTCCAGACGTGGCCCATCTGCTCATCGACGCGCGGCGGATCCTGACGGACATGCTCGCCGACCAGGGCGAACTGCTCGCGGAGCTGAGGGCCGAAGGCCGCGCGGTGGGCTAGCTAGCGCCGGCGCCGGCCTTCGGCACGAAGACCGCCTCGCCCGCGTGCCCGTCGACCGGCGTCCCCGTGCTGGTTCCGCGTTCGGTGTCGTACTTGACGACCTCGCCGCCGGTGACCGCGTAGAGGTAGCGGCTGGCGCGGCCGAGGCGGTCCTCGTTGAACGTGGGGAACTCCACGCCCCGGTCGTCCAGCTGCTCCTCCTTCACCGTGCCGAGGGAGAGGTCGAGTGTCCAGCGGTGCAGGACGGCCGCGCCCGCGTGCGGCGTCGGGTCGCTCGTGCCGCCGATCACCTTCCACGTCCTGTCGAAGAAGTCGCGCGAGGCCTGCGCGACCAGGCCGCCGTCGCCGCCTCCCGGCACGAGGCGCTGGAGGGGATCAGGGCGGCGGTCGAGGAGGGCGACGACAACCTGTCGGTCTACGGCAGGATCGTGCTGGAATGGGGCCTGCGCTTCACCACGGCCCAGCGGGAATGGGCCGAATGGGCCGAGGAGCAGATCCGTTAGGCTCTTGAACCATGGTCTCCGAGCTGTTCGATCCCAAGGCCTGGCAGGTCGTCGAGGGTTTCGACTTCACCGACATCACCTACCACCGCGCCGTCGACCAGGGCACGGTCCGCATCGCCTTCAACCGGCCCGAGGTGCGCAACGCCTTCAGGCCGCAGACGGTCGACGAGCTCTACCGCGCGTTCGATCACGCCAGGCAGGCCACCGACGTCGGCTGCGTGCTGCTCACCGGCAACGGCCCCTCACCCAAGGACGGCGGCTGGGCCTTCTGCTCGGGCGGCGACCAGCGGATCAGGGGCAAGGACGGCTACCAGTACGCCGACGGCACCCCCTCGACCGGCCGCCTGCACATCCTCGAGGTGCAGCGGCTCATCCGCTTCATGCCGAAGATCGTCATCTGCGTGGTCCCCGGCTGGGCGGCCGGTGGCGGCCACAGCCTCCACGTCGTGTCCGACCTGACGCTCGCCAGCGCCGAGCACGCGCGCTTCAAGCAGACCGACGCCGACGTGGCCAGCTTCGACGGCGGCTTCGGCTCGGCCTACCTGGCCCGCCAGGTAGGCCAGAAGTTCGCCCGCGAGATCTTCTTCCTCGGCGACACCTACACCGCGGCCGACGCCCACAGGATGGGCATGGTCAACGCCGTCGTCCCGCACGAGGAGCTGGAGTCCACCGCGCTCGAATGGGCTCGGAAGGTCAACGGCAAGTCGCCCACCGCGCAGCGGATGCTGAAGTACTCCTTCAACCTCATCGACGACGGCCTGGTCGGCCAGCAGCTCTTCGCCGGCGAGGCCACCCGCCTCGCCTACATGACCGACGAGGCCGCCGAGGGCCGCGACTCCTTCCTGCAGAAGCGCGACCCCGACTGGTCGCCGTTCCCCTGGCACTTCTGATGATCGAAGTCCCCGAGGAGCTCGCGGCACACCACCTGGTGTACGCCGACGACGCGGGCCCCTCGTGGACGGCCGACCTGCCAGGCCTGGCCGAGCACTTCCTCGACCGCTGGGACCTGCGCCCCGACGGCGCGGTGCTGCACGGGATGGTGTCGCTCGTCATCCCCGTACGGCGGGCCGACGGCACCCTCGCCGCGCTCAAGCTCCAGCCCGCGACCGGCGAGAGCATCGGCGAGGGCCCCGGCCTTCGCGCGTGGGCGGGTGACGGGATCGTCCACCTCCTCGACGAGGCGACCGTCCCGTCGCCGACCTCGCCGCACCGGGCCAACGCCCTCCTGCTCGAACGCCTCGACGGCGACCGCTCGCTCGAGGCCATGCCCGACTGCGAGCGAGCGCTCGAGATCCTCACCGACCTGCTCGCCCGCCTGGTCACGCACCCGGGGCCCGAGGGCATGCGGACCCTCGGCGACATCGCCTCCGGCATGCTGGAGGAGGCGCCCGAGCTGCTGCCCCAGGCCCACCCCGACGACAGGGTGTGGCTGGAGCGGAGCGCGGCCGCCGTACGCGAGTTGGCCGGCGAGGCAGGAGACCGGCTGCTCCACTGGGACCTGCACTACAGCAACGTGCTGGCAGGGGCGCGCGAACCATGGCTCGCCATCGACCCCAAGCCGCTGGTGGGCGACCCCGGGTTCGAGCTGATGCCCGCGCTGCGCAACCGCCGGCCGTCCACGGACGTACGCGGGACGGTGCTCAGGCGGTTCGACCTGATGGTCGAAAGGCTGGGGCTGGATCGGGAGCGGGCCGTCGGATGGACGCTGGGCCGCCTGCTGCAGGACGGGCTGTGGGACCTGGAGGACGGCGAAGCCAGGATCAACCAGGACGAGATCGCCATCGCCGAGGCCCTGTTGAGCCGCTGACCACGCCCATCCATTAACCGGTCAAGCTAAGATTGATGGTGTGAACAGGCCATTGCTG
Organism: Nonomuraea sp. bgisy101; assembly: GCF_057708945.1. NCBI lineage: Bacteria > Bacillati > Actinomycetota > Actinomycetes > Streptosporangiales > Streptosporangiaceae > Nonomuraea > Nonomuraea sp. bgisy101. The sequence goes on from NZ_JBYITD010000003.1 coordinate 378,457, forward strand.
GGTGAGCCCCTTCCGCTCGACCTCGTCGACACCCACTGGGTCGAGCGGGACGCGTGGGTCGACTTCCTCGACGATCCTGCCGACGTGCGACGCTGGCTGGAGGGGCACGGCCTGCCTGCCGAGGACGAGACGGCGCGGGAACGGCTCGTGGAGGTGCGGGCGGCGATGCGAGCCGTCCTCGAAGAGAGCGACGCGTCGCGGCTCAACGCCGTCCTCGACCACGGCGCGCGGCGGCCCAGGTTGCGCGGGGCGGAGCCGTACGAGGAACTGGTGCTCGACGACCCCTCGTTTCACGCGGCGTGGGTGGTCGCCGAGTCCTTCGTGAACCTGCTGCGCGAACGGCCCGAACGGGTGCGCAAGTGCGCCAATCCCGCGTGCGTCCTGTGGTTCGCCGACGTGAGCAAGAACGGCAGGCGGCGGTGGTGCTCGATGGAGGGCTGCGGCAATCGCGCCAAGGTCGGGCGCTTCAACCAGCGGGCACGTGATCTCCGTGATTGACGCACGCTGGACGGGGTAGAACATGATCGCCCCCGGCCGCCGCGTTACAGCCGGGGGCGCCAACCGGCCCCTGTCCGCGGGCGTCAGCAGGCGCAGGCGATGCCGGACACGGGGGCGGTGAGCGGGTCGACCGGGTTCCTGGTCACACCGCCCGCGGTCTCGACGGGAAAGCCCTCGCGCGCCCAGTACTCGAAGCCGCCGAGCATCTCCTTGACCCGGTAGCCGAGCTTGGCGAACTCCAGCGCGGCCCTGGTGGCGCCGTTGCACCCCGGGCCCCAGCAGTAGGTCACCACGGTCACGTCCGCGGGTACCAGATCGGCCGCCCTGGCGGCGATCTCGGCGGTGGGCAGGTGGATGGCGCCCTCGATGTGGCCCTGGTTCCAGCTCTCCAGGCTCCGCGAGTCGATCACCACGACGCCGGGGACCTTGCCGGCCAGGTCCGACGCGACGTCGGACACATCGGTCTCGAACGCGAGCCGCGCCGCGAAGTGGGCGAGAGCGGCGGTGTTGTCGGCGGCCGGCGTGGAGGTGACAGCGGACATCGGGGCTTCCCTTCTCTGACCCGTTGGTTACGCCCCCATGGTGGCCGGGAGGGGGACGCCCGAGACAGTGGCGGAAAAGCCGCCTATCGCTAAGATCCCGCCAACCGACCTCCATCCCGGCGCCCGCGAGCGCGGACGAACATCACCGCGCCCCCAGGCCACCGAAGAATCCCGACCTGCGCCACCGCGAGCGAGGGCTGGGGTCTTCGGCCGGACCGGCGCACCGATCCGAAAGCCCGACCCGCACCCCATGCCGTCAGTCCGAGATCAGCGGTGGGGGCGGGTCCTCGTTCAGGCCCAGGTGACCGGCGGCGGGTCAGGGGATCTCGATGACCAGCTTGCCCCGTCCGTGGCCCGTCTCGATCTCCCTGTGCGCGTCGGCGGCGCGGTCGAGGGGGAACGTGCGGCGGACCAGCCACGTGAACCCGCCCTTCGCGATCAGGTCCGCGTACCTGCCGAGCCGCTCTGCCGTACGGCCCGCCTGCACCAGCCGCACTCCCAGCTCGGCCGCCCTGCCGTGCTCCACCAGCGTGACGATCTTCGCCGGGTCCTTCACCAGCTCCAGCGACACCTCGAGCGCCTGCCCTCCCGCGCCGTCGAGCGCAGCGTCCACCTGGCCGAGCGCCCTGACCCTCTCGGCCAGCCCGTCCCCGTAGGCGACGGGGATCGCGCCGAGCGATCGGAGATAGTCGTGGTTCTCCTCCCTGGCGGTCCCGATCACCGTGGCGCCGAGCCTGCGGGCGATCTGCACCGCCGCCGTCCCCACGGAGCCCGACGCCCCGTGCACCAGCAGCGTCTCGCCCTCCCTCAGGCCGATCGTCGTCAAGGCGAGCTCCGCCGTCTGCACCCCGGCGGTCAGGCCGCCCGCCACCGCCCACGGCACCTCCGGGGGCTTGGGCGCCACCTGGTCGGCGCCGACCACGATGTACTCGGCATAGGCGTTCAACTGGCTGAAACCGAGCACCTCGTCGCCCTCGGCGAATCCGGTGACGCCTGCGCCCACCTGGTCGACCACGCCGGCGAACTCGTTGCCGGGGATACGCGGCAGCCCACCCGTCACGCCGGGCGGGGTCCATCCGGCCCGCACCGCCGCGTCGTACGGCTGCACCCCGGCCGCCTTGACCCGCACTCTCACCTGGCCGGGACCCGCCTGCGGGGTCTCGATCTCCATCACCTGAAGCACGTCGGGCCCACCGGGGGTCGCGAACGCCGCAGCCTTCATCTCGATCATCTCCTCGTGTCAGTCACCCCACTCTGCAACCTCAACCAAACCTGAGGTCAACCTCGCGTGCCGGATCCCTCTTGAGAGCGAGCACAGACCGCTCCCACCGGCGATCCGCGAACCCCGTCCGGTCGCCGACCATGGCATGGAGCGCCCTGAGAAAGGAGGAAGATTGGACGCTGTGTCGGATCTGCCGCAAATCGCCCGCCTCAAGGAGCGCTTCCGCGCGCTCCCGCCGCTGCAGGTGGACCTCGCGCTGACCGCTCTGGTGCTGGTCGTCCAGATCTGGCCGTTCGTCGGCGAGAGTTCCTCGGGCGAGCCATGGCACTGGTGGGGCTACGCGGTCGTGGTCGCGTCCGCGCTTCCCCTGATCTGGCGGCGTAAGGCTCCCGTGCGCAGCATGCTGGCGACGGCCTGCGCGCTCTCCCTCTACGACCTGGCCGACTCGGTGCCCGCTCAGCCGGTCTGGTACGCCAGCCTGATCAGCATGTACACCGTCGCCGCCTACTCGCGCGGGTGGCAGAGGGTGGCGGTGCTGATCGTCACGGTGGGCGGCGGCCTGCTGCTGGTCGGCTCGTCGGAGACCGCCGTGCGCGGCACCGTGGGCGCCGTCGCCGCCTACGCCGTCGGCATGGCCACCGCCACCTCACGCGCGTACGCCGCCGCGCTGGAGGAGCGTGCCGTACAGCTGGAGAAGGAGCGGGAAGTGGAAGCCGAGCGCGCCGCCGAGCGCGAAAGGGCGAGGATCGCCCGTGACATGCACGACATCCTCGCGCACGCGGTCAGCCTGATGGTCGTGCAGGCCGAGGCGGGACCCGTGGTCGTCAGGAGCAACCCCGCCCGCGCCGAGGCGGCCTTCGACGCCATCGCCGCCGCGGGCCGCGACGCGATGGTCCAGCTGCGCCACATGCTCGGCGTGCTCAAGGAGGAGCAGGGGCCGCGCGCGCCGCAGCCCACGGTCGCCGACCTGCCGGCGCTGACGTCCCAGCTGCCGCTGCCGGTCGCCTTCCAGGTGCACGGAACGGCCCGCCCCCTGCGGCCCGACGTCGAGGTGGCGGTGTACCGGATCGCGCAGGAGTCGCTGACCAACGTCGTCAAGCACGCCGGAGCCTCCCGCGCCGACCTGGTCCTCCGCTGGAGCGACGAGGCCCTGTCGATCGACGTCACCGACGACGGCGCAGGCTCGGGCATCGCGCTGCCCTCGGGCGGCAACGGCCTCATCGGCATCCGCGAACGCGCCGCCGCCTGCGGCGGCACCGCGACCGCCGGTCCCCGACCCGACGGCCAGGGCTTCCAGGTCTCGGTACGGCTGCCGCTCACCCCCGAGCGGGACCACGTGGAACAAGGAGCGAATCGATGAGCATCAGGGTGGTCGTCGCCGACGATCAGGAGCTCGTGCGCGGCGGGTTCAGCATGATCCTCGACGCGCAGCCCGACATCGACGTGGTCGCCGAGGCGGGCGACGGCATCGAGGCCGTCGCGCTGGTCCGGGAGCACCGGCCCGACGTCCTGCTGCTCGACATCCGCATGCCCAGGATGGACGGCATCGAGGCGGCCAGGCTGGTGGGGCGGGAGACCAAGGTCCTCATGCTCACCACGTTCGACCTCGACGACTACGTCTACGACGCCCTGCGGGCGGGGGCCAGCGGGTTCCTGCTGAAGGACGTGCGCAGGGACGAGCTGGTCAACGCGGTCCGGGTGGTCGCCGCGGGGGAATCCCTCCTCGCGCCCACCGTCACCAGCCGGCTGATCGCCGAGTTCACCTCCCGCCCTGCGGCGGCGTCGGTGTCGGCGGAGCGGCTGTCGGTCCTCACGGCGAGGGAGCAGGAGACGCTCGCGCTGATCGCCCGCGGGCTGTCGAACGCCGAGATCGCCACGGAGATGGTCGTCAGCGAGCACACCGTGAAGACGCACGTGAGCAACGTGCTCGCCAAACTCGGCCTGCGCGACAGGGTGCAGGCGGTCATCGTCGCCTACGAGACGGGGCTGGCCGTACCGGGGCATTAAGCGTTTTTCAAGCGGGCTGCAACCCGCCCACGGAAATATTCACCTCATATCGGGGGCTTTTATCCGAGGGAGCCGATGCCCGCATTCGTTGACGCCGCGCTGGCCTTCCCAGCTGCGCTCTTCAGCTTCCTACTCGTCGTGGTCGTCGGCTACTGGCTCGTGGTCATGTTCGTGGGCGGCGACATCGACCTGGACGGCGCACAGCTCCCGCTCGGCCTCGGCGGCATCCCCGCGGCCGTCGCCTTCTCGCTGTTCGTCGCCCTTTCGTGGTTCGTGAGCCTGGCAGGCGTGGTGCTCCTCGGCGGCGGGCCGCTGGTGCTCGCCGCGGCGCTCGCCGCCGGATGGACGGGCACGAAACTGCTGATCATCCCCATGCGCAGGCTCTTTCCCGACAAGAAGGAGCCCTCCCGCCACGACTTCGTCGGCCGGCGGTGCGTGGTGCGCACCGGCCGAGCCGACGCGACCTTCGGCCAGGCCGAGGTCACCGCCTCCGACGGCTCGTCTGCCGTCGTCCAGGTCAGGACGACAGGCGGCGACCTGCTCTCCCGCGGCCAGACCGCGTTGATCTTCGACTACGACGCAGAGGGCGAGTTCTTCTACGTCATGGAGGACCGCATATGAGTGTGATCTCAACCGGTTTCGGCATTCTGCTGGCCGTCATCCTGATCGTCGTCATCGGCCTGCTCTTCGCGATCAGCCGGCTGTTCAGAAAAGTCGAACAGGGCAAGGCGCTCATCGTCTCCAAGGTTCGCAGGGTGGACGTGACCTTCACCGGCGCCGTCGTGTTGCCCGTCCTGCACAAGGCCGAGGTCATGGACATCTCGGTGAAGACCATCGAGATCGCCCGAACCGGAGCCGAAGGGCTGATCTGCCGCGACAACATCAGGGCCGACATCCGCATCACGTTCTTCGTGAGGGTGAACAAGACCATCGAGGACGTCATCAAGGTGGCCCAGGCCATCGGCACCGAGCGAGCCAGCGACGAGACCACGCTGCAGGCGCTGTTCAACGCGAAGTTCTCCGAGGCGCTCAAGACCGTCGGCAAGCAGCTCGACTTCGTCGACCTCTACACCAAGCGTGACGAGTTCCGCGACCAGATCATCCAGGTCATCGGCACCGACCTCAACGGCTACAGCCTCGAGGACGCGGCGATCGACTACCTGGAGCAGACGCCGATGGCCAAACTCGACCCGGCCAACATCCTCGACGCCCAGGGCATCCGCAAGATCACCGAGCTGACCGCCAACGAGAACGTTCGCACCAACGAGTTCAGGCGCAGCGAGGAGAAGGAGATCACCCGCCAGAACGTCGACGCCGCCGAGGCCATCCTCGAGCTGAAGCGCCGCCAGGCGGACGCGGAGATCAAGCAGAAGCGCGAGATCGAGACGATGAAGGCGCGCGAGGAGGCGGAGATCGCCCGCGTGCAGGCCGAGGAGCGGCTCAAGGCGCAGGCCGCGCACATCAAGACCGACGAGCAGCTCGGCGTCCAGACCGAGAACCGCAACCGCGAGATCGCCGTCGCCGAGAAGAACCGCGAGCGGGTCATCGCCATCGAGAGCGAGCGGATCGAGAAGGACCGCATGCTGGAGGTCATCTCCCGCGAGCGGGAGACCGAGCTGTCGCGCATCGCCAAGGACAAGGAGGTCGAGACCGAGAAGCGGTCGATCGCCGAGGTCGTGCGCGAGCGGATCGCGGTGGAGAAGACGGTCGCCGAGCAGGAAGAGAACATCAAGAAGCTGCGCGCCATCGAGGAGGCCGAGCGGCTGCGCCAGACCACGATCATCCAGGCCGAGGCGGAGGCCCAGGAGAGCCTGGTCAAGGACATCAAGGCGGCGGAGGCGGCCGAGGCGGCGGCCAAGCACAAGGCGCGCGAGGAACTCACGCTGGCCGAGGCCAGGCAGCAGGCGGCCGAGCTGGACGCGCGGGCCAAGATCAGGCTCGCCGAGGGACTTCAGGCGGAGGCCGCCGCCAAGGGCCTGGCCGACGTCCAGGTGCAGGAACGCGGCGCCGACGCCATCGAGAAGGTCGGCCGCGCCGAGGCGATGGCGACCGCGGAGAAGCTGAAGGCCGAGGCCGAAGGCGCGAAGGCGATGGCGCTGGTCGAAGGCGAGCGGCTCAAGGCGCAGGCCGAGGGCGAGCAGGCGATGGCGCTGGTCACGGGCGACAGGCTCAAGGCGGAGGCCGAGGGTCTGATCGAGAAGGCCAAGGCCATGGCCGCCATGGACGAGGCGACCAGGACGCACGAGGAGTACCGCCTGCGTCTCGAAGCCGACAAGGAGATCAGGCTCAAGCACATCGACGTGCAGCGGCAGGTCGCCGAGTCGCAGGCGAGCGTCGTGGCGGCGGGCCTGTCCAAGGCCAACATCGACATCGTCGGCGGCGACAGCATGTTCTTCGACAAGGTCGTCGGCTCGATCACCGCGGCGAAGGCCGTCGACGGATTCGTCGAGCACTCGTCGGTCACGCGGACGCTGGCCGAGCCGTACCTCAACGGGTCGGCGAACCTGACCGAGGACCTCGCGAGGCTGGTCGGCGGGATCGGCACCGAGGACGTGAAGAACCTGTCGGTGTCGGCGCTGCTCATGCAGCTCATCTCGCACGGCGGGCCCGAGACGGCGAAGCTGCACGAGCTCCTGGAGAGCGCGCGCAGGCTCGGCGTGGCCGAGTCGTCGGTGGCGGCGCTCACGGCGGTGAAGGGCTGACGTGACGACCGCCCACGAGGGGGCCGCCGGTTCCGGCGGCCCCGGTCCGCTTTCCCCCGGTACGGCCTCGCCTTCGCCGGGCGCTCCCGCCTCTTCGCCCGGCACGCCCTCCCCCTCGTCGGGTGCGGGGTCTCTTTCGTCGGGGGCGGGCGCGTTGGAGGCCGGCACCTACGAGGTGTTGCGCAACCGGCTGTCCGGCCAGGTCAAGGAGCTGGCGAGGGCCGCGGAGGCGCTCAACGAGGAGCGGCTGAAGGTCTTCGGCGGCGCCGAACTCCGCCTGATCGGCACCGAGCGGATCCGCACGGAGAACAACTGCGTCCCCCGCGACATCGTCTCGGTCGGCGACCTGATGCTCTTCGGCTACAACGTCTTCATCGGCCTGAAGCCGGAGACGGCTGTGGATGACGTGTTCTCCGTCCACAGGTTCAGCCGCGACGGCGACGCGTTCAGGTTCGATGCGGAACAGTTGGGCGCGCTCAGCGACCCGGCGTTCCGGAAGGACTTCGCGGAGTTGTACCGCTACTACAAGGAGACCAGGCTTCTCCAGCTTCGGCGCCTCGAAGGCAAGCTGCTGGCCGTCTTCCAGACGGGGCCGACCGACCTGCGGGTCCTGCGGTGGGCCGTCGACATCCACGGGGAGACGACCTACCAGGACAACCGGGGGGAGCGCGACCACGTCTTCCCTCCCTCGCACGACTTCGAGTGGACGCCGACCACACGCGACGACCACGTCCTCGGCAGGCACCCCCACATCTCGATCTACGACGAGGTGTTCGTCGAGACGGTCGGCGGCGACCTCACCATCAAGATCGAGAACAACACGGAGTCCGGCGAGGGCATCTACCAGGAGCCCGTCGCCGAACCGCTGCAGTCGCTGGCCGACGCCGAGGTCGACCACGCCAGGATCGGGCCGCTCATCCTGCTGCGCGTCAAGCCGTACAAGGAGACCGAGTGGCGGCACCTGGTCTTCAACACCCGCACCAAGTCCGTCACCAGGCTCGACGGCATCGCGCTCGCCTGCCAGCGGCTTCCCGAGGACCAGGGCATCATCTTCCCCGGCGGCTACTACCTGTCCACCGGGGTGTCCAAGACCTTCGACACCCAGGTGGCCGACCTGGAGTTCGAGCGGGTGATCCGCTCGCCCAACGGCGAGGACGTCCTCTACGTCTTCCACGCGCGGGCCGACGGCCGGTCGCTGCTGCTGCCGTACAACGTGATCAGGAAGGAGGTCGCCAACCCGCTTCCGTGCCACGGCTACTCCCTGTTCGACGACGGCACGCTGGTGGTCTTCAGGGCGACCTCGGAGGAGCCGACCCGCGTCCATCCGATGCAGGTGTGGCAGACGCCGTACGTCTCCGACACCTACGCGGCCGGACAGCCCACCGGCACCGGGCCGCTGGAGCGCATCGGCAACGCCGAGCTGGTCCGCGGCATCTCCGACTGCCTGTCGGTGGCGCGCATGGTCGAGGAGATGGCGCCCTCCGAGGCGACCTTCGAGGCGCTGATCGCCGCCTGCACCAGGGCATTCGACCACTACCACTGGCTGGGCGACCAGGGGCTCCGCGGCCCGCTCGGCGACGTCCGCGCCACCGCCGAGCAGGTCCTCGACGAGTACGAGAACGTCGCCCAGCTCACCCTCCAGGCCGTCGCCACGTTGGAGAGCGCCGCCGCCGACACCACGGCCCTGGTACGGCAGGCCCGCGGCGAGACGCTGACCTCCGCCGACGCCTGGGTCTCCCGCCTGGCCGAGCTGCGCCGCGCCCAGGGGCGGCTGGTGACGTTGCGCGAGGTCCGCTACATCGACCTGGCCGCTCTCGACGCCCTCGTCGCCACGCTGGCCGACGAGCTGACGTCGGTGGGCAGGAGGGCGGTGTCGTTCCTCGAGGGCGCCGACGCGTTCACCGGCTACCACGCCGCGGTCTCGCGACTGGAGGCCGACGCGGCCGCCATCGCCACCGTCGCCGCCGCGGCCCCCGTCGCCGAACGGCTCGTCGCCCAGGCCGAAGGGCTCGAGGTCGTCACCGAGGTGGTCGGCTCGCTCGACATCGCCGACGCGACCGTCCGCACCTCCATCCTCGAACGCATCGGCGAGGTCCTCGGCGGCGTCAACCGCGCCCGCGCCGTCCTCGAAGGCCGCCGCAGGCAGTTGCTCGCCAGCGAGGGAAGGGCCGCGTTCGCCGCCGAGTTCGCCCTGCTCGGCCAGGCCGTCACGGGCGCGCTGGCGATGGCCGACACCCCCGAACGCTGCGACGAGCAGCTCGGCCGCCTCATGCTCCAGCTCGAAACGCTGGAGTCCCGCTTCGGCGAGTTCGACGACTTCGCCGCCCAGCTCACGGCCAAGCGCGAAGACGTCTACGAGGCCTTCTCCGCGCGCAAGCAGACCCAGCTCGACGACAGGGCCAGGCGCGCCGACCGCGTCGCCGCCTCCACCGACCGCATCCTCGCGAGCGTGACCCGGCGCGTGTCGACGCTGGCCTCCCTCGACGAGATCAACACCTACTTCGCGACCGATCCCATGGTCGCCAAGCTCCGCTCGTCCGCGGGCGAGCTGCGCGACCTCGGCGCCTCCGTGCGCGCCGAGGAGCTCGAAGGCCGGGTCAAGGCCGCCCAGCAGGAGGCCGGCAGAGCGCTACGCGACCGCCTCGACCTGTTCTCCGCCGACGGCGAGACGCTCAGGCTCGGCCGCCACGCCTTCGCCGTCAACACCCAGCCGATCGACCTGACCCTGGTGCCGCACGACGGCGCCATGCACTTCGCGATCACCGGCACCGACTACCGCTCCCCCGTGCCCGACTCCTTCGCCGAGACCCGGCCCTTCTGGTCCCAGCTGCTGGTCTCCGAAACGCCGGACGTCTACCGCGCCGAGCACCTGGCCGCCTCGCTGCTGCCTGCCGTCCCCGCCGGCGCCGACCTCGCGGCCCTGGTACGGCTGGCCGCGGAGGAACGCTACGACGAGGGTTACGAGCGCGGCGTCCACGACCACGACGCGACCGCGATCCTCGCTGCGCTGCAGCGGCTCCAGGACGGCGCGGGCCTGCTCCGCTACCCTCCGGCGGCTCGCGCGGCGGCGCAGCTCTATTGGACATTCGGTCTCCAGGATGTTTCACGTAAAACATTGACCACACGGGCCGCATCGCTGGTGCGGGCTCGGGACGCCTTCGGCCAGGTCGAGGCGCTCGACACGCTCGCGGCCGAGCTGTCCGCCGCCGTCTCCGTCTTCCTCGCTCCGCACGCCTTCGGCGCGGACCCCGCCGTGGTCGCGCTCGCCGGCGAATACCTCGTCGAGGAGCTCGCGGGCAAGCCCGAGGGCTTCGTCACCAGCGCCGCGGCCAGGAACATCCTCGACAGGTTCCGGCAGGCGCTCGGCCCCACCCGCACCCGCGAGTTCGAGGAGGACCTTCGCGCGCTCGCCCTGCCCGACCGCATCCAGCTCGCCAAGGCGTGGCTGAGCGCCTTCGACCGGTCGGACGAGCTTCCCGAGGCGCTGGCCGTACAGCTGTGCGAGCTGCCGCGGCACGACTCCAGCGCCGCGCTCACCGCCACCGTCGACGGCCTGCTCGGCACCCACGCGCGCATCACCGAGCGGAGCCTCACGCTGCGCCTCGACGAGACGCTGGCCAGGACGCGCGCGTTCCGCGCCGAACGTGTCCCCGCCTACCGCGCCTACCAGAAGCGCCGCGGCGAACTCGTCGCCCAGGAGCGGGACCGGCTCAGGCTGGAGGAGTACAAGCCCAAGGTCATGAGCGCCTTCGTCCGCAACCGGCTCCTCGACGAGGTCTACCTGCCGCTGATCGGCGACAACCTCGCCAAACAGCTCGGCGCTGCGGGCGCGGGCAAGCGCACCGACCAGATGGGCCTGCTGCTGCTCATCTCCCCTCCCGGGTACGGCAAGACGACGCTCATGGAGTACGTCGCCAGCCGCCTCGGGCTGCTCTTCGTCAAGGTCAACGGGCCCGCGCTCGGCCACGAGGTCACCTCGCTCGACCCCGCCGACGCGCCCGACGCCACCGCCAGGCAGGAGGTCGAAAAGATCTCCTTCGCCCTGGAGTCGGGCAACAACACCCTGCTCTACCTCGACGACATCCAGCACACCTCGCCCGAACTGCTGCAGAAGTTCATCTCGCTGTGCGACGCCCAGCGGCGCATCGAAGGCGTCTGGAACGGCCGTACCCGCACCTACGACCTGCGCGGCAAGCGGTTCGCCGTGTGCATGGCGGGCAACCCGTACACCGAGTCGGGGCAGCGCTTCCGCATCCCCGACATGCTGGCCAACCGTGCCGACGTCTGGAACCTCGGCGACGTGCTCTCCGGCAAGGACGACCTGTTCGCGCTCAGCTACATCGACAACGCCCTCACCTCCAACCCGGTCCTCGCCCCGCTGTCCACCCGCGACAGAGGCGACGTCGAACTGCTGGTGCGCATCGCGCGCGGCGAGGAGGGCGTGCGCACCGACCAGCTCAGCCACCCGTACACCAAGGTCGAGCTCGACCAGATCCTCAGCGTGCTGCGCAAACTGATCAGGGTGCAGGAGGTGGTGCTGGCCAACAACCAGGCCTACATCGCCTCGGCCGCCCAGTCCGACGACTCGCGGACCGAGCCGCCGTTCCGGCTCCAGGGCTCCTACCGCAACATGAACAAGCTGGCCGAACGCATCGTGCCCGTGATGAACGAGGTGGAGCTGGAGCAGGTCATCGACGACCACTATCTGGGCGAGGCGCAGACCCTCACCACCGGAGCGGAGGCGAACCTGCTGAAGCTGGCCGAGCTGCGCGGGCGGCTCAGCCCTGAGCAGGCGGCGAGGTGGAACGACATCAAGGCGGCGTACCTGCGGACCAAGGCGCTGGGCGGGGCGGAAGACGACCCGATGACCCGCGCCGTCGGCGCCATCGGCCTCCTGGCGGACCGCGTCGGCGACATCGGCCAAGCCCTCCGCCACCCCGACCACTGACCCTCAATCGTCAACGCACCCGTCCCCGCCCCGGAAGACCACCACCTCCAACCACCGCCCCGCCCCCACCGCTCCACACTCCCTCCGACCACCGCCCCACACTCTTTCCGACCAGCGCCCCACCGCCCCACACTCTTTCCGACCAGCGCCCCTACGACCACGAGTCACTGACCCATCGTCTCCGCCGAGTCACTGCCCCACCGCCTCCCCGAGTCACCGTCTCCTCCGAGTGACCGCCCCGCCGCCTCCTCCGACTGCCGACTCATTCCCTCACGGTCAACCCCGAGCGCCGACTCACCGTCGCCTACGGATACCCGACCGCCGATCCGCGGGCCGGAACCCATCGGCTCATCGGCTCACCGGGGGCCGTCCATCCACCGATCTCCCGAACCCGGGGGCTCACCGCTCCTCTCGGAGCAACCACCCCTCCACCCCATCCACCAGCCGATCCCGAACCCGAGGCGGTCAGTCCCATCGGGTTCACCCGCACCCCCGGGCACCCGCACCGGCCACTGTCCTCGAGCCCCGGAACCTGAACCCACCGCTCCATCAGCCCTCCGATCACCCTGGCCCCCCAGGCCAGCCCCCGGCGAAGCCCCCAACCCGCCAGGTCAGCGGATGTCGGAGTCCGGGTGTTCGGCGTCCCAGCGGCGGCGGGACTCGGCGATGGCCTCGCGGTGCGCTGCCGACCATTCGGTCATCGCCTGGAGCAGGTGGGTGAGGCTGTGGCCCAGCTCGGTCAGCTTGTACTCCACCTGCGGCGGCACGGTCGGATACACCGTTCGGGATACCAGCCCGTCCCGCTCCAGCCGTCGCACGGTGAGCGTGAGCATGCGCTGGGAGATCCCGTCCACCGCGCGCTGCAGTTCCCTGAAACGCCGCACGCCGTGCGCCAGCTCCACCACGACCAGCACCGACCACTTGTCGCCGATCCTGTCGAGCACCTCCCTGATCCCGCAGTCGTCGGCGCAGGAGACGATCGGCTCCCCTGGAGTGGTTACCCCGGTGTGCGTGGCTGACATGAATGTGCCTCCTTATGGGCGACGGCCGTCCTCACCATAGTGGTTACCCAAGAGAACCACCTGTGAGGGGATTTTTCATGATTCTGGTTACCGGCGCATCAGGAGCACTCGGCCGGCTGATCGTCAAGGGCCTGGCCGACCGGGACGACGTGGTCATCGGCAGCCGCACCCCCGAGCACGGCCGGCGACGCATCGACTTCGACGACCCTGCCACGCTCCTGGAGGGCTTCCGCGGTATCGACATCCTGCTGCTGATCTCCGCCGGATATGGCGAGGACGACGTCGTCATCGCCCGTCACGAGGCTGCCATCAGCGCCGCGGAGAAGGCCGGCGTCGGCCACATCGTCTACACGAGCCTGAGCAGGGACGGCGACCACCTGACCTACGCGCTGCCCCACCGCTGGACCGAACGCAGGCTCCAGCGCGGCACCACCGCGTGGACGATCCTGCGCAACGGCCTGTACGCCGAGTTCTTCGGCGGCCTGACCATCCCCGACGCCGACGGCACGATCACCGCCCCGCTCGGTGACGGCCGCCTGTCGGCCGTCTGCAGGGAGGACCTCGCCGACGTCGCGGTGAAGGTCACGCTCGAGGCGGCCGCGCATGCCGGCCGTACGTATGAGCTGGTGGGCGAGGAGGCGATCGGCGGCGCCGACGTGGCGGCGGCCCTGGGCGCGACCTACGAGCCCGTCACCCTCGCGGAGGCGCGGGCGGCGATCGCGGGCCTGGGGCTGGAGCCGTTCCAGGAGCCGATGATCATGAGCACGTACTCGTCGATCGCCGGGGGTTTCATGTCGGGTACGGCCGGCGACCTGCGCACCCTTCTCGGTGGCGAACCGCGCAACGCCCTGGACGTGATCGCCCCGAACCGGCCGACCCGCTCCTGACCGAGCCGCGCGATCCTGGCGCACCGACAGAGGCAGGCATGAGCCCGCGAGCATGGGGCCCGGTACGTGAGATACCGCACGTGGGACCGAAGCGCGGGCTCCCGATCGCGGAGTCCGGGGCGGGCGGGGTCCCACCCTGATGAGGATTCCTGGCGTTGAAGTCCCGGGCAGGGTGTGGGTCCCGCCCGAGGCGTTGGGCCACGCCGAGGGGGTCCCGCCGGAACGTCGAGCCCCGAGCGGGCAGGGGCCCACCCCGATGAGGATCCCGGGCATCGAAGTCCCGGGCAGGGGTGGGGCCCGCTCGGACATCAGGTCACGCCGAGATGCGGGCCCCGCAGGAGCATTGAGCCCCGGACGGACGGGGTCCCACCCCGATGAGGATTCCGAGCATCGAGCCCCAGACAGGAAGGGTGGACCCCACCCAGACGTCGGGTCACGCCGAGATGCAGGTCCCGCCGGAGTCGAGCCCCGGACGGACGGGGTCCCACCCCGATGAGGATTCCGAGCATCGAGCCCCAGACAGGAGGGTGGACCCCGCCCGGACATCAGGTCACGCCGAAATGCGGGCCCCGCGGCATTGAGCCCCGGGCGGGCGAAAGTCCCGCTCAGGCGTTGGGGCCCGGGCGGTGTGGGATCCGAGCGGTGTGGGATCCGGGCGGGGGTGGTGTCAGAGGGATGAGGGTGCGGTGATGGTGCCGTTGTCCAGGGCCAGGTGGGTGCCGGTGTGCGAGGCGCGGAGGCGGCGGTCGTGGGTGACGAGGACCACGGAGCCCGCGTACCCCGCCAGTGCCTCCTCCAGTTCCTCGACGAGCATCGGGGACAGGTGGTTGGTGGGTTCGTCGAGGAGCAGCAGGTCGGCGGGGTCGCTGACCAGGCGGGCAAGTTCGACCCGCCGACGCTGGCCGACCGACAGCTCGCCCACCTTCGTGCGCAGGTCGGCGGGACGGAACAGGCCGAGGGCCAGCAGCGCGTCGGCGTGCTCGTCGAGGGTGCCCGGTCGTCCTGCCGCGTAGGCCCTGAGCAGGCTGAAGCGTGGGTTGGCGGTGGTCTCCTCCTGACGGAGGTGGCCGATCCTGGCGGGGCGCCGTACCGAACCTGAATCCGGGGTGACCAGACCTGCCAGCACGCGCAGGAGGGTGGTCTTGCCCGCGCCGTTCGGGCCGGTGACGAGGAGCCGCTCGCCTGGCTGGATGCGCAGGGAGGGGATCCGGAGCCGCTCGCCGACACGGACGTCGATGAGCTCCGCCAGCGCCTCAACCCGCCCCTCGGCCGCGAGCGGTTCCGAGATAGACGGTTCGCCGACCGCCAGGTTGACGGCAGGTGGGTTGAGGGTCGGTGGGTTGACAGCCGGTGGGTTGACGGCCGGTGGGTTGACGGCCGGTGGGTTGACGGCCGACGGGTTGACGGAGGGCCCGGCGGCCGCCACGGGTGAGGCGGCAGTGGCCGACCCTATGGTGGGAGCCGCTCCCGCGACGGTGATCGATTCCGCGGCGGGTGCCGAGCCCGTCGCCGACACCGATCCCGAGGCAGGAACGGCTCCTGGGGCGGAAGCCGAATCCGTCGCCGCCACCGATCCTGAGGCGGAGGCCAATCCCGTGGTGGGAGCCGAACCCGTCGCCGACACCGATCCCGAGGCAGGGGCCGATCCCGGGGCGGAAGCCGAACCCGTCGCCGACACCGATCCCGAGGCAGGAACGGGCCCCATGGCGGAAACCGAATCCGACACCGTTCCTGGGGCGGAGGCCGAACCCGACGCCGATCCCAGGGCGGAGGCCGATCCCGGGGTGGGGGGTGCTGTGGTGGTGGTGGGTGGGGTGGTGGCGAAGCGGAGCGGTTCGGGCGGCGGGGGGACGGGGTTGGCGCGCAGCCACTCCATCCGCTGCAGTGACTGCCGGATCCGGCCGGCCGCTCCATGCGTGCGGGATCGGGCTCGCCACTGGCCGGTCCCCATCCCCGCCTTCACCATTTTGCGGGGGATGGCGGCCATCCGGCCGGCGTTCGCCTCCACCAGCCCGGCGTGCCGGGCCAGCTCCTCCTTCCACTCCTCGTGCGCCAGCGCCCACGCCGCCCGTTCGGCCGCCTTGGCCGCGAGGTAGCCGGCGTACCCGTTGCCGTACCTGCGCACCTGGTTCAGGTCGACCTCCAGGATCGTCGAGGTGATCCGGTCGAGGAACACCCTGTCGTGGGTGATGGCGACGACCGTGCCCCGGTGCGCGCGCAGGTGGTCTTCGAGCCAGGCGACCGCCGAGTCGTCGAGGTCGTTGGTCGGCTCGTCGAGCAGCAGCAGTTCGGGAGAGGACGCCAGCGTCGCCGCCAGCGCGAGCCGCGACCGTTCGCCGCCCGACAGCGAGCCGAGCGTGCGCGACCGGGGCAGGGACGGCAGCCCGAGCCCGTGCAGTGCGACGTCGACTCTGGCGTCTGCGGTGTATCCGCCGCGCGCCTCGTAGCGGGCGATCAGCGCCGCGTACTCGTCGAACTGGGAGGGTGTGAGGGTGTCCTCCATCGCGCGCATCTCGGCGGCGAGTGCGCGGATGTCGGCCAGCGCCAGGTCGACCGCGTCCTGGACGGTGGCGGTCGGCGGCAGTTCGAGCGTCTGCGGCAGGTATCCGACCCCGCCGGGCGCCGACACGGTGATGCTGCCGTTGGTGGGGGTCGCGCGTCCTGCGAGCAGCTTGAGCAGCGTCGACTTGCCCGAGCCGTTGTCGCCGATGACCCCGACCTTCTCGCCGGGCTTGACGGTGAACGAGACCTGGTCGAGGACGACCCGGTCGGCGTAACGCATGGAAACGTGAGATAGGGCTAGTTGCATGAAAGAACCTGGATTCTCGGGAGGCGGGCATGACGGCGCTCAACGCGTCGCGAGAATCACAGGGAACCCATGCCGGGGACGTTAGTGGATCAAAGTCCGATATGTCCATCCATTATTCGAGTCTCGCCAGGACCGTCCTCGAGACCTGGGCGAGCGTTCGCAGCTCCTCTTCGGTGAGCAGGTCGATGAAGTGCCTGCGTACCGAGGCCACGTGCCCGGGCGCGGCCTCCTTGATCGTGCTCAGCCCCTTGGACGTGAGCACGATGGACGCGCCCCGGGCGTCGTGGGCTACCTCTTCCCTGCAGACCAGCCCGCGCTCGGACATGCGGGTGATGTGGTGGGAGAGCCTGCTCTTCGACCACCGCATGTGTACGGCCAGCTCGGTCAGCCGCATCCGGTGCCCTGAGGCCTCCGACAGGTTCGACAGCACGTCGTAGTCGGGCTCGGACAGCCCCGACTCGCGCATCAGGTCGCGCTGGATCTCCAGGTCCAGGAGCAGCCGCATCCGCCGATAGCCGATCCAGGCGGCGTACTCCGTCTCGCTCAGCCAGTTCACGCGCCCCAATCTAGGGCTCGGGCGACCGATTCCGCCGTCGCGGGTACCAGCGGAAGCCGTACGTCAGGCGTCGGGATGAGGCCGTGCGCGTGCAGCACCCCCTTGATCACGGTCGGGTTCGGCTCGGCGAACAGCAGCGCCGACATGGCGGCGAGCCGGTGTCCGAGCGCCCTGTCCCACGAGGCGGCCATGGACACGAAGGAGTGGGTGTGCAGGTGTGCGGAGGCGAGGATGCCGCCGGTGGCACCGAGCGCGAGCATGGGCGACAGGTAGGTGTCGTCTCCCGCCAGCACGGAGAAGTCCGGTGGCAGGTCGCCGAGCAGCGCGATCGCGTCCTGGTCGACGGCGCCCGTGGCGTACTTGACTCCGGCGATCATGGGATGTTCGCCGAGCCGCCGGAGGGTGGCGGCGGTCAGCGCCTGCCCTGTCCTGTAGGGGATGTGGTAGATCACCAGCGGCACCGGCGTCCGCCCGGCGAGCTGCTCGAAGTGCGCGATGACGCCGCGTTCGCCCGGCCTGACGAACGCGGGAACGGTCACGAGCGCGGCCGTGGCCCCGTCGGTGAGCTCCAGGTCGCCGACGATCAGCTGCGTGCCGTACGAGGCGGTCACGTCGCGGCAGATCCTGACCACCTCTCGCCGTTCGGCGGGCGTGAGCGTGGAAGGCTCGCCCGTCGTCCCCAGGGCGACCAGCCCCGCCGCGCCCTGGTCGAGCGCGCGGGCGGCCAGCTTCTCCAGCGCGTCGAACGCCACCTCTCCCGAGGCGGCGAAGGGCGTGATCAACGGCACGTAGATTCCGGAAAGCATGCTTCTCACCCTGACGGACACCCGACCATCAACACCAGTTCACGTTTCTGCGGTGCACCGTAAGCTCGCCTTATGCTCGATCCGAGGAAGCTCCGCCTCCTGCGCGAACTGTCGAGAAGGGGCACGATCGCCGCCGTCGCCGACGCGCTGACTTTCACGGCCTCGGCCGTCTCCCAGCAGCTCAGCGCGCTCGAACGGGAGGCGGGCCTGCCGCTGCTGGAGAGGACGGGCCGCACGGTCGTCCTCACGCCTGCGGGGCGCGTGCTCGTCGAGCACGCGGAAGCCGTACTCGAAAGTCTGGAGCGGGCCGAGGCCGCGCTGGCCGCCACGCGCACGGGCCCGACGGGACCGCTGCGGATCGGCGCGTTCCCGACGGCGGCCCGCGCCCTGCTGCCGCGCACGCTGGCGGCCCTGCGGCGCGACCACCCTGGCCTCGAGCCGATGATCTCCGAGATCGATCCCGCCGACGTCTCCGCCGCCCTGCGCGCCGGCGAGCTGGACGTCGCGCTGGTCCACGAGTACGACTTCGTGCCGCCCGTCGTCGACGAGGGCGTCGAGACCGTGCCGCTGCTCACCGAACCGATGTACCTGACCACCAGGAGGACGCTCGACGAGGCTCGTGACGACCCGTGGATCGTCAGCACGCCCGGCACGCTCTGCCACACCATGGCCGTCCGCGCCTGCCACGCCGCCGGGTTCGAACCGCGTGTCGTTCATCACATCGACGACTTCGACACCGTCCTGTTGATGGCCGCCGCGGGCCACGGCGTGGCCCTGGTCCCGCTGCTCGCGGCCGCGAACCCGCCGGTAGGGGTCACGCTGACCGCGCTGCCGATCGAGCGCCGCACATTGATCGCCTTCAGAAGGGGGTACGGCGCGCACCCCGCGCTGAGCCCGCTCACAGCCGCTCTCAGGGAATCCACAGCGGCGGCGACCCAGGCTGGAGGGCATGGATGAGTTGCTCAACACCCCCGCGATCGCCCACGGCCTGCGCAAGGTGGAGACCAGGATCCGACGGCTCGCCGGCTCCTCCGCCCTTCCTGGCATCAACGCGGGCGCCGACCGGATCATCACCGCGGGCGGCAAGCGCCTGCGTCCCGCGCTGACCCTCGCCACGTCGCTGGCGTTCGGCAGGACGCCCGACCGGCGGGTGATCACCGCGGCGGCGTGCGTGGAGCTGATCCACGCAGGCTCACTCGTCCACGACGACCTCATGGACCACGCGATGCAGCGCAGGGGCGCCCGCACGCTCAACGCCGAGCTGGGCGAGGGCAAGGCGCTGGTGATCGGCGACTTCATGCTCGCCAGAGCCGGTCTCGCCGCGATCACCGCGGTGTCCCGCCCGGTCGCCGAGGTGCTGGCCGCGACAGTGGTGGAGCTGGCCGAGGGCCAGTTCATGGAGACGGCCGACCAGTTCGACAGGGGGCGGACCGTCGAGAGCGCGCTGCGCTCGATCACCGGCAAGACCGCCGCGCTGTTTCGCGCCTCCTGCCTGGTCGCGGCCATCTGCGCGCGCGCCTCCGCCGAGGACAGGGCCCGGATGGCGCTGTACGGCGAGCGGTTCGGCCTGATCTTCCAGATCCTCGACGACCTGCTCGACCTCACCGCGCCCGCCGAGCGGCTGGGCAAACCCGCGGGCAACGATCTCCGCCAGGGCGTCTACACGCTTCCCGTGCTGTGGGCCGCCGCCAAGGACCCCTCGGTGCTGCACGACGACGTGGACGCCACCCTCGCGGCGCTCAGGGAGACCACGATGGTGCGCGACACGCTCGAGCACTGCCGCGGTCTGGCCTCCGACGCGCTGTCCGCGCTCCCCGTCGTCCACGACAGGGACATGGCCGCGATCTTGTACGCCCTGCCCACCGCCTACATCGACCACGTGGAGCGCCAAACTTTGACCAGAGCAAGTTGAGATTTGTTGGTACAAAACTCAGAGCGCCGCTCATACTGGGGGTAGCTGGCATTCCAGGAGCACGCTCATGCGGAAACCCCCGACGCAGCTCGAAGCGACGCAGTTCCTCCAACTGGCCGCTGTTGACTTCAGCGGCATCTACGCGGTCCACCTGGCCGCCAAGGACGAGCGGCTGAAGATGACGCGGCTCGCGATGAGCCTGCTCTCCGCGCCCTTCGCCGCCGCGATCGCGCTGACCAGCACCAAGGTGGTCAATCCGGCCAGTCTGACCAGGTGGGACACCGTGCCGTGGTACCTCTACGCCCTGGTGGCCGCCTTCGGCCTGCTGAGCGTGCTGCCGTTCCTGCGCCTCATCGAGGCCGTCAACGCGCACGCCAGGACCGCCAGGGCGCTCAACAACTTCAGGCTGCTCTACGTCAGCCGCCTGAAAGACGAGTTCGACTGGTCGCCCAACCTGCCCGTCGACCCGCGATATCCGGAGACCTACGCGCCGCTGGCGTGGCCGGGCATCAACGTCATGATGCTCGCCCTGGTGAACTCCGCCTACCTGACGGTCGGCGTCACCGGGCTGAGCAAGGCCGAGCCCAACCTGCCGCTGCTGCTGCTCAGCATCCTGCTGGTGGCGCTCGTGCACTACTCGGTCTACTACGTGCGCTGCAATGTGACCAGGCGGCGGCGCCTTCCCCACAATCCGTACAACTTCCCGAACGTGGAGACCTGATGGCACAGCCCACGAGGTGGGCGTCTTGTGGGGAGGCGTGGATATGGCTCATGCGGCACGTGCAGGCGTCCGGCGCGCCCGCGGACGACGACCGCGGCCCGGTGATCGAGGGCGAGGCGGCCCTGTTCGAGATCACCGACGTGCGGTGGGACGACGACCCGATACTCCTGCGGTACGGCGACGCCGCCAAGCACGCCCTCTACACGCGTAAGTTCACCGAGGCCGACATCATCCCGCCCTTCAAGTACAGCTACGGGCAGCGCCTGACGCCGCAGCTCGAGTGGGCGACCACGCTGCTGCGGGCCAAGCCGTACAGCAAGAGCGCGTGGGTGTCGCTGACCAGGCCGGGCGAGCCGTACGACGCGGTGCCGTGCCTGGCCGCGGTGGCGGTCAGGATCAGGGAGGGCGCGCTGATGATGACGGCCTCCTTCCGCTCGCAGAACGCCTATACCTGCTACCTGAACTACGTGCCGCTCAGGGACGTCCAGGCCGGGATCGCGCGGGATCTCGGCCTGGACTGCGGCCCGCTGCGGGTGTTCGTGGACGTGCCGCACCTCTACCTGGCCGACCTCACACAGGTCGAGCGGATCGCACGGCACTGAGCGGCGTCGCGACGAGGTTGGCGAAGATCAGCGGTCCCGCGATGCCACCGGCCGCGGTGCCGACGGCGAAGAAGAACGCGATGGCCATGGCCCTGGTCTCCATCGGGAAGATCTCGCTCACCGTCAGGTAGGCCGACGACGCGCCGGCCGAGGCGACGAACAGCACCGCGCACCGGCAGGCGGTCAGCGTGACCGCGGTCAGCGCCCCTGCGCGAACAGCCACGCGGTGACGAACAGCAGCCCGCCGGAGCCGATGCAGGTGGCCGAGATCATCGGCACCCTGCCCACGGTGTCGAACAGCGGGCCGAGCAGCAGCGGGCCGAAGAAGTTGCCGAGAGCGATCACCGCGAAGTAGTAGCCGGTGTGGGTGTCACGATGCCTGTTTCGACGTGGCTCGTACCCGTCCCTGCCCCGACAACTGTTCTGCAAGCTCGGGTGGCTAGCGTGCTCTGGGTGAAGGCGCGCATCGTGGACATAGCGACGTATCTCCCCGGCCTGATACGGACCAGTGGTGACGTCGAGGAGCGGATCGAGGGGTTCAGGGCACCCAAAGGGCTCATCGAACGTCTGACGGGCATCAGGCGCAGGCATGTGGCGGCCGACGGCCAGCAGGCCTCCGACCTGGCGGTCGAGGCTGCCAGGCAGCTCGACCACGACGTGGATCTGCTCATCTTCGCCTCGGCGTCGCAGGACATGGTCGAGCCGGCGACCGCGCACATCGTGGCGGCCAAGCTGGGCCTGTCGTGCCCCGTCTTCGACGTGAAGAACGCCTGCAACAGCCTGCTCAACGGGATCCAGGTCGCCGAGGCGCTGATCCTGTCCGGCGCCCACCGCAGGGTGCTGGTGTGCACCGGCGAGACACCGAGCAGGGCGATCAGGTGGCAGGTGAAGGACCGCGAGCAGTTCGTCGACTCCTTCGCCGGCTACACCCTGTCCGACGCGGGGGCCGCGGTGCTGCTCGCGGCCGAC
Organism: Nonomuraea sp. bgisy101; assembly: GCF_057708945.1. Classification (NCBI taxonomy): domain Bacteria; kingdom Bacillati; phylum Actinomycetota; class Actinomycetes; order Streptosporangiales; family Streptosporangiaceae; genus Nonomuraea; species Nonomuraea sp. bgisy101. The sequence continues at coordinate 400,660 of NZ_JBYITD010000003.1, forward strand.
CCGCGGCGCGGCATCTTCTACCGCGACTTCTCCGCCGACAGCACCGCCTGGGACATCGGCACGCTGCCCGGGGGCGGCTCCGCTCACCCGCGCGACCACGAGTACTCCTACTTCAGGGGCGACGGCCGCCGCCTGAAGGAGGCGTTCGAGAAGGCAGGGCCCGACATCTTCGTCACCGCGCTGAAGCGGACGGGCCTGTCCTGGGACGACTTCGCCATCGTGGCCGTGCACCAGGTGGCGCTGCCGTACCTGCGCTTCCTGGCCGACACGCTGGGCATCCCCGAGGACAGGCTGGTCGTCAGCCTGCCCGAGCACGGCAACTGCGCGTCGGCGACGCTGCCGCTGCAACTCCAGCTCGGCGGCTGGGCGCCGGGTGACAGGGTGGCGTTGCTCGGCCTCGGCGGAGGCATCAGCATGGGCGTGATGCTGGCGGAGATGTGATGAGGCTCTGGGTCGTCGTGCCCGCCTACAACGAGGCGGCGAGTATCGGGGCGACGCTGCGCGCCCTGCGGGAGCAGCGCGACCGCGACTTCACGGTGCTGGTCGTGGACAACGCCAGCACCGACGGCACCGCCGAGGTGGCCCGCGCGTTCGGCGCCGAGGTCGTGCACGAGGCCCGCAAGGGCACGGGCGCCGCCTCCGACACCGGCATGCGCCACGCGATCGCCAACGGCGCCACCCACCTGGCCAGGACCGACGCCGACTGCCTTCCGCGCGCCGACTGGACCGCGAACATCCGCCGCGCCTTCGACGACGGCCTGGAACTCGTCGGCGGCAAGCTCAGGGCGCGCACCGACGAGTTCCCGCTGAAGCTCTGGGAGCGCCGTCTCATCCCCGCCGTGGTCGAGACCGCCGCCTTCTTCGGCAAGGTACGGCCGAGCAACCGCTCCCCCGACTACCGCGGGCCGTACGTCATGATGCCCGGCGCCACCATCGCGATCACCGCGGACCTCTACGAGCGCTCCGGCGGCTTCCCCCGCACGGCGATCGAGGAGCAGCACGAGGACCGCGAGCTGGTCAACCGCGTACGCAGGCTCACCGGCGCGTACGGCTCCCGCCGCGACGTCGTGGTGTTCGGCTCGGTCCGCCGCCTGCGCGCCTACGGCCTGATCCGCACCCTCGCCTGGTACATCGACCACCACTACAAGCCAGAGACGATCGACATCAGATGAGCCACGAGACCAGGCTCTACCTGGCCGCGCACCCCTTCGCCTATCCCCTGGTCCGCCTGCTGGCGCGCATGGGTCCTGTGGTGCGCGTCCCCGGGCTGGGCGTGGTGGTCAACGACGCCGCCACGGCCCGCCGCGTGCTCATGGACCCGCGTTTCCGCAAGGACGGCCCCGGCTCGCCGGGCGAGCTGTGGACGCCGGTGCTCGGCCCTTCGGTGCTGCTCAACATGGAGGGCGCCGCGCACGCGGCGTTGCGCGCCAAGCTGGCCCCGCTCTTCACCCCTTCCCAGGTCTCGGCGCTGGTCGCCGACGTGCTCGACCGGCCGTTGAGGGAGCTCTCCGCCCGGCTGGACGGCGGCGAGCGCGTGGACCTGGTCGACGCGATGCGGCTGATGGCGGGCTCGGTGATCTGCCGGGTGATCGGACTCGGCGAGGTGCCCGCCGAGCGGGCACGGGCACTGTTCGCCGAAGGGGAGCGCGTGGCGGCCATGGTGTCGCTGCGGACGCGCCGGCTGTCGGCCCGCCAGGTGGTGGCCGCCCGCGAGGTCCTCGACCGGATCGGCGACATCGCCTCCGCCGCCTACCTCGCCGAGGACCCCTCCACGGTCATGGGCAGGATGCGCTCGCTCGGGCTCTCGGAGGCCGAGGCCAGGGGCGCGGCGGGGGCGTTCTTCCTCACCGGCACGGAGACCGTGGCCACGTTCGTCCCGCGCCTCGTCGCGCTGCTGCACGACCACGGGCACCTCGGCAGGGACCGTCCCGTCGCCGGCGGCGACCTCGACCGCGCCATCGAGGAGGCCATGCGGGTGACCACCCCCACCCCCGTGATGCTGCGCTCGGTCGCCGAGCCCGCCACGGTCGGCAGGGTCGCGGTACGGCCGGGCGACCGCGTGCTCGTCGCCACCCACAACTGCGCCCGCGCCCACGGCCCCTTCGACCCTTCCCGCCCGCATCCGCCCGAGCTGCGCAGGCTGTGGTTCGGCGCCGGGCCGCACTTCTGCATCGGCTACCCCCTCGCGCTGGCCGAGATCCGCGCCGTCGCCGCCACCCTGCTCCAGCACGACCTGCGGGTCGTCGGCAGGAGGGCGGCCCGCGGCGTGCTGATCCCGACCTACGCCCACCTCTGGGTCAGGAAGGCATGATCGACATCATCTCCGGCGTGCTCGCCACCGCGGGCGGCGCCCCGGACAGGACCGCCCTGATCGCGCCCGACGGGACCCCCGTCTCCTACGGTGAGCTCAAGGCGCGCCTGCTCACGATCGCGCACGCCCTGCGCGGCGACGACGACTTCGGCGTCCTGTTCGCCGTCCGGCCAGGTCCCGACGCCGTCGCGCTGGCGCTCGGCGCGGTCGCGGCAGGAGGGACGCTGGTGCTGGCCGACCCCGGGCTCGCGCCCGAGGTGTTCGCCGGGCGGATGACGCTCGCCCGGCCCAGGTGGGTGATCGCAGAGTCGGCGCTCTACCTGCTCAGCGGCCCGTTGAAGCGGGTGGCCAGGCGCCGGGGGCTGCTCCTGCCGAACCTGCGCGAGCCGTTTCCCGGAGCGCGCCACCTCTACACGGGACCGTGGCTGCCGGGCGTCCCGCCGGGGGCGCTGCGGGCCGGGCGGCTGCCTGCCGTACAGGCGGCGCCGGTCACGCGGGACCACGCGGCCGTCGTCGCCTTCACCTCGGGGACGACCGAGCAGCCCAAGGGGGTCGTCCACACCAGGCGGTCGCTGGCCGAGGGTCTGCGCATGTTCGTCGAAGCGGTGCCGATGGAGCCGGGCGACGTGGTCCACACCGACCAGTTCATCCTGGGGCTTCCTGCGCTCATCGCCGGTGCCACCTGGTCGATGCCGGGACGCGGTGACCAGGCCGAGGAGCTGGCCCGGCGCGGTGCCACCCACGCCTTCTCCGTTCCTGTGAAGCTGCACGGGCTGCTGGAGCGCACCCCCCGGCTGCCGGGCGGCCTGCGCTGTCTCCTGCTCGGGGCCGCTCCCGCGCCGCCTGCCGTCCTCAGAAGGGCGAGGGAGGCGGCGCCCAAGGCGGACATCCTGTCGGTGTACGCGCTGACCGAGGCGTTGCCGATCGCGATCGCCTCCGCCGAGGACAAGCTCGCCGCCACGGGCGGCGACCTGCTCGGCGCCCCGCTGCCGGGCGTGCGCGTCCGCGTCGCGGACGACGGCGAGTTGTTCGTCGGCGGGCCGCATCTCGCCCGCGGCTACCTCGGCGACGCGCCGCTCACCGAACTGGCCACCGGCGACCTCGTCAGGCTCGACGCCGAGGGCAGGCTGGTGCTGCTCGGCAGGAAGAAGGACATGATCCTGAGGGACGGCGTGAACATCTATCCCGGCGTCTACGAACCCGCCATCGCCGCGCTGCCCGGCGTCGGCGAGGCGGCCGTCGTCGGCCTGCCCGACCCTGACACGGGCGACGAGGAGGTCGTCCTCGCCCTGACCACGACGGCAGGCTACGACGAGAGGCTGCTGCGGAAGGCGCTGCCCGATCTCATGGACGCGTCCGCGTTCCCCGACCGGATCGTCACGCTCGCCGCGCTACCCCGCAAGGGCCGCAGCGACAAGCTCGACAGGGACGCGATCAGGCGGCTGGTCGGCTCATGAGGGTCGCGGTCACCGGCGCGTCGGGCTTCGTGGGCGGCGCCGTGTGCAGGGCCGCCGCCGCGCGGGGATGGGAGGTGCTGGCGTACGGTCGGCGCCCGCACGCCGACCTGGGCGCCCTGCCGTACACCTCGTGGGACCTGGTCCACGGCGAGCCGCCGGCCGAGCGGGTCGACGCGGTGATCCACTGCGCGGGCAGCGTCACCGACTGGGGCCCGCCGCGGGAGATCTGGCGGGCCAACGTCACCGGCACCCACAACGCCATGGCCGCCTTCCCCGGCGCCAGGTTCGTCCACGTCAGCACGGCCAGCGTCTACGACCCCTTCCGTCCGACCGTCATGGCGACCGAGGACGAGGCCCCCGTCAGGCGCTACGTCAACGCCTACGGCGCGTCCAAGGCCGCCGCGGAGAACGCCGTCATGGGCGCGGCCGTCGTCCTGCGCCCGCACGCGATCTACGGCAAGGGCGACACCACGCTGCTGCCCCGCCTGCTCCGCTCGATCAGGGCGGGCAGGCTGCTCGCCGTCGGCAGCGGCGCGACCAGGCTCAGCCTCACCTCGGTGGACAACCTCGCGCAGGCCTGCCTGCTCGGCGTCACGGCCCCGCCCGGTGCCTACAACGTGACCGACAGCCATCCCGTCACGCTGGACGCCGCGCTGCGTGAGCTCCTGCGCGAGCGCCGCCTCGCCGTACGGCCGCTCTACATCGGCGAGAGCGCCGCCATGCGGATGGCCGCGCTCGCCGAGATCATCTCCGCCTTCACCCGCCGCCCGCCTCGGCTGACCAGGTACGCCGTGGGCCACCTCGCCGTCGAACGCACGCTCGACATCACGAAGGCGGGTGAGCTGCTGGGCTACGTTCCCGCGCCCACCTCGTTCGCCGGAGCGGCCCTTTGGTGAAAGCTTGGACCGACGCGGTCCTCAGCATCGCCTATTCAACCGCAAACCGTTACTAACCTGTGATGGATCTGCTGATAACGAGGTTGGGGCGGGATGACTGGCAAAGGTCGCGAATTCGGCCCGGGCTTGGCCGTGTGTCTGACGATCGGCTCGGCACTGCTGTGGGGAGTGGCCCACGTGGCCACCGGACGGTACCGCACCGGCTTCGGCCTCATGACGGTCTACCTGGTGCTCGTCGGGCTGATCGTCACGATGGCCACCGCCTTCAGAGGCGCGCTGCTGTCGCTCGCCGTCCAGCCCTCGTGGCTCGAGGCGCTCACCGTCTCCATCGCGACGGTCGCCCTCATCTGGTCCATCGTGATCCTCTGGTCCTTCTGGCTCGTACGGCCCAGCGGCGCCGGCCACAACCTGAACCTCGCCGTCGCCGGCGCCCTCTGCGTCCTGGTCATCGCGCCGAGCGCCTACGCCGCCCGCGTCGCCTACCTCTCCCACGACGTCGTGACCAGCGTGTTCTCCGCCACGAGCACCACACCCGTGATCGCCCAGGACCCGTGGAAAGGCGCGAGCCGCGTCAACATCCTGCTCGCCGGAGCCGACGCCGCCCCCAACAGGGTCGGCGTCCGCACCGACAGCGTGACCGTCGCCAGCATCGACACCGCCACCGGCGCGACCACGCTCTTCGGCCTGCCGCGCAACCTGCAGCGGATCATGCTGCCCGAAGGGCCGGCCCGCGACCGCTTCCCCTACGGCTTCACCGGCGAGCCGCCCGCGACGCCCGGCCTCCTCAACGAGATCTACCAGTACGCCGAGGACTATCCCGAGATGGTGCCGGGCGTGAAGGCAGGCGAGCGCGGCGCCACCCTGCTCAAGCAGACGATCAGTGACATCCTCGGCATCCGCGTCAGCTACTACGCCATGGTCGACATGGCGGGCTTCGCCGAGATCATCGACGCCATGGGCGGCGTCAGGATCACCATCAAGGAGCCGATCACCTACGGCAGGTACGGCGAGGGCCTCCTGCCCGCCGGCACGCGCAAGCTGTCCGGCGAGGACGCTTTGTGGTTCGGGCGTTCCCGCACCAACAGCGACGACTACGTGCGCATGAGCCGCCAGAAGTGCCTGCTCAACGCCGTCGCCCAGCAGGCCGACCCGGTGACGCTGCTGAACAGCTTCGAGAACCTCGCCACCGCCACCAAGCGCGCCATCTCCACCGACATCCCCGCCGACCTGCTGCCCGCGCTGGTCGACCTCGGGCAGAAGGTGAAGGGCACCCACATCAAGAGCCTGCAGTTCGTGCCGCCGCTGATCAACACGGCCTATCCCGACTGGCACCTGATCAAGAGGAAGGTATCGGAAGCGCTCGAGGCCAAGCCCGCCGTCACCAGGCGCACGGCCAGCCGTCCGCTGACGACCCCCTCCCCTTCGCCCTCGGACAACGCGATCTCCCTGGACGAGGTCTGCTAGCACCCTGTGCCTTCGGACGATCCCATGGCCGCCACGCGGGCCTCCCCACGGTGAGGCCGAGTCGGCGACAAGGGCGACGTCGAGCGGAGTGAAGGGCGGTCGCGTGCCCGCGCGCTGCGGCGGGCGGCGGGCTCGCGACCTCGGAGACGCCGCGAGAGCGGCATGCTCCGCCACACCTCACACGCTGCGCGTGCGGATGCCGGTCCGCGCGGCTTACAGATCATGCTGACAGACGGTCTTGTAATTCCGACTTGACGAGAAGGAAATAAGGGGATTTCATGTACACATAGCCGACTGATTAAGTAGGAAATAGGGAGTTGCGATGAAGAGGCTCGCCGCCGCCGTCGCCGTACTGGCCATGACCTCGCTCGCGGCCGCCTGTGGGTCCTCCTCGCCGAGCGCTCCCGCGGCCGCGGCCAAGGAGGTGCGCCTCGGCTACTTCCCGAACATCACGCACTCCACCGCCCTCTACGGCATCGAGAAGGGCATCTACGCCAAGTCGCTGGGCGTCCCGCTGAAGACCAGCACGTTCAACGCGGGACCCGCCGCCATCGAGGCCGTCTTCTCCGGCGCCATCGACGCGACCTACATCGGCCCGAACCCGGCCATCAACGCCTGGGAGAAGTCCAAGGGCAAGGCCATCAACATCGTCGCCGGCGCGGCCTCGGGCGGCGTCTACCTCGTCGTCAAGCCCGAGATCAACTCGGTCGAGGACCTCAAGGGCAAGAAGATCGCCACCCCGCAGCTCGGCAACACGCAGGACGTCGCCCTGCGCTACTGGCTGCAGGAGAAGGGCCTCAAGACCGACACCAAGGGCGGCGGCGACGTCAGCATCGTGCCGCAGGAGAACTCGCAGACCCTGCAGACGTTCGCCACGGGCGACATCGACGGCGCGTGGGTGCCCGAGCCGTTCGCCAGCAGGCTCGTCATCGAGAGCAAGGGCAAGATCCTTCAGGACGAGCGCGAGCTCTGGCCGAACAAGCAGTTCGTGATCACCCACCTGATCGTCAGGCAGGAGTGGGCCAAGGCCAACCCCGACCTGCTCAAGAAGCTGATCGAGGCGCACGCCCAGTCGACGGAGGAGATCAACGCCGACCCTGACGCCGCGGCTCAGGTGGTCAACGCCTCGGTCGAGAAGCTGACGGGCAAGCCGCTCAAGCCCGAGGTGCTGGCCAGCGCGTTCAAGAACATCACGTTCACGAACGACCCGATCGCGGCGTCGCTGACGGGCAGCGCCGACCACGCCGTCAAGGTCGGCCTGCTCAAGCCGGTGGACCTCAACGGCATCTACGACCTGAAGATCCTCAACGAGGTCCTCGCAGCCAAGGGCCAGCAGTCGATCAAGGACAAGTGACATGACCGTCCAGGTGGACCGCCAGGAATCGGTCCGGCTCGAAGGGGTCTCCAAGCTCTACGGCGACCTGCTGGCGCTCGACAAGGTCTCGCTCAGCGTGGCACCGGGCGAGTTCGTCTGCCTCCTCGGCGCCTCGGGATGCGGGAAGAGCACGCTGCTGTCGCTGGTGGCGGGGCTCGACCAGCCCTCCGGCGGAGCGATCTCCACGGCCGGGCGCAGGGTCGCGATGATGTTCCAGGAGCCTGCGCTGTTCCCCTGGCTCACCGTCCGCGCCAACGTCGAGATGGCCATGCGCGCGCTGCCCAGGCGGGAACGGCGCGCGAAGGCCGAGGAGTTCCTCGAGATGGTCCACCTGGGCGGCTTCGGCCCCAAGCGGCCGCACCAGCTGTCGGGCGGCATGCGTCAGCGTGTGGCGCTGGCCCGCTCACTGGCCCAGGACGCCGACGTCCTGCTCATGGACGAGCCGTTCGGCGCGCTCGACGCCATGACCCGCGACCTGCTCCACGACGAGCTGGAGCGGATCTGGCGGGAGCGGAAGCTGTCGGTCCTGTTCGTCACCCACAACGTCCGCGAAGCCGTACGGCTCGGCGACCGGGTCGTGCTGCTGAGCAGCAGGCCCGGCAAGGTCGTCGAGGAGTTCCCCGTGGAGCTGGCGCGGCCGCGCCGTACGGACTCCGCCGAGGTGGCGACGCTGGCGGCGCGCATCACCGACCAGCTCAAGCGTGAGGTCGCCCGCCACGGGGACGTCGCGCACAAGACCGCTGCCGCACAGGAGGTGCGCTCGTGAGCACCGACACCCACGCCGCGCAGATCGCCGGCCTCGACGCCCTCGAGATCGCCGAGAAGCGGCGCGGCGCGCTGGCCGGCCGCCTCTGGGCCCGCGTCTGGCCGATCACGCTGGCCGTCGGCATCGTGCTGGCCATCTGGCAGGGCGTGGTCTGGGCGGGATTCTGGGAGCCGTGGGTCTTCGCCGGCCCTTCCGAGGTATTCCCCGTCCTGTTCGAACGGCTGGGCACCGGCGAGTTCTGGCAGGCCGTCGGCGTGACGATGCGCCGCGCGGTGACCGGCTTCGCCGCCGCCATGCTGATCGGCCTGATCGTCGGCGCGCTCGTCTCCAGGGTCAAGGTGCTGAGGGCCGCCTTCGGCTCGCTGATCACCGGCCTGCAGACCATGCCCTCGATCGCCTGGTTCCCGCTGGCGATCCTGCTGTTCAAGCTGAGTGAGAGCGCCATCACCTTCGTGGTGATCCTCGGTGCGGCGCCGTCCATCGCCAACGGTCTGATCACCGGTGTCGACTACACGCCGCCGCTGCTGCTGCGGGCGGGGCACGTGCTCGGTTTCCGCAGGATCCAGCTGTACTGGCACGTGATCCTGCCCGCCTCGCTCCCCTCGTTCCTCGCGGGACTCAAGCAGGGGTGGGCCTTCGCATGGCGGTCGCTGATGGCGGGCGAGATCGTGGTCATCATCGCCAACCAGCCCTCGCTCGGCGAGCAGCTCCACTACGCCCGCGAGCTGGCCGACTCGGCGGGCCTGCTCGCCACCATGATCGTGGTCCTGATGATCGGCATCGTCATCGACCTGCTCTTCGAGGCCGGTGACAACGCCCTTCGCCGCCGCTGGGGCCTCCGTGCGGATCTCCGCTAGGACGCAGTACGCGCTGCGGGCGGTCACCGAGCTGGCCGCGGCGCCGGAGGGCCCGGTGTCGGCCGAGCGGATCGCGGCGGCGCAGGGCATTCCCCGCAGGTTCCTGGACAACATCCTGCTGCAGCTGCGCAGGGCCGGGCTGATCCGCAGCCAGCGCGGCCCCGACGGCGGCTACTGGCTGGCCCGCGACGCGTCGGCGATCACGCTCGCCGACGTGATCGCGGTCGTGGAGGGCTGGCCCTCGCCCGACGAGTACCCGGGGGTGGCCCAGCCGCTGGCCGACGTGTGGGCCACCATCCGCAGGCACGAGGAGAGGTTGCTCACCGAGATCACCTTCGCCCAGATCGTGTCGGCTTAGCCGCGGCTCTCCAGGGTTTCGGCGAAATCCCGCTCTCCGGCGTCCCGCTGTGTCATGCTGAATCGGAAACGGTTTTCATACTCAGATGGGGTCGTCAGCGTGAGAGTGGCGTTCGTTGGCAAGGGCGGCAGCGGCAAGACCACCGTGTCCGCACTGTTCTCGAGATTCGTGGCGAGTCAGGGCGACCCTGTGGTGGCCGTCGACGCCGACATCAACCAGCACCTGGCGCTGGTCCTCGGCCTGGAGGAGACGCCCGAGCCGCTCGGCGCGCGCCTCACCGAGATCAAGGAGCTCCTGCGCGGCTCCAACCCCCTCATCCCCTCCGCCGCGGCGATGGTCAAGACCACCCCGCCGGGGCGCGGCTCGCGGATCCTGCGCTTCGACGACCTGCCGTACACGATGCGGACGCCCGAAGGGCCGCGGCTCATGGTCACGGGGCCCTTCAGCGAGGACGACCTCGGCGTCGCCTGCTACCACTCCAAGGTCGGCGCGGTCGAGCTGCTGCTCAACCACCTGGTCGACCGCCACGGCGAGTACGTCGTGGTGGACATGACGGCGGGCGCCGACTCCTTCGCCTCGGGCCTGTTCACCAGGTTCGACATGACGTTCCTGGTGGCCGAGCCGACCCGGCAGGGCGTGAGCGTCTACAAGCAGTACAAGGACTACGCCGCCGACTACGACGTATCCGTCGCGGTGGTGGGCAACAAGGTCCACGGCCCCGGTGACGTGGAGTTCCTGCGCGAGCACGTCGGCGACGACCTGCTGACCTGGCTGGAGCACTCCGCCGCGGTCCGCGCCATGGAGCAGGGCCGCCCCTTCGCCCTCGACGACCTGGAACCGGCCAACGCCGAGGCCCTGTCGGTGCTGGTCAAGCACGCCGACGCGCAGGAGAAGGACTGGGCGAGGTTCGGCCGTCAGGCGGTGGAGTTCCACCTGCGCAACGCCCGTGCGTGGGCCAACGAGCGCACCGGGCTCGACCTCGCCGATCAGATCGACACCGGCTTCGTGTACGGCCCCGCGTCACTCGACTGTCGCCTTCAGGCCATCTAGAGCACGTCCACGACCCCACCTAGCGTCAAGTAGTTCCCTTGGAGAGGAGACAGCATGTCGCTGACCGTTCCGAATGATCTTCTCGAGCGGGCCAGACAGGGAGAGATCGACGACGCGGCGTTCGTCGCCTGCGTCCGCGACTCCCTGCCCTACGCCTGGTCGATGATCAGCGAGCTGGTCAAGCAGCGTGAGCACTCAGGAGCCGAGTTCGCCGACAACCAGACCCCGCCGCCCGACGAGGAGGCCCGCGGACAGCTCCTGCGCTGCCTGGCGAGCGACTCGATGCGCGGCGCCCTCGAGCGTCACTTCGGGGTGCGGCTGGCCTTCCAGAACTGCCACAGGGTCGCGGTGTTCGACCCGGCCGCGACCGACGCGCTGCGCGACTTCGTGACCCCGCGGGCGCAGATCCTCAACCAGAAGCCCGAGCTCGTCGACTGCTGAGCCTGGGCAGCACTTCGGCGCCGAGGCGCCTGATGTTCTCGAGGGTGCGGGAGCTTTCGCCCGCGCCCTCGACCATCAGGATCAGGTGCTCGATCCCCGTCGCCGCCCGCGTGCGCTCGATGGTCGCCACACAGTGGTCGGCGTCGCCCACCGGGTGCGTGCCGGTCAGGAAGTCCACGTAGCGCCCGATGTCGCGCGAGGGGCGAGCCCGCCCGTCCACGGGCACGTAGCCCGCCAGACCCGGCTCCAGCCAGCGCGGCATGGCCTTCGTGAGCGTCTGGACGGCCTCGCCTGTCGTGTCGGCCACCTGGCCGACCGCGGCCGCCACGTGCCGCGCCCTCGGGCCTCCCGCCGCCTCGTAGGCCGCGACGGCAGCCGCCTTCTCCTCGTCTCCGACGTGCATCCCCAGCAGCATCGGCAGGCCCCTGTCCGCCGCCAGGCGCGTGGTCTCCGCCGAGGTGCAGGCGACGACGGGCGTCATCCGCGCCGGCGGCACCATCGCCACCTCGCGGAAGGAGAAGAACTCTCCCTCGGCGCCGATCCTGTCGCGCGACAGCGCCGAGCACAGCACGTCGAGCGACTCGGCGAACCCTCTCTCGAACCGGGGCAGGCCCGTCCCGAACACCTCCAGGTCCACCCACGGCCCTCCCCTGCCCACCCCCAGCGTGAAGCGCCCGCCCGACAGGTGGTGGAGCATCGCCGCCTCCTCGGCAAGCGCCACGGGGTGGCGCGTGGACAGCACGCTCACCGCGGTGCCGACGCCGATCCGCCTGGTCCTGCCCAGTGCCATCGCCGCGAACGCGACGGCGGAGGGGCACACGCCGTACGACATGAAATGGTGCTCGGCGATCCACACGTCGTCGAAGCCCGCCTCCTCCGCGGCCTCGACGGCCTGAAGCGCCTCGCCCAGCACCCGGGCGGGCTCTTGCCCCTCGAAGGCCGCCGCGATGAGGAACACACCCATCCGCATCCCCCGATTGTGGGCCGATGGGGCTCAGCCGAACAGGGAGATCTGTCCCTCGCCTGCCGCCGCGTCCCTGTGCTTCTTGAGGTGCCGCCATCGTGGCAGGTCGTCCAGATAGGACCAGGACAGGCGGTGGTGCGGGGTGGGGCCGAGCTCGGCCAGCGCCGCCTGGTGGACGGGTGAGGGATAGCCCGCGTTCTCCGCGAAGCCGTACTCGTCGCAGCCGAGGGTGGCCATGTGGGCGTCGCGCCTGACCTTGGCCAGCACGGACGCGGCCGCCACCGAGATGCTCGCCTGGTCGCCCTTGACCTCCAGGCGGACGGGCCATGGCGAGCCGATGTAGTCGTGGGAGCCGTCGAGGATCACCACGTCGGGCCGCCGCGGAAGGGCGTCGAGGGCCTGCCGTGCCGCCCTGCGCAGCGCCTCCGTCATGCCGAGCGCGTCGATCTCCTCGTGGGAGGCCTCGCCGTAGGCGATCCCCTTCGCCCACCGCTCCAGCTCGGGCACGAGCGCGGTCCTGCGGGCGGCGGACAGCTGTTTGGAGTCGGTCAGCCCGCCGGGCGGCTCGGACAGGTCGGTGACGACCGCGCACACCAGGACGGGGCCGGCCCACGCGCCGCGGCCGACCTCGTCGATGCCCGCGACGATCTTTCCGCGCGCGCCCGCGAGCAGGGTCTCGATCTCGTACGTCGGAGCCACGGCACCGAAGGCTACCGGTGCGCCAGCCTGACGGGTTCCAGATCCGCCGCGAGATAGCGGGAGGCGACGTGGATCGCCCGCAGCGTCACCGACACCGAGGGCCGGTGGACGCTGGAGCCCCTGGCGACGGCGAGCACGTCCCTGCCCACGGGAGAGCCGGGGAACTCGCGCACCGCGATGCCCCGAACCCCCGCGGCCAGCGCGAGCGCCGGCACGGCGGCGATGCCGATGCCCTTGGCCACGAGGGAGAGGATCGTGCCGAGGCCCTCGAACTCCCACGGCGTGCGCCGCGCGCCCCCGACGTCGGCGAAGAGCCGGTCCACCGCCAGGCGGGACGGCTCGCCGTCCGGCGTGGCCATCCACGGCTCGTCGCGCAGCTCCCGCAGGTCGATCGGCACGTCGGTGTCGGCCAGGCGGTGCTTGCGCGGCACGACGAGCACCAGCGGGTCCTGGAGCAGGGGGAAGACACGCAGGGACTCGCTGTCGCGCGCTCTGCCGTACCAGTCGTCGATGAGCGCGATGTCGACCTCGCCGGACTGCACCTCGCGCATGCCCCGGCCCGAGCGCGACTGCCCGAGCCTGATGGTCAGCCCGGTGTGGCGCCGCAGCGTCCGCGCCAGCACGGGCGCGAAGGCGACCGCGGCCGTGGGGAAGGCCGTGAGCACCACGCGGCCCGCCGGCGTGCCCGCCTGGGCGGACAGGTCGGACTCCGCCTCCTCGACCATCGTCAGGATGCGCTCGGCGTGCGCCACCAGCCGGCGGCCCGCGTCGGTCAGCTCGGCGCTGCGCGCGGTGCGGTCGAGGAGCGCGGTGCCCGCCTCACGTTCCAGCGCGGCCAGTTGCTGCGACACCGCCGAAGGGCTGTAACCGAGCGACTCGGCCGTCGCGGCGATGCTGCCCCTGCGCGCGAACTCGCAGATCAAAGTAAGACGTCGCAAATCGAGCATCGGACTTCCTTACGCCTACCCATGAAAAGCCTCGCTTGTGCTGATGCCTTCATACAACCAGGCTGGGAACGTGACAAACATGAACGTGACACTGTCCGCCACCCTGGCGGCCAACGAAGACATCGAGCGAAGACGGCGCGCCGGGGAACGCGTGCTGCACCTGGCCTTCGGTGAGGCAGGTCTGCCCGTGCACCCGGCGCTGCGGCACAAGCTGGTCGCCGCCTCGGACCGCAACGGCTACGGGCCGGTCGCGGGGGCTGCGGAGCTACGCGAAGCGGCGGCGGGTTACTGGACTCGACGGGGGCTCATCACCGAACCCGACCGCGTCGTCTGCGGTCCCGGCAGCAAGCCCCTGCTGTACGGCCTGCTGCTCGCCATCGGCGGCGACATCGTGCTGCCGATGCCGAGCTGGGTCAGCTACGCCGCGCAGGCCGACCTCGTCGGCTCGCGGCCGATCCTGGTCCCGTCGCCCCCCGGCGAGGGAGGGGCGCCCGACCCCGATCGCGTCGTCTCCGCCGTTCTGCACGCCAGGGCGCAGGGCAGGACGGTCCGCTCCGTGCTTGTCACGCTTCCCGACAACCCCACGGGAAGGCTCGCCTCGCCGCGGACCATCGGCCGCCTGGTAGAGGTCGCGCGCGAACTCGACCTCGTGATCATCTCCGACGAGATCTACCGCGACCTCGTCCACGACGTCACGACCCCGTTCCTGTCGCCGGCCGACCTGGCGCCCGAACGCACCGTCATCACCACCGGGCTGAGCAAGAGCCTGGCGCTCGGCGGCTGGCGCATCGGCGTCGCGAGGCTCCCCGAGGGCGCACGCGGCCTGCTCGACAAGGTGCTCGCGATCGCCAGCGAGATCTGGTCGGCGCCCGCCGCCCCCGTTCAGCAGGCGGCCACCTACGCCTTCAGCGAGCCGGCCGAGCTGGTCGAGCGCGTGGCGCAGAGCAGGCGGCTGCACGGCGTGGTCGTGAACGCGGTCCACGCCGTGTTCGTCGAGGCCGGAGCCAGCGTCCCCGCCCCGCAGGGCGGTTTCTACCTCTACCCCGACTTCGGCTATCTGGGGGTCGGCGGCTCGGCAGAAGTCGCCAAGCTGCTGATCGAGGATCACGGCATCGGCGTCCTGCCGGGGCACGCCTTCGGCGACGATCTGTCGGCCGCCAGGGTGCGCGTGGCCACCAGCCTCATGTACGGCGAGAGCCAGGAGGAGCGCATGGCCGCGCTGACCTCCCCCGATCCTCTTTCACTGCCGTGGATCGCGGCCAACATGGAGCATCTTTCGAGGGGTTTGCACGACCTGTCGGCCCAGCGCAAAACGGCAGGGAGAACCCCACGCCGCGCCCTGGTCGCAACGCCCGCGCACAGCTAGGCATCGGTTTGGCAAACTTTGCCCCTCAGGGCCCGCGCAGAGCCCCACGATCACCCCTCTGACCTGGGAAAACGCGGTCATTGCAGAAACCTGCAAAAGATAGCGCGTGAGTCCTGGTATCTCCGGCGGCGCGCAAGCCCCATCATGTGCTCATGCCCGCTTTTGTCACCCTGTCCGGGCGCGTCGTGCGCCTGGAACCTCTCAGCCTCGCGGCGGTCGATGACCTCGTCGCCGCGGCGAGTGAAGACCGCTCCACGTATGCCTTCACTCGTGTTCCCGATGGGCGGGAAGAGATGGTCTCCTATGTGGAGGCCGCTATGGCTGAGCAGGCGGAAGGCCGGACGATGCCTTTCGCCATCCGGTGGCTTCACACCGACCGCGTGGTCGGTGCCACCCGTCTCATGCACCTGGAGTATTGGCAGGGCCCCATGCCCTGGCCTCCGGGCACGCGTGGCGCGGTGGGCGAGATCCCTTCCGTGGCCGACATCGGCTACACCTGGCTCTCCGCTTCGGCGCAGGGCACAGGTGTGAACAGGGAGAGCAAGTTCCTGATGCTCTCCCTGGCCTTCGACACCTGGGGCGTCCACCGCATCACCCTCAAAGCAGACGTACGTAATACGCGATCCCGGGCCGCCATCGAGGCTCTCGGCGCGCACCTGGACGGTGTGCGACGGGCAGACAGCCGAGGCGCCGACGATACGGTCCGAGATACCGCGTACTACTCGATCCTGGGCTCGGAATGGCCGATGGTTCGAGAACGGATGGCTCAGAGACTCGGTCTCGTCGAAGCCGCCTAAGCACGTTCCTACGAAAAATCCGGACACGAAGGCCCTGCCCGCAATGTCGGGCAGGGCCTGGTGTTCTTATCGACCGGAAAGGCATGGCCGCCCCCGTTGAACTGGGCCATGCCCTTGTGAGGTTCAGCATCCCGCGACACGCTTAACGCCGGATCAAAGCGCAATCAATGAAACAGCCACCTCTGGGCAACTAGTATTTGGTAGCAAAATGTCCCATTGCGTTGGAGACTGAGAGCATGGCTGGTGAGGGGCTGCGGTTCGCCGTGCTCGGTCCCGTCCGCGCGTGGCGCGATGGTGACGAACTCGATCTGGGAACACCGCTTCAGCGTTCGATCCTCGCGATGCTCCTCCTCAGGGAAGGCCGCGCGATCACGCCCACCGAGATGATCGACGCGGTGTGGGGCGAGGAGGCCCCGCCGAGAGCGCTCGGCGCGCTGCGCACCTACGTCTCCCGCCTGCGCACGGTGCTGGAGCCCGACCGCTCGCCCCGCTCGCGCCCCGAACTGCTCACCTCGGTCGGCAAGGGCTACGCCCTTCGCACCGCCTCCCTCGACCTGAGCCTCTTCGAGCGAGGCGCGCAGGAGGCCGAGACGCTGCGCAAGAAGGGCGACATCGGCCAGGCCGCCGAGAGTCTGCGCGCCGCGCTGGCGCTGTGGGAGGGCGAGCCCCTGGCCGGAGCCGTCGGCCCCTACGCCGAGCACCAGCGCGACCGGCTGGTCGAGCGGCGCATCACCGCCCTCGAACTGCTCATGGATCTCGACCTGGAGCTCGGCAGGCACGCCACGATCGTCTCCGAGCTGATCGCGCTCACCGCCGACCACCCGCTGCGCGAACGGCTACGCGCCCAGCTCATGCTGGCCTACTACCGATGCGGACGGCAGGGCGACGCGCTGGCCGTCTTCACCGACACCCGCGAGGCGCTCATCGAGGAGCTCGGCATCGAGCCGGGGCCCGAGCTGTCCGCGCTGCACCACAAGATCCTCGCCGCCGACCCCAGCCTGATGGCGCCGCCCAGCCCGGCCCCCGACCCCGTAGCCGACGGATCGCCGAGCGCGGCCGACGCGGCCGACGGCGCCGACGAGCACGAACTCCCCCGCCCCGCGCAGCTGCCCGCCGCCGTCAACGACTTCACCGGCCGCCGCCCGCTCGTCGCCAGGCTGCGCACGCTGCTGTCCGCGCAGACCGCGGCCGAGGGCGTGCCCGTCGCCGCCATCTGCGGTATAGGCGGTGTCGGCAAGACCGCGCTCGCCGTCCACGTCGCGCACACCTGCGACGACCTGTTCCCCGACGGGCAGCTCTACGCCGACCTGCGCGGCTTCACCGACGAGGCCATCGCTCCCGAGTCCGCGTTAGGAGCGTTCCTACGCGCGCTCGGCATACCCCCTGACGTCATTCCCGAGGGGCTGCCCGAGCGGGCCGCGCTCTACCGGTCGTTGCTGGCCGAGCGGCGCATCCTGGTGCTGCTGGACAACGCGCGCGACACCCGCCAGGTCAGCGAGCTGCTGCCGGGCGCGCCCGGCTGCGCCGCGATCGTCACCAGCAGGGTGAAGCTGGCCGACCTGCCGTCGGCCAAGCTCATCGACCTCGACGTGATGGAGCCCGACGAGGCCCTGTCGCTGTTCACCGCCGTCGCGGGGGCCGAGCGGGTGGCCGCCGAGCGCGGCGCGGCGATGGACGTGGTGGCGGCGTGCGGGTTCCTGCCGCTGGCCGTACGGATCGTGGCGGCACGGCTGGCGGCGCGGCCCTCGTGGACCGTCGCCTCACTGGTGCCGCGGCTCGCCGACGAGCAGCGCCGGCTCGACGAGCTGCGGGTCGGGGACCTGGCCGTGGAGGCCACCTTCGCCCTCGGGTACGGCCAGCTCGACGCCGCCCAGGCGAGGGCGTTCAGGCTGCTGAGCCTGCCGAACGGCCCCGACATCTCCGTCGGGGCGGCGGCCGCCGTCCTGTCGTCGCCGACGCTGGAGACGGAGGACCTGCTGGAGTCGCTCGTGGACGCCAGCCTCCTGGAGGCGCCCGCGCCCGGGCGCTACCGCTTCCACGACCTGCTCAAGCTCTTCGCGCGGCGCATCCTCGACAAGACCGAGCGCCCGCAGGCCAGGACGCTGGCGCTGCGCAGGCTCCTCGGCTTCTACCTGGCCTCCGCGCAGTCGGCGCACCGGCTCGCCTACGAGGGCAGCATGATCCCCGACAACCTCGTCGTGGTGGGCAGCGGGCGCACGTTCGCCTCGGCCGACGACGCCGTCGCCTGGCTCATCTCCGAGGGGGACTCGCTGTTCGCGGTGATCGGCCAGGCGGCCGAATCGTGCCGCACGGCCGAGCAGCTGCTGCCCGCGGGTGACCTCCTCGTCGCCATGGAGCCGCTGCTGGAGTCGGGGACGCACGCCCGCGAGTTCGACCTGGCGACCGGGGCCGTGCTGGCCACCGCGCTGAAGATCGACGACGCGGCGAGCGAGCTGCGCGCCCGCTACGTCCTCGGCCGGGTGCTGTTCGGCGCCAACCGGCTGCCCGAGTCGGAGGAGCAGTTCAGGATCGTTCTCGAGCTGTCGACCGGCCGCAACGAGCGCGTCGTCATGGGCGAGGTGCTCAACGCCCTCGCCGTCGTCTCAGGACGCCTGCGCCGCCACCACGAGGCGCTCGGCTGGTTCGACTCGGCCACCACGTTCTACAGGGAGAACGGCGTGCCTGCCGGGGAGGCGCTGGTGCTCAGCTACTCCGCCCGCGACCATCTCGGCCTCGGCAACCCCGACGACGCCATCGTCGCGGCCGAGAAGGGTCTGGCCATCTTCACCGAGATCGGCAGCGGCGCGGGCACCGCCCGCGCGCGCTACCACCTCGGCATCGTGCTGTCCCGCGTCGGACGCCTCAACGAGGCCGTCCATCACCACGCCGAGTGCCTGGCCTACTTCAGGGCGAGCAAGCAGCGGGTGTGGGAACAGCGGGTGTGCGCCAGGCTGGCGGAGACGTTCATCGCCGCAGGGCGCTTCTCCGACGCGGTGCGTCACGCGGAGCAGGCCCTGGCGGTCAGCCGCGAGATCGGCCACCCGTACGGTGAGGGGCTCTCGCTCGCGGTCCTGGGCAAGGCGCTGCACGGCTTGGGCAACGTCCCCAGGAGCCTGGACTGTCTACGCGAGGCCTTCGACATCTTCACCAGGCTCGGTGCCCCCGAGGCCGGTGACCTCAAGACCATCCTCGCCGGTGCCGGCGTCGCCTCCGCCTCCGTCTCCGTCGTCGAGTCCTAAGTACAGCTCGTCGTCCAGACGTGTCATCCACACATGGTTGATCAAGGCTGGTCTCTTTTCGGGTGCGGTGTGTGTGGGCCCGACCGGCCGTCTGACCGTCACGCTTCGCTAGGGGGCCCGGTTATCCGGATGCTCCACGTGACAGCTAGCCGCCTCACGATGACGGCCGGTCGGGCGACACGCCCCGTTTCTTTCGAACCCCCCGGGGCGTGTCCACGCTCCGAGGGTGCGGGGTCACGCATGCAAACCAATCAACGCCGGATCAACCGGCCTGCCACCAGCGGCGAGCCTCGCCCCCCTACGGGATCCGCTCCAGGGGCATCGCGCGGGGCCCCTGCGGGGGCACGTGATCGGCTGTGGCCTGCCGGATGCCGGGCTCGCCCGGCATCGTGCTGCGCTCGGTGAGCATGGCGGGCCTCCTCGGCGACCGCGGGCGGCTGGACAGGCTCGGCCTCGGGTGACCGGCGGCTGACCCTGCCGCCTACAGGTGGAAGTAGCCCTCGGCGATCAGGGGGCGGAGGGCGTCGGCGAGCAGCTGCTCGCCGTCGCCCACCAGCTCGGCGATCACGTTGAGCAGCGGGCCGAGAGCCAGCTCGCCGTCGCACACGCCGGCCAGCGCCGCCTCCACCGTGCCGACGTCGGTGCTGCGGAGCAGGCCGCGGGTCTGGCGCAGCACGATCCGCGAAGGATCCTCGGCGCCCGGAGCGCCGATGCGCTCGTCGAGGAGGCCCTCGGCCACCCGCAGCCTCGCCGTGTCCAGGTCGTGGGTCCTGTGGGCGGCGGCGATCGAGTCGAGGACCTCCTCGACGTAGTCGCCGACGGGCAGGGAGACCTGGTGGGTCAGCCGCTCCACTCTGACGACGGGGTCGAGGGCGCCCGAGTTGCGCAGGGTGATCCAGCCGAAGCCGACTCCCTCCACCTTGTTGGCCTCGAACCACGACAGCCACTCGTCGTAGCGGCCGGCGTAGGCGGGGCTGCCCTGCACGGCCGCGTCGCGCAGCCACAGCTCGACGTACTCGGCCGGATCCTGCACGTCGCGTTCGACCACCCAGCCGTCGCAGCCGGTCTCGCCGACCCACCCGCCGACGCGGTCGCGCCAGTCCTCCCCCTCGACGTGCAACCAGTTGGCCAGGAACTGGGCGTGGCCGTCATGGGCGAGATGGCGGGGTGCCCGCATGACGAGGTCGCGGCAGAAGTCGTCGCCCTCGGCGCCGGTCTCCCTGTAGGTCAGCCTGCCGCCAGGAGAGATGACGAAGGGCGGGTTGGAGACCACGAGGTCGAACAGCTCGCCCTCCACGGGCTCGAACATCGAGCCGACGCGGGCGTCGACGTCGCCGACGCCGGACAGCCGCCAGC
The DNA here is from genome assembly GCF_057708945.1 of Nonomuraea sp. bgisy101. NCBI lineage: Bacteria > Bacillati > Actinomycetota > Actinomycetes > Streptosporangiales > Streptosporangiaceae > Nonomuraea > Nonomuraea sp. bgisy101. Next base: position 421,003 of record NZ_JBYITD010000003.1, read on the forward strand.
TCAGGCGGGCCAGCTCGACCGCGCGTGGGTTGAGGTCCGTGGCGACGATCTGGGAGGCGCGCTCGGCCAGATGCAGCACCTGGACGCCGCAGCCGGTGCCGAGGTCGAGCGCCCGCTCGACGGGCCTGCGGGTGACGAGCTGGGCGAGGTTGGCCGACGCGCCTCCGGCGCCGACGACGTGGTCGGGACGCAACGCGGGATCGCCAGGGCGCACCTTGCGGTCGGAGACGACGTAACCGTGCTCGTGCCACGGCTGGAGGTGGACGGTGGCGCGGGCGCTGTCGCCGTCGAACTCGACCAGGCCCGACTCCATCACCTCGAAGGGCAGCGCGGCCGCCTCGACGGGAACGCCGAGCCACCACAGGCGGATCATCGTGTCCAGCGGGTCGCCGCTCCTGGTCGCCCGCAGGGCCGGGACCAGCTCCTCCCTGGCGAGCGCCGAGGCCGCCATGTCGCCGAGCCGCTCGCGAACGCCGTCGATCGTGTAGCCGGTCTTCAGGAGATGGTCGCGCAGTCGTTCCACTCGCCCATCCTAGATCCGAAACTCACGGTAATCGTACAGTTACGTCTGCCATACTCCTTCTGCCCACCACTGCGCCAAGAGGAACGGAACCGATGCTGCTTCCCTGCCTCGCCTGTGAGTCCCGGTTCAAGCCAGAGGAGTACTTCAGCGCCTGCTCCGACTACGACCGCGGTCTCGACCGCGTCACTTGGACATGTCCCATCTGCGGGAACCGCGATGACCTGCGCGTCTTCACGGGGGAGCTCTGTTTCGGCGCGGCAGGGAAGGGCCGCTTCGACGTCCACGACCGGGTCCGCGTGCCAGGGTTACGTCGTCACCGGCACGAGGTGGCGCTCGACATCTCCCTCGACAGGCGCCACTGGCACGTTCCTATGCGATGATCCGCGCCCCGGCCGGCGTGCGGGCATGCGCGGGCTGCTCCCCGCGCACGAGCCTGACGATGTCCTCCACGATCGACTCCGCGCGTTCCTCGGCCGTCTCCCCCGTGGCCTGGCCGAGACGCGGCGTGAGCACCACGTTGGGCAGCCTGGTCAGCGGGTGCGAGCGGTCGATCCACTCGCCCTCGAAATGGTCGAGCCCCGCCCCGCCGAGCCGCCCCCAGCGCAACGCCTCGACCAGGGAGGTCAGGTCGTGGAGGGCGCCGCGCGAGGTGTTGAGGTAGATCGCGTCCTCCTTCATGCATCCCAGCTCGGCGTCGCCGATGAACCCCCGCGTCTCGGAGGTCAGCGGCACGTGCAGCGAGACCACGTCCGCCTCGGCGAGAAGGAGGGGCAGGGTGTGGGTGGCCTCGGAAACGTAGGGGTCGCAGGCGATCACCCGCATGCCGAGCCCCTGCGCCCGCCACTGCACGGCCTTGCCCACCCGGCCCAGCCCGACGATGCCGAACGTGCGGCCCGACAGCCTCGAGCCCCTGTACCGCTCGGCGGCGGGCACGCGCTTGCGGCTGCCCCGCCGTACCTCGCGGTCGGCGGCGACGATGTTCCTGCTGACCGCGAACAGCAGCGCCAGCGTGAGCTCGGCGACCGCGTCGGCGTCCTGGGCGCCGTCGTGGAGCACGGTGACCCCGCGCTCGGCGGCCAGGTCCAGGTCGATGGTGGTGAGGGCGCCGGTGCAGGCGACGACGTCCAGGGGAAGGTCGAGGACCGACGTGCGGACCTGGTCGTGGTCGGTGACGAGCACGCCGGCACCCGTCTCGATGAGCAGGTCGGCCAGCTGATCGTCGGAGAACCCGAGAGGCGGCCGGTCGGCCACCTCGACGACGTCGGCCACCTCACGGAGCCGCGCGAGGGCGTGCTCCGGCAAGCCGGTCAGTAGGAGCGCGCGCGGTCGTCTCACATTCGCGACAATAACACCACAGAGGGTGCCTGGATCATCGCTCCCCGTCGCTCTGCCGCAGGCTCTGCCAGGCGGCCTGCCCCAGCCCCTTGATCTCGTCGTCGGTGGGGGTGTGGGCGCCGGCGAACCACAGGCGGCACATCTCCTGGGCCGGCCCGAGCCACAGCACGTAGCACATGGTCGGAGCGACCGGCTGGAGCAGGCCGTTCTTCATGTGGGGCCGCCACCACTCGGCGACCTGGCGGAAGAAGGCGCGGCGCGACTCGGCGGCCTCGGGGCCGCCGGGTTCGTTCTTGCGTGGCGGGCGCTCGCTGACGAGGATCCTGGCCCGCTCGGGGTGCTCACCCGCCCAGCGCATGTGGAAGGCGACGACCGCCTCGATGCCCGCGCGGGCGTCGTCGTGGCTGACGAGTTCGGCGACGAACGCCTGCTGGTAGGCGTTGAGGATCTCCGCGTAGAGCACGCCGAAGACGTGTTCCTTGCTGGCGAAGTGGTGGTAGAAACTGCCGACGCTGACGCCGCTCTCCTCGCGCAGGCTGGCCAGCGTGGTGGCTGAGACCCCGTCCTGACTGAAGCGGCGAAGGGCGCCTTCGATGATGCGGGTACGGCCGTCGCGTCCGTTCTTGGCACCACTCGCGTGCGTCTTCATGACGTCAATGGTGGTCCAACAGAACCTTGTTCCGCAAATACCCCTGCCGACTGGATCATAGCGGTCACTTCGACGGAGCCGGAAGAGACCTTCATCGTGGCGTCCGGCCACATCCTCCTGATGATGCGCAGAACCCGCCTGTTGTCGCCCAGAACGTCCATGCCGACCGTGGTGGCGCCCCTGCTGAGCGCCCTGGCGAGCAACGCGCCGATCAGCCTCCTGCCCAGGCCGCGGCCCTGCCAAGCGTCGGTGACCACGATCGCGATCTCCACGTCGGCGACGCCGCCCCTGTAGCTCATCGCGTGGCCGATGATCTCGCCTTCGTGCTCGGCGACGATCGCGTCGCGCCGGCCGTCGACCGCCAGGAGCGTCCTGATCAGACCGGCCTTGGGCGAAGGGATCCCGCTGAAGAACCGCAGGGTCTGCGTGTGGAGCGACAGACCTGCCAGGAAACGCCTGATCCGCTCTTCGTCGTACGGCCCGGCGGGGCGGATCTGAGTTCCAATCATAGACTCAGCATTCCGTCCCCTGCTGAGTCTGTCAATTGGACTCAGGCATCTCTGGAAGTACTCTTCAGCTATGAACGTGCCTTTCCGGGTGGAGAACTGCTCGATCGAGCGGACCCTGGACGTCGTCGGGGAGAAGTGGACCTTCCTGGTGCTACGCGAGGCGTTCAGCGGTGTGCGGCGCTTCGCCGACATGCAGGCGATCACCGGCGCGCCGCGACAGGTGCTGAGCGCGCGACTGAACCGGCTGGTGGACGAGGGCCTGATGCGCAAGGAGCCCTACCGCGAGCCAGGCCAGCGCCAGCGCGACGAGTACCGCCTCACACAGAAGGGCCTGGACCTCTATCCGATCCTCGTCGCGCTGATGCACTGGGGCGACAGGTACATGGCCGACGAGGAGGGCCCGCCCGTCATGCTCACCCACCGCGGCTGCGGAGCCGCGCTCGAACAGCACTTCAGGTGCGCGGACGGGCACGAGGTGGCCGGTCCCCGCGAGGTCACGGCCGTGGAGGGGTCAGGCGCGAAGCTGAAGAGCGCCTAGGGTCCTGCGGAAGTCGAGCACCGAGGCGAGCGCCGTGCCGCCCAGCAGGACGGCGACCCCCGCGGTGCGGACCACCAGGAAGGTCGCCAGCGCCTCGTGGAGGAGCATCCACAGGGTGAAGGCGCCGTTGGCCAGCTGCGCGCACCCCCAGGCGAGCGACTGCCGGACGAAGAACCGCCGCATCAGCGGATGCAGCTCCACCTGCTCCGGCATCGGGACCAGGTCGACGGTCACCCGCTGCGCCATGGGCCTGCGCGCCCCGACGGTGCACAGGAAGGCCGCGCTCGCGCAGAAGACGCCCATCGTGGGGATGAGGAAGAACCACCTCGGATCGTCGAACGCCACCGCGAGCACGACCCGCACAGTGATCATCACCGCGGCCAGGAGCACCGACCCCGGCACCTCCGTCCGCCGCCACAACCGCCACGCGGCGCCGCCGTAGACCCACGCGACCGCCGCTGTGAGCCCTCCAGGGATCCCCGCGACGATCATACCCAGGTAGAAGGTGGCCACCGGCATGATCATGGCTTCGAGGACGCGTGGAGCTGCGTGGCGGAGGATCGCCGACATGCGCGGCATGACGACCGCGGGGGGCACGGCGAGGAGGGTCATGGAGAGGTGCAGCTCCTGGAGGGGGAAAGGCGACAAATCACGACCGTAGACGATGACCAGGCGACCTGTCCCGGGTTCGGTGCGGGACCGGTGCGGGCAGTGCCTAACCTAAAGACGTGTACCGGTTCCTCCTCACGCCCAGGTGGCTGGCGCTCCACGTCGTGGTGCTGCTGGTCATTCCCGCCTTCGTCTTCCTGGGTCAATGGCAGTTCGGGCGGTACGAGGAGCGCTCCTCCAACAGCGACGTCGTCACCAGGAACCTGGAGGCCAAGCCCGTCCCCATCGCCGAGCTCGTGCGCCCTGGCGAGTCCGTCGACGAGAGCACCCGCTACAGGACCGTCACCGTTCAGGGCTCCTACGACCCCGCCCATGCGCTCCTGGTCCGCAGGCGGACGCAGAACAGCAGCCTCGGCTTCTACGTCCTGACCCCGCTCGTCACGGGTCAGGGACAGGCGGTCCTCGTCAACAGGGGCTGGGTCAAGGCCGGCGCGACCGCCGACGCGCTGCCCGAGGTGCCGCCCGCCCCTTCGGGTCAGGTAACTGTCACCGGGAGGCTACGTCCCAGCGAGACCGAGGAGTCGAGCGGCATCAGGAACCGCGGCGCCCTCCCCTCCGGGCAGGTGCTGCTCATCGACAGCGACGCCATCGGGAAGGGCGTGCCGTACCGGCTGGTGGGCGGGTACGTGTCGCTGACCGAGCAGCGGCCGCAGACCTCGCCCGCGCCCGAGCCGGTGCCGCCGCCCGACGTCGGCGCGGGCGGCGGCCTCAACTTCGCGTACGGCGTGCAGTGGTGGCTGTTCATCGGCGTGGCCGTCGGCGGGTGGCTCCTGATGATCAGGCGCGAGGTGAAGGACAGGTCAGCCGAACAGCGCCATGACACCGAAGACGGCGAGGCCGCTGACGATGGCCAGCGCGATGGACGCCAGACATCCGCTGAGGCCGTCGAGCCGTGAGTCCAGGGGCGCCAACGGCTCGTCCAGCGCCATCCAGATCGGCTGCGGCTCCATGAGCAGGTACAGCGGCGCGCCGACGCCGCCGACGGCGAACAGCCAGAACCAGCCGAGGCGGGAGGCGTAGCGCGGCCTGGACCTCCCCAGCATCGCCAGAAGGGTGATGAACCAGGCAGCGGGCACCAGCAGGCCGTAGCGGGAGGGAACCTCCTCGAACCAGTGGGGCGGCCAGCGGTCCCCGTCCTCGCGGACGACCGTGACCCCGCGCACCTCGGCCGCGTCGAGCTCGGCGGCCCATTCGTCTGGATCCGCCGTGGCCAGCCGCCGCCATCCGGTGGGCGCCCGCGACCAGCTCAGCTCGTCCGAGTCCTTGACCAGCACCACGGTGTCACTCCGGCGCAGCGCGGCCCTCAGCTCCTCCTCCGTGCCGTCGGTGGCGCGGTCGCCCAGCGCCACCAGGATGCCGCCCCACAGCAGCGTGACCAGGAGCAGCACCCTGGCGACGAGGGCGGCGACCCGCCATGGCGTCCTGACCTCTAAGTGGTCCCCCATGTCTCCCAACGTAAGGTAAGGGCGTGACGCGTCACCTGGACTTCCTGCGGCTCCACAACTTTCGCGACATCGGTGGATATGTCGCTCGTGATGGACAGGTCGTGCGATGGAAACGCTTCTACCGCGCGGACTCGCTCGGTTGGCTAACGGGTGACGATCTCGACCGGTTCCACGCGCTCGCCGTACGCGCGGTGATCGACCTGCGCCACCCCGACGAGGTCGAGCGCTCGGGCCGCGTCCCCGACTCCGACGGGCTCGTCTACCACAACCTGCCCATCGAGGGCCGGCGGTGGGACGTCACCGCCTTCGACCCGGCCACGGGCGTCGGCAGGTTCCTCGCCGACCGCTACCTCGAGGTCAGCGAGGACGGCGTCGACCGGCTCAAGCTCGCCGTCGAGACCATCGCCGACGCCGGCAACTCCCCCGTCGTCGTGCACTGCGCGGCGGGCAAGGACCGCACCGGCGTCCTCACCGCGCTCGTCCTTTCCCTGATCGGCGTCGCTCAGGACGACATCGTCGCCGACTACGCGCTGACCGGCCTGGCCACCGAGCGCTTCGTCGCCGACTGGAGGACCAGGCACCCCGACGCCCCGATGTGGCCCGGTTTCGGCCAGGCACCCGCCGAGGCCATGCGGCTGTTCCTCCACGACCTCGCCGCGCGGCACGGCTCCGTCGAGGACTACTGCGCCGACGTGCTCGATGTCGATCAATCCATGATCGGACGACTGCGTGCCGTCCTGCTGGGTAGTGCGGCGGAGGGTTCGCCCACGGCACCCTCATCGGGTGAGCCCGCGCCCGGGATCACCGGCCCCTCCCAGTGATCCCGGGTGAGGGCCCGATACCAACCGGTGACCGGCCAGCTTGTTCGACGTGATGCGCACGTCGTACCGTTGCCTGCGTGACTACGCCGCTCCTTCCCGACCCCGAGCCGAGGCGGCGCGACTATGTGGTCATCTCCGCCGATGATCACCTGATCGAGCCTCCAGACCTGTTCGAGGACCGAGTCGCGGCGAAATATGCCGACTTGGCGCCCAAGGTGGTCGAAACCGAGGCTGGTCACCAGGTCTGGCGGTACGGCGGGGCCACCTACCCGTGCGCCGGGCTCGACGTCGGCGCCGGCCTGCCCCGCGAGCAGTGGACGCTCGACCCCGTCAGGTTCGAGGACATGCGGCCCGGCTGCTACGACATCGAGGCCCGCATCCAGGACATGGACGTCGCCGGCATCTGGGCGGCCCTCTGCTTCCCCGGCATGCTCGCCGGGCAGTCCGGCATGCCGTTCGCCAGGACCCGCGACCAGGAGCTCGGCCTCGCCCTGGTCAAGGCGTGGAACGACTGGCACATCGACGTCTGGGCGGGCACCTACCCCGAACGCGTCATCGGCCTGCAGCTGCCGTGGCTGCCCGACCCCGAGACGGCCGCCAAGGAGATCCGCGCCAACGCCGCCCGCGGCTTCAAGGCCGTCGTCTTCCCCGAGTTCCCGACCAGGCTGCGGCTGCCTTCGATCCACACCCGCCACTGGGACCCGTTCTTCGCCGCCTGCGAGGAGACCGGCACCGTCGTGTGCCTGCACACCGGCGCCTCCTCCTGGTCGCCCGTGCCCTCACCCGACACGCCCATCGAGGCGATCACCACGCTCATGCCCGCCAGCGCCATGTTCGCCTGCGCCGACTGGCTGTGGTCGGGCATTCCGCTGCGCTTCCCCAACCTGCGCATCCTCATCGTCGAAGGCGCCGTCGGCTGGCTTCCCATGCTCGCCGAACGCGCCGACTACGCCCTCGACCACCCGGTCGGCACCGAGGCGCTGTGGGAAGGCGGGCTGAAGCCGAGCGAGGTCCTGCGGCGCAACTTCTACTTCGGCACGCTCGACGACCACGCCCTCTCGGGAGTACGGCTGGCCGTCGGCCTCGACCACGTCCTGCTGGAGAGCGGGTACCCGCACTCCGACTCGACCTGGCCCGACACCCAGAAGGCGGTCGCCCGCAACCTGGGCACGCTGCCGCCGGCCGACATCGCCAGAGTCGCCTACGGCAACGCCGCCCGCCTCTTCGGCCACCCTCTGCCCTCGCGTGCCTGGCTGAGAATGGAACAGCTCTGACGGCAGGCGCTCCCACGCGCGAGCCGGCGCGGCCGCCCGTCGGGGACATCGCACTTGCGGGTCATCTCACTTGCGGGTCATCGCCTCGCGGGTCGGGGTCACGGCCCTGGGCGACAGGGGGTCAGCCCTACCCCGCAGGGGGTGCTCGCATGACTGTGCCGCGGCGATGATCGCGAGAGGGTTCTCGCATGAAGAAGATCTCCCTCGCCACGAGGTTGCTCGCCGCGGCCACCGCTGCCGCCGTCATCGCGGGCACGCTCGCGCTGCCCGCGGCGGCGGCCACCGCCAAGCCTTCCGTTCAGGCGAACCTCGACAGGCTGACCAGGGCGGACGGGTTCGTCGGCGCGGTGCTGCAGGTGCGGGACGCGAGGGGAAGGTCGCGGACGTACACCTCGGGCGCGGCGGCGCGGGGGACGGGCAGGCCGATGGTGGGCGGCGACGCCCGGATGCGCGCGGCCAGCATGACCAAGCCGGTGGTCGCCGCGGCGGTGCTCGACCAGGTGGCGCGGGGAAGGCTCGACCTCGACGAGAAGGTGGGGACCTACCTGCCGGGCCTGCTCGGCGGGCGCGAGGTGACCGTACGGCAGCTTCTGCAGCACACCAGCGGCCTGCCCGAGTACCTCGACACGATCGACTGGGCGAAGCCCGTCACGCCGCGCGAGCAGTTGCGGCCGGTCCTCGCCAAGGAGCCGCTCGGGAAGCCAGGCGAGAAGTGGGCCTACTCCAACACCAACTACCTCGTCGCGGGGATGCTCCTCGGCGACGATTTCAGGAAGGTCGTCGAGTCGCGGATCCTCCGCCCTTACGGCATGCGGCGGACCTACTGGCCGGCCGAGGGTGAGATGACGATCCGCGGCGAGCACGCCCGCAACTACGGCGTGAGCCCCGTCGACCCCGAGGGCGGCGTCGCCGACCTGCCGGGCCACGCCTTCGGAGCCGCGGGCGGCCTGGTCTCGACTCCCGCGGATCTCAACACGTTCTGGCAGCGGCTGCCGGCCTCGACGTTGAAGACGATGGCCGGCGGGACGGTTCCCGCCGGCGCGCCGTACGGACGGTACGGCCTGGGGGTCGCGAGGGTGACCACGAGCTGCGGCGGGACGGTCTGGATGCACGATGGCGGGCTGCCAGGGGTGAGCGTGCTCAGCGGGCGTGACGGCGCAGGACGGGCGGCCACCGTCTACGTCACGGGGGCCGCCGACACCCCTGCCGAGAACGCTCACCTGCTCGCGGCGTTCGACAGCGCGTTCTGCCGGCACTCCGGGGGCTGATGGAGCCGGCGGGCCCTGGGCGCTCGACGGCCGGCGTTTCCCGCTGACCGGCGAGATCCCACGCTCCGGACCTGAACACCGCCGAAGGAGTCCCACGGGCCCGGAGCCTCATCCGTGGGAGTGGGACATCGGCAGCACGCCGGGCCTTTGGCCGGGGCCGAGCACGACGAACTGACCCATCATGCCCTGGTCCTCGTGCCAGAGAACGTGGCAGTGATACATGTACGGCATGTCTGGATCGGTGTAGTCGGCGAAGCGCAGCGCGATCCGCGCCCTCGTCCCCGGCTTCACGTAGAAGGTGTCCTTCCAGCCGGTCGACTCCGGCCGTGGCGGACCGCCGTCGATCGACAGGATCAGAAACTGGACGTCGTGTACGTGGAAGTTGTGCGGCATCTGGTCGAGATTGGCGACCTCCCAGATCTCGGTGGTGTCCTTGGCGACCCCGACGTCGATGCGACCAGGATTCATGGCCAAGCCGTTGATCTTGAAGTCGGCCAGCTCGAACGTCCGCCGCGCGGCAGGCGAGGACACGTCGAGCCGCGGGCGTTCGGCCAGCGTGGCGGGCAGCGGCGGCGAGGGGTCGAGCTCCGAGGCGGCGCGCAGCTCAAGGATGTCCAGAATGTCGCCGCCACCGGCGAAGCGCTGGTCCCCGATGTTGATCCCCAGGTCGCTGCGGTAGCTGCGGAGCACCACCCGCTCGCCGGGACGCAGGCACACCACGATCTCGGCGCGCTCCCCCGGCGACAGCTGGACGCGGTGCGTGTCGATCGGCGCGGCCAGCAGCCCGCCGTCCGTGCCCACGAGCGCGAACGACCGGTCGTCGGCCATCCCGAAGTTGTAGAACCGGGAGTTGGAGGCGTTGAGCAGGCGCAGCCGCACCCGTTTGGACCGCACGTCGAGGTAGGGCGCGACCGTTCCGTTGACGGTGATGAGGTCGCCCAGGACGCCGATCCCGCCGATCGTGGGGATCTCCTCGTTGAGCTGGTTGTCGTCGTTGAGTCGCTTGTCCTGGACGATGACGGGGATGTCGTCGACGCCGTAGCGGCGCGGCAGGGCGAGCGCTTCGAGTTCGTCGATGATGAACATCCCGGCGAGCCCATGGTGGACGTGGCGGGAGGTCCTGCCGTGCGGGTGCGGGTGGTACCAGAGCGTGGCGGCCTGCTGCCTGATCGTCCAGGTCGGCGACCACGTCGTCCCTGGGGCGATGATCTGGTGCGGGCCGCCGTCCATCACTGCGGGCACGTGCATGCCGTGCCAGTGAAGGGTCGTCTCCTCTGGCAGGTCGTTGCGCACGTTGACGAGCACGGTCTCGTCCCGCCGCGCGCGCAGCGTCGGCCCGAGGTAGGGGCCGTTGATCCCCCACGTCTCGGTCGGCGCCCCCGGCCTGAACTGCATGGTGCCCGCCGCCGCGCGCAGGTCGAAGACGCGGCGGCCCTGCCTGTCCCGGCGCGAGCGGGCGAGCGGCGGGATGGCCAGCCTGTTGGTGAACGCCGCCTGTTCCACCGTGTGGCGCGTGGCCCACATGCCGCCCACAGCTCCGGCTGCAGCGATCGCAGGCACCCCGGCGAATCCGTACATGAGCACTGATCTGCGTGAAACCATGGCCACCACTCTGGGCCCGACCTGGCGTTATGCCGGAGAATCACCCCCAATGACCCGGCCATGAGATGTTCATGATGCGATCACGAACGCCACACTGGTCGACTGCGCAGGCAGATGAGGAGGGCCCCGCTCTCCGTCCGGTCGGCGACCTCGTGTGAACCGGCGGGGGCGGGCATGCGCGCCCCCGCCCTTGGCCGATCAGCTCCCTGCCGGAGGCCGGGCTTCGGGGCCGCCGAGGTCGTTCCATGCCGGGTCGTCGACGATGACGCACGGCTTGACCGCGCCGGTGACGACTACTCCCTTGAACTGCCACAGCGGCCGGGGATTCTCGGGCCCTGAGGTCTGGTCCTCGTTCTCGGTGAACTCCATCACCAGGGTGGTGCCCTTGGCGACGTACCTGGGGTCGATGTCCACGCCCGCCTCACGTGGGCGGACGGCCTTGCCCGAGACCGACTTCGCGAAGTCCTTGAACGTGGGCCACTCGTCACCTCCGACGATCTCGCCCCTGCCCTCGGCGCACCGCTTGCCGGGCTTGACGTAGTCGACCTCGGCGTCGACGCCCATCGCCTGGAGATCCTTCTCCAGCTTGTCGGCCTCCCTGAACTCGTTGATCTTGACCCTGATCGTGCCGTCGGCGTTCCTCGTCACCGCGTACGCCCGGGTCTCCGATCCCGTCAGCAGGGGCAGGGCGATCGCCGCCGCCGCCGCGAGCCCGGCCACCGCCGCCCCCGCGACCAGGCGGCGCCCGTTCCTGCGACGTCGTTCCCCACGCGCGACGATCTCGGCTTTCAGTTCCATCAGCAGGTGCTCCTCGAACGTCATCCCGGTGTTCCTTCCATGACGAAGGGCGTCCCCCGCAGCGTTCGGCGCGCTCGGTGCAAGCGCACCTTGGCGGTCCCCGGGCGGATGCCGAGCGCGGCGGCCGCCTCCGTGACCGTCAGCTGGTCGATAACGACCAGTTCGAGTACGGCTCGCTCGCCTTCTGGCAGCACGGCCATGGCGGCGAAGGCCCGTCTGGCCGGGCCTTCCGCGTCGATCCGCTCTTCGAGCCTGGCGACGTCGTCGGTGTCCAGCGGCCTGCGCCCGCTCACGCGCTCCGTGAGCCGCGACTGCCTGAACAGCCGCCGCCGCTCCGCGGCGAGCGTGTTGCGCGCCACGCCGTACAGCCACGCGATCTCGCTGCCCAGCCCTGGCCGGTAGGTGTGGGCGGAGTCGAGAACCCCCATGAACACCTCGGCCACCAGGTCGGCGACCGTGTGCGGGTCGTCGACGCGGCGGGCGAGGAAGCGGGTGACCGCATCGACGTGCCGCCGGTAGAAGGCTTCGAAGGCCACGGGATCCGTGGCGATCTCCGCCTGTTTGCGACGCACCGGCCATGCTCCCTTCGTCGATCTACACCCCTGCTTGGTCAGATCCATCCAAAGGGTTACAAGGCGGCGTGACCTGCCGTCGCGGGTCAGGGCCTGCGCAGGGACAGCAGGCGGTCGACCAGGGCCTTGGCCTGCTCCGGTCCCAAGGGCGCGTTGAACACCAGCGCGTGGAAGTAGATCGGCGCCTGGACGATCTCCATCAACTCGATCAGCGTGGGCGCGTTCTCGTGGCGGTCGAGCATCCCCTGGATCTGGACCCCGCGCTCCAGCAGGTAGATCTGGTCGTCCGCGTTCTCCGAACCCACGAGCGCGGCCCGCAGGAACAGCTTCCCGAACGGCCCCGCGAGGTCTCGCGCCATCTGGACCGCGTAGGCGTCGAGGTCACCGCGCAGCGTGCCGGTGTCGGGCACAGGCGACTGCTGCAGCACCTCGATGACCACGTCGTTGACCAGCCCGGCGATCGTGCCCCATCGGCGGTAGATCGTCGCCTGGTGGACGCCCGAGCGCTCGGCGACCTCCGCGACGCTCACGTCGACGCCTTCCCGCAACAGCTCGACCACCGCCTGGTGGACGGCTGAGCGGACCCGTGCGGAACGACCTCCTGGACGCTGCATGCGTTCCATCCTAACGCGAAGACTCTTGCGTTAAGGGCGAACCCAGGCCTATCTTAATCGCGAGAGATTTCGCGTTAAGGGGGCAGCATGGAACCGTTCGTCTTCGAGAACGACGCGGCGTTCTGGTACGAGACGCTGCGGGCGTTCGGCCACATCGCCTACGGAGGCGCCGACTTCGGCGAGGTGCTCGCGACCGCGCGGCGCATCACCGAGGGCGACTACGACAGCTGGCACGACGAGTGGCGGGCCACCGCCGACCGGGTGGCCGCGGAGGCCGAGCGCAGCACGCGGCCCATCAGCAGGAGAGACGGCTTCCTGCGCGCGTCGAACTACTACAGGACCGCCGAGTTCTTCCTGCACGGCACCCCCTCCGACCCGCGCGTCGCCGGTGCCCGCCGCCTGGCCGTGGAGTGCTTCAGAAGGGCACTGCCGCACGTCGAGCCGGTGGAGATCCCCTACGAGGGCACCACGCTCCCCGGCTACTTCTACGACGCGGGCGCCGGCCGTACCGTCGTGATGCACAACGGGTTCGACGGCAGCGCGGAGGAGATGCACTTCTTCGGCGCGGCGGCCATGCACGAGCGCGGCTTCAACGTCCTGACCTTCGACGGGCCCGGGCAGCCAGGGCCGATGCACCGCGAAGGGCTGGTGTTCAGACCCGACTGGGAGAACGTCGTCGGCCCCGTGCTCGACTTCCTGGCCACGCGCGTCGACTCGGACCGGGTGGCGCTGCTCGGCACCAGCATGGGCGGCGTGCTCGCGCCCAGAGCGGCCGCCTTCGAGCCGAGGATCAAGGCCCTGGTTGCGTTCGACGGCGTCTACGACATGGGCGAGAAGAGCGTCGCGGGCTTCGACGGCGACAGGGAGCAGGCCGTCAAGCTGCTCAACGCGCCCGAATCACCCGAGGTCGACCTGGTCTTCGAGCACCTCATGGCCACCGACCCGATCATGCGCTGGGCCTGCACCCACGGCATGTGGGTGACGGGCACCGCAAGCCCCCGCGAGTACGCCGCCGCACTCCTCGACTACACCGTGCGCGACGGGATCGCCGAACGGATCACCTGCCCCACGCTCGTCTGCTCGGCCCAGGGCGACTTCGCCCTCCAGGGTCAGCCCGAGCAGCTCTACGACCACCTGACCTGCGAGAAGACCTTCCTCGAATTCACCGAGGAGGAAGGCGGCGACGCGCACTGCCAGTCCGGAGCGCAGCGCCTGGCGATGGCCCGCATCGGTGACTGGCTGGAGGAGACGCTCTGATGAAGGACCTGCTGCTCTGGGACGTGCTGCCGTCCGTCGCCACCTACTACCTCTGCAGGGCGTTCGGCGTGCCCGAGTACGCCGCGCTCATCGCCGCCGTCAGCGTCGGCTTCCTGCGGGTCGTGTACGTCGCGGTCAAGAAGCGCACCTTCGATGGCTTCGCCGCGTTCACCGCGTTCGTGTTCGCGATGGGCCTGCTGCTCTCGCTGCTGTCGGGCGACGAGAAGTTCCTCCTGGCCATCAAGTCCCTGACCACCGCCGCCGCCGGGCTGATCCTGCTCGGCACGTGCGTGACGGGCCGTCCCGCCGCCTTCGCCATGGCCAAGCGGTTCGGCGCCGAGGACGAGGCGACCGTCCAGCGGTGGGACGCCCTCTACACCGCCGAGCCCGCCTTCCGCAGGATCTACGTGGTCATGACCATCGTGTGGGGCACGGCGCTCCTGCTGGAGTCCGCCGTGCGCCTGCCACTGGTCTACCTGCTGCCCACCGACGTCATGGCGGGCCTGTCATGGGTACTGCTCATCGGCACCGTCGCGCTGCTCGGGGCGTGGAGCGCCTGGTACGGCAAGCGGGGCGAGGCTAGGGCTGCTCGACTCGCCCGATAAGGCGCTTGCGCTCCCACTCGACGTAACGCCCGCTCTCGCCGAGCATCGAGGCCATCAGCCAGAGGAACACGCCGAAGTCGTCGGCGACACCGATGAGCACCAGGAAGTCGGGGACGATGTCGACCGGCGAGACGATGTAGACCAGGCCGAGCGCCATCATGGCGAGCTTGCCCTTGCCCATGCCTGCGTACTCGCCGCGCATCACGCCGCCGATAAGGCGGGGAATCGCCCTGACCCTGGTCATCAGGCCAGGGGTGCCGGGCTTGCTGACCTCGCGATACGTCTTCCAGGCCGCTGCGGCCCTCGATGCCTTCGCCATACGAGCACCTCCTCTTCGCGATATAACGCAATACCCGCCGCCGTGGTTCCCTAACGTAGCGCCGAGTGCACGAACGGGTGCGCCCGCTCGACCTGGGCGGCCAGCCGTACCAGGAGATCCTCCCTGCCGGCGGCGGCCACCAGTTGGACGCCGACGGGCAGCCCCTCGGCCGTCCTGTACAGCGGCAGCGAGATGGCAGGCTGCCCCGTCGCGTTGAACGGCGAGGTGAAGGCGACGGCGGGCCCCGTCCGCCCGAACGAGGTGCTCAGGTCGTCAGGAGGGAACCAGCCGAGCGGGTACGGCGGGATGCCGAGCGTGGGGGCCAGCAGCACGTCGTGGCCGCTCCACCAGGAGGCCATCCTGCGGCGGTAGCCGTCGATCCACTGCAGCGCGAGGATGTGGTCGACCGCGGTGCGCCTGCGCCCTGCCTCGGCCATCGCCTGGTTGCGCGGCTCCAGCTCCGACAGCTCCACCGGCTTGCCGCGCCACCTGCCGATGCTCTCCAGCTCGGCGGCCACGTTGGCGGACACGATCGCACCGAAGAACGTCGCGAAGTCCGATTCGCCGAGCGCCGCCGGCCAGCTCTCCTCGACCTCGTGCCCCAGCCTTTCGAGCAGCGCCGCCGCGCCCGTGACGGCGGCGGCGGGCTCCGGCTCGAAGGGCACGTCCTCTCGGGGATGCTCGCGCACGAACCCGATCCGCAGCCTGCCCGGCTCGGCCCGCACCTCGCGCGCGAGCGGCCCCGGCAACGCGGGCGCGGCGTAGGGGTCGCCGTGCACGTAGCCCGTGATCAGGTCGAGCACCGCGGCGGTGTCCCTGACGGTACGGCTGACCAGGCCGAGCGTTGACATGCCGCTCCACCCCTCACCTTGGGCGGGACCGTGGCTGGAACGGCCCCTCGTCGGCTTGAGGCCCACGAGCCCGCACGCGCCGGCGGGGATCCTGATCGAGCCGCCGCCGTCGCTGGCCGTCGCCACCGCCACCATGCCCGCCGCGACGGCCGCCGCCGACCCGCCGCTGGAGCCGCCCGCCGAGTAGGCGAGATCGTACGGGTTGCGGGTGGGCCCGTGCACCGCCGGCTCGGTCGTGATCGTGGTGCCGAACTCGGGCGTGTTCGTCCGGCCCAGGATCACGAAACCCGCCTCCCGCAGCCGGGTCACCGCGTGCGCGTCATCGGACACCTCCACGCCGTCGAGCGTGCTCGATCCCGCGCCGTACGGCTCGCCCGCCTGCGCCCAGCCGAGGTCCTTCACCAGGATCGGCACCCCGCGGAACGGCGTGCCGTCCTGAAGGTCGTCCAGCTCGGCAAGCGCCCGCTCGAACCTCGGGTGCACGACCGTGTTGAGCTCGGCGTCGTGCGCGCTGATCTTCGCGATGGCGGCCTCGACCAGCTCCCGGGGACTGACCCGGCCCTCCCGCACGGCCTGCGCCTGCCCGACCGCGTCCAGCCTCAGGACCTCGTCCACACGCGTCTCCTTCCTGCCGCGAACCTCGCCGACCCCACCCTCTCCCGGCCGCCGCCCGCGCGGAACCCCGCGTTCCCGTGGAGATCGCGACCGGTGCGCGGGTCAGGGCGCACTCAGCCGCCCGCCTGGGACGGCCTCCCCCGGCTGCGACGAACCTCATGCCCGCACCGGCCCACCCCGCCGTCCCGGGCAGACCCTCCGCCGCGACCCGCCCGACCGGGCTCTTGGAAGACCCTCTGATGCGACCCGCACGCGCGGCCCGTGGGACCTTCCTGCGCGGCCCACACCCACGGCCCGTGGAAGACCTACCTGCGCGGCCCACACCCACGGCCCGTGGAAGACGCCCCTGTGTGGAACGGCCGGCAGGCCCGGCCTGCGCGTGTGGCGGACCTTCCGGCGTGCCGGATCACGGTGCCAGGGCGCGAACGGCCTCGGGGACGGGCAGCTCGCCGGGGATGGGGGCCAGGATCGGCGTGTCGAGCCCGTTGTCCACGTACTCCCGCACGCGCGCCTTGCACGTCGCCGCGTCACCGTGGACGATCAGCGCGTCCACGACCTCATCGGGGATGGCCTTCAACGCCGCCTGCCGATCTCCGGCCGCCCACGCCTCGTGCATCGGCCGCAGCACCTCCGCCCTGCCCAGCCAGTCGTGGAAGGCCGCATACGCGGGGACGGTCAGGTAGCTGGCCAGCATCCACCTGCCCATCTCGCGAACCTTGTCTGCGTCCTCGCTCACGCACACGAAGATCCGGGCGATCAGCTCGGTCGAGGAGCCGATCTCGGCCCGCACCCGCCGTACGTCCTCGGGGGACAGCCAGTTGGTGATCGCGCCGTCCGCCTCGGCGGCGGCCAGGTGGAGCATCCTCGGCCGCAGCGCCGCCAGCACGATCTTCGGCGCCTCCTTGGGCGCCCGCTCCAGTTTGAAGCCCTTCACCTCGAAGGTCTCGTACCGTTCCGACACCTTCTCGCCCGCCAGAGCCTTCCTCAGGAAACGCAGAGTGTCGCGCGTCCTCGCGTACGGCTTGCCGAACTCGACGGCGTTCCACCGCTCCACGATCGCCGGAGACGAGGACCCGATGCCGAGCACGAACCGGCCGGGCGCCAGGTCGGCCAGCGTCGCCGCCGACTGGGCCAGCAGACCCGGCCCGCGGGTGAACACCGGCACGATGGCGGTGCCCAGCCTGGCCCCCCGCGCCCACTCGGCCGCGAGCGCCAGCGGCACGAACGCGTCGGTGCCGTTGACCTCGGCCGACCAGATGTCGGTGTATCCGAGATCCGGCAGGCCGGCGATCACATCCTTGGACTCGGCGAGGGAGCGGTCGAAGAAGGGGATCGTCATGCCCCAGTTCTGGGTCATCGCTGGTCTCCCTGCGGGGATCGGGGTCACTACACAGGACCATACCAACCAGACGGTATGCCGCCACGCGGATCTTCAGGTTCCCGACATTGAGGCTTTGACGTGCTAGAACAGGCACGGTGAGACGACGAGGGCTTTTGGCTTTCGCAGTGGTGGCGGGGCTCAGCATGCCCCTGGTCACCGTGGGCACGTGGGCCGCCGCGGCCCCTCCGCCGCTTCCTGAGCGGGTGTGCCCCACTGCCGCCATCTTGATCGGCATGGGCGCGCACGAATGTGACGCCGACATCTCCATCGACCTGACGCAGCTCGGCATCTCGCTGCCCAGGATCGAGACGAGCGCATGGCCGTACTCCTGCGAGGACGGCGAGTGCACCATCGCGGGCGGGGTCGTCTGCGGCGTCCTGTCCACGCTCGGCCTGGCCACGTGCGAGACGCCGCCACCGGCACGGCCGGCGGTGAACACCAGACCCAGGCCGCCGTTCCCTCCCGGGCTCACCTCCGTACCGCCGCCCAGGCCCGCGTTCGCCCGCCCGGCCGAGCAGGTCCCGGCTCTCGCTCCCGTCGCGGCTCCTGTTCCGGCTTCCTTCGCGGCTCTCGCACCAGCGGCCCTGGTCTCTGCCGTCGCGCCCCCACCGGCCCAGGCTCCCGCCCCGGCGGTCCAGTCGGCGACCCAGGCTCCCACCCCGGCCGCCCCACCGGCAGCCCCGGCTTCCGATCCGGCGGCCCCAGCTCCCGATCCAGCCGTTCGACCCGTAGCCCCGGCTCCCGCCCCGGCCGTTCGACCAGCGGATCCGGCACCCGCTCCAGCGGTCCAACCGGCGGCCCAGGCACCCGCCGCACCTGTCCAGCCCGCTCCCGCCCCAGCCGTCCAGCCAGTGCCCCCGGCACCCGCTCCGGCCGTTCGACCAGCGGATCCGGCACCCGCTCCGGCCGTTCGACCAGCGGATCCGGCACCCGCTCCAGCGGTCCAACCGGCGGCCCAGGCACCCGCCGCACCTGTCCAACCCGCTCCCGCCCCAGCCGTCCAGCCAGCGCCCCCGGCACCCGCCCCGGCCGCCCAACCAGCGGCCCCGGCACCCGCCCCGGCGGTCCAACCGGCGGCCCAGGCGCCCGCTCCTGCTCCGGCTCCTGCCGCGGCGCTCCCACCGGCTGTTCCCACACCCTCCGGGATGCTCCAGCCGACGGCCCCGAACCGGCCCACCGTCGCGCTCCAGCCGGCGATCCCGCCGCGTCCTGTCGGCACCAACCCGCTGACGCTCTTCCCACCGTTCGCTCCGCCTCGCCCGATGGTCGTGATGCCCCTCGCCGTCCATCCGAGCACACCGGCCTCCATGCCGGCGGGAGCGGAGGCCCCGGCACCTGACCAGCCCCGCGCCACCGGACCCGTCACAGCCCTCGTCACCGCATTCGTCACCGGCGGCCCGAACACGCCGGCCACGACAACATCGACGGGCACGGCACCCATGGGCACGACGTCCACCGACACGACAGCCACCGGCACGGGTGTGGCAGCCACCGGCACGAGCACGACAACCACCGGCACGGGCGCGGCATCCACAGGCACGGCCCCCTCCGCAGGCGCGGTCGCCTCCACGGGGACAGTCCCATCCACAGGCACGGCCCCATCCACGGGGACAGTCCCATCCACAGGCACGGTCGCCTCCACGGGGACAGTCCCATCCACAGGCACGGCCCCATCCACAGGGACAGCACCTTCCACGGGGACGACTCTTTCCATGGGGACAGCCCCATCCATAGGCACGGCCGCGGCCGCGGGAACGGTCATACCCGCCCAAGCCTCGGCCCCGGCGGCGACCGGTGCGACCGCACCCGCCGCCGCGCCGATGTCCCCACCCGCCCCGACGCGGGCGGCCGACCCGGTATGGCTCCAGCAAGCGGCACCTCAGCAGGCGGCACCTCAACAAGCAGCATGGCCACAGCAGGCGGCGCCTCAACCAGCGGCATGGCCACAGCAGGCGCTACCTCAGCAAGCAGCGTGGCCACAGCAGCCGGCCCCGGAGGCGCGGTCAGCCATCGTCCAGCCGCCCGTGCAGGACGTCGACAGCCAAGCGCCGGTTCCACAAGCCAGGCCACAGCAGTCCCCAGAACCGGCCCCAGCCGTCCGGACCGTGGTGCAAGCCGATGCCTCGACACCGGACGAGCCGGCGGAGGGCAGGAGAGAGCATTCCTCGGTCACCGGTTGGTTCGCGGCCCGGAGTGAGGGCCTCGACCAGACCCCGATGGTCGTGGTGGTCCTCGTCGGAGCGGCGGTGGTGGGCGTGGTCTCGTTCCTGAGCGGCCGCCGCAGCGTGGGCGCCCGCGGCCGCGCACGCAGGCGCGACGCACGTCAGACCAACCTGTGACCTCTCCGCAAGCAGACGCCACGCAGGTCACGCTCACCCTGGGAAGCGCTTCGCAGGCTGACACCACGCACGTGAGGTCGGCCTCCGAGGCGTTCCACAGGCACGCTCGACGCGGATCAGGTCATTCTCTGACCCGCTCCGCAGGCAGACACCACGCGGGTCAGCCCAGCCTCTGACCCGCTCGGTGGATCGGCGCGACGCCAGCCAGCTCGACATGTGACGCGCGCAAAACGCAAAGACGACAGCATGCGACACATTCAGCACTCAGGGGCGACGGCATGCGACACGCTCAGCGCTCAGGGGCGCGACGCGCGTCACGCTGGCATATCGCGCGCTCAGCAGGCAAGGGCGACGCGCGTCAGGCTGGCATATGGCGCGCGCTCAGCAGGCAGAGGCGACGCGCGTCAGATCGGCATGTGACGCGCTCCATGGACAGGCGCGACACGGATCGAGTCGGCATGCGGGGCGCTTCGTTGAACCCTGCCCGGGGGTCAGTCGGCCCCTGGGCTCCGGGTGGCCTCAGCACCCCTCCGTCATGCCGTCGGCGCGCAGCCGACGTCCGCACCAGGCATGGCGCGTGACAGAGACGACCGCCGCCATCCTGTGGTCCCCTTCCGCTTGGACGACCCGCGAACGGACCGGCCGCCAACCCATGGCTCCTCAGACGCCCTCCAGAACCGGACCCAGCCGCCGCATGGCCTGGTGAACGACCCAAGCCGGCCAGTGGCTCCTCAGACGCCCCCAGACAGGACCAGCCACAGCCGATACGTCGCTTCTCAGACGACCCCAGAACCGGCCCCAGCCGCCGAGCGGCCTCGTGAACGCCCCAGACCGGCCCCAGCCGCCGTGCGGCCTCGTGGACGGCCCCAAGACCGGCTGCCATCGACCCGCGGCTCCTCAGACGGCCTCAGGGGGCCGGCTACGCCATCTGCGGCTCCTCAAGACGCCTCAGGACCGGCTCCGCCACCCCGTGCCACGGGCGGGGCCGCTTCACCGACGTGGCGACACCTGACGGGCATCTCGGCCGGGGTACCGGTCGGCAGGTGCGAGGCACGGCCCGCTGCTCCAACGACGTGTCCTGGGCACCGCGGCACGACCGGCACGAGGCCGCCACCAGCGCCATCCACTCCGTGCTCGCCACAGCCCCAGCGGCTACGTGGAGTAGTCCGTCCGATCAGGCCCTGAGCTCGTGGACCGCCGCGATGAAGTCCTTGGTGATGCCGCGCAGGCCGGGCAGGTGGGACATGCCGACGAGCCGGTCGACGAGCGGCACGCTCACCTCGATGAGCCGGTAGGTGCGCTCGCACCCGGGAGAGGTGTCGTGCACCCAGTACAGGACGATCCCCATGGACATCAGCCACAGCAGCTCGGGCAGTTCCTCGCGCAGTTCGGCGTCCATGCGGTCACGCGAGCCTTCGACCACCTGCCGGTAGATGGCGATGGACGCCTCGCGGGCGGGCGTCGACTGGGCGCTGAACGGGCTGAGCGGGTTGGTGGGCTCGGCGGCGTGCTTGAAGAACTTCACCGCGAACTCGTGGTACGGCTCCGACACCCGTACCCACTCCCTGAGCACGCCCGTCAGCCTGGCCGCGAACGAGCGCTCGGTGGCCAGCAGCTCGCGGCAGGCCTCCTCGTGCGCGATCTGGGCACGGTCGTAGTACGCCTGCACCAGCTCGTCCTTGGAGGCGAAGTAGTAGTAGGCGTTACCTACGGAGACCCCCGCCTCCGTCGCGATGGCCCGCATCGTGGTGGCATCGAAGCCGCGTTCCCTGAACAGGCGCAGGGCCGTCTCGACGATGAGCTCTCGGGTGCTCTCCGATCCTCGGGTTCGGGGTTCGGACACGCTCGTCACTTTACGTTAGTCAGCGGCGTGAGGTCATGGAGCCGCACGGTGATCACCGCCACACGGTAAAGATCGCTTCGGAGGAGGGATCATCCGGGCTGAAGTGTGGCATTGATGATTCGGGCGGAAGGGCAACTCCGCGAAAAAGGCCATCACATGTGGATACGTTGGTTGGTGCGGCTCTCAATCGCCGCGCTCATCGCCATACAGACCTGCATCATCGCGCTGTCGGCTGCGGCTTCGGCGGCTCCAGTGCGGCCTGCCTCGACCCTTGAGGAGGACGTCGTCGAGGCGCGACCGCCGATCGTCAGAACATATGAGCTACAAGGCGTCATCCGGGTCGCCCGCTGGTACACAGGGGCGGCCGAGCAACCGAAGGTCGACCTGTCGCGCGCCATGCCACGTGGGGCGGCGCGCGTCTCGCACACGTTCGCCATGGACAGACTGTCCTCGGCGGGCCTGCGCTGGAAGTCCAGCGGCGGCTGCATCGACAAGGGCAACCGCGTGTGCACATCGCTGCAGGCGGTCAGATCCTCCACGGTCACGGGGGCGATCGACCTGAAGCTGAACAGCGGCTGCAAGATCACGGTCACTGGTGGCACGGAGGCGGGGCACGCGCCCGGCCGCTACAGTCACGGGGCGGGCTACAAGCTGGACATCCGCCACAACCGGTGCATCGACGACTACATCACCAGCACCTATGACCGGGCGGGCGTGCGCTCCGACGGGTCGGCGCTGTACCGCTCGGACACGGGCACCGTCTTCGCCAGTGAGTCCGACCACTGGGACATCCTGTTCCGCTGACGTGCCGCTCTGACCAGCGGCGCTCTCCGCGCGGCCCTCTCATCCGGCAGACCCTCTCATTCGAGGGGCCTCTCCGCCGGTCCTCTCAGCCGAGGGTCCACACGTCCGGACCTCCCTGCGGGCCTTCTCGTCGGGCGAGCCTCTGTCCGGCAGGCCTCCGTTACGGCAAGCCGGTCTCGCGCCTCCGCAGGCGCGTGGTCCCGTCCGTCGAAGGCGCGCCGCCCAGCAGGACTCCGGTTCCCGCCGCGACGGCGCCCGTCACCAGGAATCCCGCAACAGGGGTCCCTGGGCAGAGGGCCCTGGGCAGAGATCCTCGGCGAGGCCCCTCGGCAGCGACCCACGACGGGGTCCCTCAACGGGGTCCGTCGCGGCGGGTGGGGCGGCGCACGGGAAGCGTCCCCTGGACGGGCACCGGCCGGTGACCACGTAGGCGCGTGGCACGGCTTGCCGTACAGGAGAGAAAGCCCCGGGCCGCCGTACAGGAGAAAGCCCCGGGCCGGACAGGCACGGGCGCGGCGGGCTGCGGGAGAGGACCCGCCCGGGAGCCCGGCAGGCCACGCAGGACATGTACGAACCGGAAGGACGTGGAGGAAAGCGAAGGACCCCCGGCCGGTCGGCCGGGGGTCCTTCAGAGAGCCGATCGTGCGCCGGACGGGGTCAGAGCTCCGTGGCCACCAGTTCGGCGATCTCCGCCGCGTTCAGGGCCGCGCCCTTGCGCAGGTTGTCGCCGCACACGAACATGTCGAGCGTGTTCGGGAAGTCGACCGCCTGGCGGATCCGCCCGATGTAGGTCGGGTCGGTACCCACCACGTCCACCGGCGTGGGCCACACGCCGTTGGCCGGGTCGTCCATGAGGACCACGGTCGGCGCCGCCTCCAGGATGCGGTGCGCGTCGGCCACGGTGATCTCGCGCTCGAACCTGGCGTGGACGGCCAGCGAGTGCGTCGTGATGACGGGCACCCGCACGCAGGTCGCCGACACCTTCAGGTCGGGGATGCCGAGGATCTTGCGCGACTCGTTGCGCAGCTTCAGCTCTTCGGAGGCCCAGCCGCCGTCCTTGAAGGAACCCGCCCACGGCACCACGTTGAACGCGATCGGCGCGGGGAACGGCGAGTCGGCGTCGAGCTTGTTGGCCAGCGCCTTGCGCACGTCACCGGCCGCCTGGCCGACGGAGCGGTCGCCCGCCAGCGCCTCGATCTCGTCGTACAGGCGCGCGGGACCGGCCACGCCTGCGCCCGACACCGCCTGGTAGGAGGCGACGACGAGCTCCTTGAGCGTGTACTCGGCGTGCAGGGCGCCGATGGCGGCCATCATCGACAGCGTGGTGCAGTTGGGCGTCGAGATGATGTTGCGCGGCCTGTCGCGGGCGTCGAGCGGGTTCACCTCGGGGACGACCAGCGGGACGTCGGGCTCCATCCGGAACGTGCCGGACTTGTCGATGGCGATCGCGCCCCGCTCGGCGGCGATCGGCACCCACTCGGCCGACACCTCGTCGGGGACGTCGAAGATGGCGATGTCGACGCCGTCGAACACCTCGGGCGCGAGCGCCTGGACGACGACGTCCTCGCCGCGGACCTGGAGGACCTTGCCCGCGCTGCGGGCGGAGGCGACGAGGCGGATCTCGCCCCAGATGTCCTCCCTGGTCGACACCAGCTCTCGCATCACGGTGCCCACGGCACCTGTCGCCCCGATCAGGGCAAGGGTGGGCCTGCTCATCGTCCGCTACCTCCGTACACCACTGCTTCAACCTGGTCCGAGTCGAGGTCGAAGGCGCGGTGCGCCGCGGCGACCGCCGCGTCGACGCCGTCCTGACCCACGATCACCGAGATGCGGATCTCCGAGGTGGAGATCATCTCGATGTTGACCCCCGCGTCCGCGATGGCGGCGAAGAAGGTCGCGGTGACACCCGGGTGCGAGCGCATGCCCGCGCCGACCAGCGACACCTTGCCGATCTGGTCGTCGTACTGCAGCGATTCGAAACCGACCTGGTCCTGGATGCGCTTGAGCGAGGCCAGCGCCGTCTGGCTGTCCGTCGCGGGAAGCGTGAAGGAGATGTCGGTACGGCCGGTCGCGGCAGCCGAGACGTTCTGCACGATCATGTCGATGTTGATCTCGGCTTCGGACAGCGTTTTGAAGATGGCGGCAGCCTCTCCGACCTTGTCGGGGACACCGACAACGGTGATCTTGGCCTCGCTCCGGTCGTGCGCGACGCCGGAGATGATCGGCTGCTCCATCTCGGTTCCTTCGGTGTAAGGGTCGGCCACGACCCACGTGCCTTCCTTGGTGCTGAAAGAGCTGCGCACGTGGATCGGCAGGTTGAACCTGCGAGCGTACTCGACACAGCGCAGGTGCAGGATTTTCGCCCCGCAGGCCGCCATCTCCATCATCTCCTCGTAGGAGATCCTGGGGATCTGCTGCGCCTGCGGCACGATGCGCGGGTCGGCGGTGTAGATGCCGTCGACGTCGGTGTAGATCTCGCAGACGTCGGCCGACAGGGCCGCCGCCAGCGCCACCGCGGTGGTGTCGGAACCACCGCGGCCGAGCGTCGTGATGTCCTTGGTGTCCTGCGAGACGCCCTGGAATCCGGCCACGATCGCGATCTGGCCTTCGTCGAGCGCCTCACGGATACGGCTCGGCGTCACGTCGATGATGCGCGCCTTGCCGTGCGTGGAGTCGGTGATCACGCCCGCCTGGGAGCCGGTGAACGAGCGCGCTTCGTGGCCCAGGTTGGCGATCGCCATCGCCAGCAGGGCCATCGAGATGCGCTCTCCCGCGGTCAGCAGCATGTCGAGTTCGCGGCCCGGAGGCAGCGGCGACACCTGCTCTGCCAGATCGAGCAGTTCGTCCGTCGTGTCACCCATCGCGGAGACGATGACGACGACCTCGTTGCCGGCTTTTTTCGTCGCGACGATCCGCTGCGCGACCCGCTTGATGCAGGACGCGTCGGCGACGGATGAACCACCGTACTTTTGCACAACGAGCGCCACGAGAGTCTCCCAGTCTGGACTGTGAGCTGCCAGTCTACTGGCGGCCTCTCATGGACCCGGAGGTTCAGCCCACTATGTGGACATTCAGGTGGAGAGCGCCTCTTCCGCCACATCCAGGCGGGTGTGCGCGGCGAGCGCCTGAAGTGCGCGCATGGCGGCGCCCGCGTGATTGCCCCACGTGTTGAAGTAGGAGTACTGCCACCACCACAACGCCTCGTGCGGCCGTCCCGCGTGATAGTGACGCAGACCGTGGATGAGGTCGGCGGCCACGGCCGTCAGGTCGTCGGACAGCCGGTACGGCGTGACCGCGGTGTCCTTGTAAGGGTCGAAGACCTCGGCGTAGTCGTCCACCGCCTCCAGGCGTTCGGCCAGTGCCGTACGGACCCCGTCGACGTCGGGATCCTCGCTCAGCGGCGGCTCCCAGTTGCCGGAGAGGATGACGTCCTGGCTGGCACCGAGCTGGGCGCCGGCCAGGCTCACCTGCGCGACCTCGACAAGCAGCAACGACCAGATGGCGTCGCCGCCCTCACCGCCCGCCACCCTGCTCAGGCCGTCAAGATAGTTCTGCGCGTGCCCTGCGATCTCGTCGGCGAGAACGCTCCACTGATCAGACATCCAGCAGCCTCCGTCCTTCGAACGCGCGGCCAAGGGTGACCTCGTCGGCGTATTCGAGATCACCACCAACAGGCAGGCCGCTGGCCAGTCGTGTCACTTTCACGCCCATCGGCTTCACCAGGCGGGCGAGATAGGTCGCCGTCGCCTCCCCCTCGAGATTGGGGTCGGTGGCGAGGATGAGCTCGGTCACCCGGCCGTCGGCCAGCCGGGTCATCAGCTCACGAATACGCAGGTCGTCGGGGCCGACGCCGTCGATCGGGCTGATCGCCCCGCCGAGCACGTGGTAGGTGCCGCGGAACTCGCGCGTCTTCTCGATCGCGACGACGTCCTTCGACTCCTCCACCACGCAGATCACGTGGGGGTCGCGCCGCGCGTCGCGGCAGATCCGGCACTCCTCCTCCGAGGCGACGTTGCCGCAGACGCGGCAGAACCGGACCTTCTCCTTGACCTCGAGCAGAGCGTGGGCCAGCCGCTTGACGTCGACGGGATCGGCCGCGAGCAGGTGGAAGGCGATCCGCTGCGCGCTCTTGGGACCGACGCCCGGCAGCATGCCCAGCTCGTCGATCAGGTTCTGTACGACCCCTTCGTACATGGCCTAGAACCCTGGAAGCTGGCCGAGACCGCCGCCGCCGAGCCCCTGGGCCAGCGGGCCGAGCTTCTCCTGCTGCAGGTCGGCCGCCGCGCGCACGGCGTCGCGAACGGCCGCGATGACCAGGTCGGCGATCGTGTCGGCGGTGTCCTGCGGGTCGTCGGCGTCGACGACACTCGGATTGATCTTCAGCTCGAGCAGCTCGCCGGATCCGTTGACGACGGCCGTGACAAGGCCGCCCCCGGCCGAGCCCTCGATCTGCGCGTCGTTGAGCTCCTGCTGGGCGCTCACGAGCTGCTGCTGCATGAGCTGAGCCTGCTCCAGCAGCTGCTGCAGGTTGACATCCCCTGGGTTCACCTTCGTGCGCTCCTCGTCGGCTCCGCGTCCGTAACTGTCACGAGCCTACGGTGTCTGAGCGCCGACATGTACTGGCAGGCACATGCGTTTCGACTTTGTGGACGGACGAGGCGTCATGGCCGGGTCCCAGCCCCCCTCCAGCGTCCGGGACCCGGCCATCACACCGACAGGAGCGGCCGCACCACGCCGGCGTGATGGGGGAACGCTAGTGAGAGCAACGTTGCACACACGTTGCGAGCGATCAATCACCCTGAGCAATCCCCCGAACGGCTTGCGGAGAGAGGTGATAACACGGATGCTTCGCCGTACAGCATGACTACCTGGAGTGGCCAATGAGTTACGGTCGGCGGCTTCGCCGGATCCTGGAGACAGGGGTCGGAACGCCGCGCCAGCTGATCAACGCCTCCTGGCAGCGGTCGATGGAGGCTGGCGTCGATCCGGAGCGTCAGACGGCACCGCTGGTCTATGACAGCGCTCTCATCAAGGACGTCCGCCGGGCGCACCCCCTGCAGCCTCTGCTTCCCATGCTCGCCCACACCCTGAAGCAGATGGCGGACGAGTCCGAGCACATCATGATCGTGACGGACGCCGAAGGCAGCGTCCTGTGGCGCGACGGCGACCACGGCACCATGCGCCGCGCCGACCTCGTGGGCCTCGCCGACGGACACCACTGGTCGGAGAACTCGGTCGGCACGAACGGCATCGGCACGGCGCTCGCCACCCGCAAACCCGTCCACGTCTACTCGGAGGAGCACCTGCTGCGCGTGCTCCACTGCTGGTCGTGCAGTTCGGCGCCGATCATCGACCCGGACACCGACACCGTCCTCGGCTGCGTCGACGTCAGCGGCACCACCCGGAGCCTCCACCCCGCCACCGTCGCGCTGGTCGCCACCACGGCCAGGCTCGCCGAAGCCCAGCTCGCGCTCAGGATGCACGAACGCGACGAACGCCTGCGCCGGC
Source organism: Nonomuraea sp. bgisy101 (assembly GCF_057708945.1). NCBI lineage: Bacteria > Bacillati > Actinomycetota > Actinomycetes > Streptosporangiales > Streptosporangiaceae > Nonomuraea > Nonomuraea sp. bgisy101. Next base: position 449,142 of record NZ_JBYITD010000003.1, read on the forward strand.
GGTTCGAGTCCCTGCTCCACCGGTCGGGCGTCCTGGTCACCTCCACAGGGCGGGTCCTGTCCGGCGATCCCGCGGGCCTGCTCGGTGCGCGTATCCAGCTGCCCGAGCCCAGCTCCGCCATCTGTCCCGCGGGGATCCTCGAACCGTTCTTCGACGGGTTCCTGCTGCGTCCCGCCGAGCCGTCGGAGGCGCTGCCGCTGCGGCTCACGTTCCTCGGCGAAGGCCAGCCCACGGTCCGGTACGGCGACCGCCTCCTGGCCCTCTCGCTGCGTCACGCCGAGATCCTGACCCTGCTCGCCCTGCACCCTCGCGGCCTCACCGCGGAGCAACTGTCCTATTACCTCTACGGCGACGACGGGAACCCGGCGACCATCCGCGCCGAGATCTACCGCCTGCGCACCCAGCTCGGCGGGGCCGTGGCGGCCAAGCCGTACCGGCTGGTGGCGCCCGTCGCCGCCGACTTCCTCGAACTGAGACGGCTCCTCGCGGGCAACGACGCCACCGCCGTCGCCCGCGCCTACACAGGGCCGCTGCTGCCCCGCTCGGAGTCTCCCGAGATCAGGTGCGCGCGGGACGAGCTCGAGGTGCAGGTCCGCACCAGCCTGCTCACCTGTGGCTCCGCCGACGACCTCTGGACGTACGCGCAGACCGTCAACGGCCGCGACGACTTCCAGGTCCTCGAACGCGTGGCCGCCACCCTGCCCTTCACCGACCACCGCGCCGCCGCCGCCCGCGCCCGCCTCTCCCCCTGACCATCACGGGACCCCTGCTCAACCCACCACGGAAACCCCTGCGCGAACCGCCACACGGGCTCCACCGCACGGCCCCTCACCGCGCGAATCCTCCGTCGGCCGTCCGCGCCGCCCTATTGCAGGCCATCCCGCGCCACCACGCGACAGAGCGGGGCCACACACCCCGGCGCCGTTTCCACCAGATCTTCTTCGCTCCAACGGCCGGCGAGTCCCTGCGAGCCGCCGCCCCCAGTGGAAGCCCCGGAACCGCACGTCCCACCAGATCCATGGGGCCCGCAGCCGCGACGCGGGCCCGTCGAACCCCGTGGTACCGGTCCAGGGCGCTCGATGCGACGCCGAGGTTCCGGCCGGACGAGAACGGCCCTTCCGGGTGGCCTGGAACGGCCCTTCCGGGTGGCCGGTCAGGTGTGGTCGATCTCGCCGATCATCTGGGCACCGAGCTCGCGCTGGAGCAGGGCCATGCCGCTGAGCTCGTCCACGTCCGCGTTGGCGTCGTTGAGCGGGTCGACCTCATCGGACTCGGGCCCGCGGTTGCGTCCTGGGATCGCGTCGGGCCACGCGCCCGCGTTGCCGCCGCCACCCTGCCGGGCGGTGGGCGTGCGAGGGCCGGCCTGCGCGGCCGCCTTGGCCGCCGACCTCGCCGCGGCCAGCCCTGGACTGGGTGTACGGCTCGTCGCCTGCGCGGGGCTCGGCATCGGCGGCGTGCCGAAGTCATGGTCGTCGGGCGCCTGGGGCCACGACTCGTCGGTCGTCAGCCGTTCCCGGTCCTGACCGTCCGCACCGTCTCCGGCCGCCGGCGCCGCGCCGCCCGGTCCGGTGTTCCCCGCTCCGGTCGCCGCGGTGTGCGCGGATCCGGCCGACTGGGCCGCCGCGGCCGGCGAGCCGTTCGCCTGTCCCGAAGCCCACGACGCGTCACCCTGCCCGCTCTGCGCGGCAGAGCCGTCCTGCGATGTCACGCCGGCCGGAGAACCCGGGCCGCCCTGTCCTGCGCCGAGCCCACCCGCGGAGGCAGGACCACCGGGAACGCCCGAGGCGCCGGGTCCGCCAGGGGAAGGGTCGTCAGAAGCGGCGGGCCCGTCGGAAGAGGACGACCCGCCGGCGGAGCGGCCCTGCTGGGACTGCCCGCCCTGGTGGGAGGGGCCGGCCGGCGAGGAGGTGCCGCTGCTCTGAGGAGGCGGGGCGCCCTGGGCCGAAGGGCCGGTCTGGGCGCGGGGGCCCGGCTGGGGACCGCGTCCTGCCTGAGGAAGGGGAGAGCCGCCGACGACGGCCTCGACCCGCCAGTTTCCGCCCATCACGTCGCCGAGCGCACCGGCCACGACCGCGTCCTTGCCGCCGCCGGTGAAGTTCTTCATCGCGCCGACCTGGCTGAACCCGAGGGTGACCACGTTGCCCTCGACGCCGACGACCTGGGCGTTGGTGTTGACGTTCGCCCAGACGACGATGCTGCGCTGCTTCAGCGCGGCCAGGACGGCGGGCCACTGCTGCTGGAGTGGGCCCGCACCGCCCATCGCCGCAGGAGCCTGGGCCTGGGCCTGGGCCTGGGCCGGAGCGTGGTGGACCGGCTCCGGTTGCGGCGCGGGAGCACCCGGCCGGACGGGCTCGGGCCAGTCGACATCCGGACCAGCGACCGAACCAGGCGAAACGCCGCCCGCTGGGGCGCCGCCTGCGGGGACGCCGGACAGGGAAGCACTGGACGCGGGGGCACCGGACACGGGCCCGCCGTGCGCGTCGGCACCGCGAGCGCCACCGCCGTGGCCGCCCGGAGCCGTTCCGTCGAAAGAGGGGCCGGACGCGGCCGTCCCGGCCCGCGTGCCGGAGCTGTCGCCTGCGACGCCACCGGCCGGCATGCTCACCGAGCCGCCTGCCGTACCCGACGAGGGGACCGAACGGGCGGCCATCTGGGCGACGACCCCGCCGCGCTCGAGCCGTTCGAGACGGGTGAGAAGGGCCGCCTCGCCCTGCGCGGCCCCCGGGAGCAGGACCCGCGAGCACATCAGCTCCAGCAGCAGCCGCGGCGACGTGGCGCCGCGCATCTCGGTGAGGCCCGCGTTGAAGACCTCGGCGGCGCGCGTCAGCTCGGCGGGCCCCATGGAGGCCGCCTGGGCGACCAGCCGGTCGAGCTCGTCGGCGGGACGGTCGAGCAGGCCGCTGGTGGCCGCCTCGGGGACGTTGGCGAGGATGACGAGGTCGCGGAAACGTTCGAGGAGGTCGGCGGCGAACCTCCTGGGGTCGTGGCCGCCCTCGATCACCCTGTTGACCGTCTGGAAGACCGCCGCGCCGTCGCGCCTGGCGAAGGCGTCGACCACCTCGTCGAGCAGGTCGCCGTCGGTGTAGCCGAGCAGCGAGACGGCCTTGGCGTAGGTGATGCCGTCGTCCTCTGCGCCCGCGAGGAGCTGGTCGAGGATGGACAGCGAGTCACGCGCGGAGCCCGCGCCCGCGCGCACGACCATCGGCAGCGCCGCAGGCTCGAAAGGGACGCTCTCGGCGGTGAGGATCTCCTCCATCAGCGCCTTGAGCGTCGCGGGCGGCATCAGCCTGAACGGGTAGTGGTGGGTCCGCGACTTGATCGTGCCGATGACCTTTTCCGGCTCGGTCGTCGCGAAGATGAACTTCAGGTGCGGTGGGGGCTCCTCGACGAGCTTGAGCAGCGCGTTGAAACCCTCGCGGGTCACCATGTGCGCCTCGTCGATGATGTAGATCTTGAAGCGGGCGGAGACCGGGGCGAAGAACGCCCGCTCACGCAGGTCGCGCGCGTCGTCGACGCCGCCGTGGGAGGCCGCGTCGATCTCGATGACGTCGAGGTGGCCAGGACCGGTGGGGGCGAGCGCCACGCAGGACTCGCACTCGCCACAGGGGTCGGGCGTGGGGCCTTTCTCGCAGTTGAGTGAGCGGGCCAGGATGCGCGCGCTGGAGGTCTTGCCACACCCTCGGGGGCCGCTGAAGAGGTACGCGTGGTTGATCCGGCCGGTGCGAAGCGCCTGCCGCAAGGGATCGGTGACGTGCTCCTGACCCTTGACCTCAGCGAAGGTTCCGGGCCGGTACTTGCGGTAAAGCGCAAGACTCATGCGACCATCCCGCCTGCGAGGGGGCTTTCAATGAAGAGACCCCTCGCACACCCGCCAGAGCCCGCTTATCCTTGCTGCCTTCCGGCCCTGGGGAGGTTCACAGGATGACGCCACGCGAGGGGTCCCTGGACAGTCTAGCCCCGTACGGCAGTGCTCGCTCCCGCTAAATCGTGGTCTCTTCACCATGAAGAGTCCGGTAAGCTTCTCGACGGAGGATTCGCCTAGTGGCCGAGGGCGCACGCTTGGAAAGCGTGTATAGGGCAACCTATCGGGGGTTCAAATCCCCCATCCTCCGCCAGCTCAGAGGGGTCATGCTTCACACCGAGGCATGACCCCTCTGACGCTCCGTCTCAGTTTCCGTCTCAGTTGAGGGACATGCGACCATTTCGAACCCCTCAACACGAGGCTCGGCTTATGATCAACTGTTCCCCATGGAAGCCGTACTCGCCGGGCTCGTCGCTATCGCTGGAACGCTGCTGGGGTCGTTCGTGACGTATGTCTTCCAGCAGCGCGCCGCCAAACGAGCCGAACAGTTCACGCTCTCGGCGCGCCTCCGGGAAGAGCGTATGACCGTCTACAGCGGATTTGCAGGCGCCGTACTGGAGTTCCGCTCTGCCCAGTACAACCGCACGTTGCTCGACTTCAGAAGCAAGGGAAGTCCGGAGTACGAGGAAGCCAAGGCATCCGCTTACCAGCTTCGGGCAGTTGCATGGCATTCGCTCTATCGAGTCCACCTCCTCTCGGAGGATCCCGAGATCGCTCGATTGGCCGATGCCGCAATGAGTCTTGCAGCCGACATGCAGAATGCCGAAGACAGGACCGCCTTGACTCAGCAAGGCGACACCGTTCGTCGGGCCGTCGAGGCGTTCGTATTGGCAGCCTCAGCCGAGGTCAAAACCGCCAGGCCGGTTGCACAGGTGGGAGGCCGCTCCAACGTGATGCCTCCCACCGACTCTTCCTTGCCTACTCCCAGATGAGGCCGCCTACCTGCCTCGCGACATTCTGACGGATGCCGTCGGTCACATGCTGGTAGCGGGCTGCCATGCCCGAGGTGGACCAACCCATGATGGACATCACGGTTCGCTCGGGCACGCCGAGGATGAGCAGGACCGTGGCGGCGGTATGCCGGGCATCGTGCAGGCGTCCGTCTCGCAGGCCAGCGGCTTTGAGTAGGGCCTTCCACTCGTGGTAGTCGCTGTACGGGCTGACGGGCTGGCCGGTCGCCGTGGTGAAGACCCAACCGCCCTCTTGCCAGAGTTGGCGGGCGGCCTCCCGGTCCTTGTCCTGCTCTGCCTTGTGCTTGCGCAGCAGATCCACCAGTTCGTCAGGTAGGCCGATGGTGCGTCTTCCGGCCTTGCTCTTGGTGTCGGCGGTGGCCTGGTTGATCTGCTCTCGCTTCGGGCAGAAGCCGGGCTTCCGGCCACAGGGCTTGTCTCCGCAGCCGTGGGCGTACTTGGGCCGTTGGCGGCTTCGCCGTACTCGCAGCGTGCCCTTGTCGAGGTCTACGTTCTCCCAGCGCAGCCCGAGGGCTTCCCCCTGACGTAGGCCGAGGGCCAGCGCGATTCCCCACCTCGCGCTGTTCCTCGGCAGTTCCTCGGCGGCCTTGAGCAGGCGACGGATCTCGTCAACGTCGTACGGCTCTATCTCCTCATCCGAGAGCACCGGGGCCTTGGCCAGAGTCGCCGGGTTCTTGGAGAGGTGGCCGCGCCGCACGGCCTCGTTGAGCGCCGCTCGGATGGTGCGGTGCACGTGGTGAGCCGTACCGGCTGAGCTGCCCGAGCGCTGCATCTTGGCGTAGAGCTTTTCGAGGTGCTCGGGCTGCAACTTGTCGAGTCGGTGAGCGCCGATGCCGGGGATGAGGTGCTTGGTGACATCCACCTTGTAGCCGGAATGCGTGCTCTCACGGATGGCGGGCGGGACCGCGATGTTCTCGATCCAATGGTTGAGCCACTTCTCAACCGTCCAGCGCTGGCCAGCCTTGCGGACGTTCCCGCCGTCGCGCTGCCGTTCCAACTCGCGAACCGCCTTGATGACCTCGGCTTCGGTCTTCCGCTCGATGTGGCGGCGGTCGGGCTTGCCGTCATCCTTGACGCCCACGGTCACGCGACCGTGCCACTTGCCATCCTTTCCGAAGTAGATGCTCGATGCGCCGTTCGGCTTCCGCTTGCCCATACGCACCTCCTCAGGCTGCGCCACGCTGAGCAGGGCAGTTCGCCCGGAGCGTGGCCACGTAGTCGGTCAGGGATTCCGCGGGAACGCGGCGCAGTCGTCCGATAAGGACGGACTCGATGACGCCAGTGGTAAGGAGGTGGAACATCTGAGTGCGGCCAATCCTGAGCCGTCGCGCGGCCTCCTCCACGGTCAGAAGCAGCGCGTTATCTTCGGCTCTGTTGGGCACGGGCGTGTCGATGTGCTGAATGGTCACGGTGGGTGCCTTTCAGGCTCATGATCGGTGCGGGTGGGTGCCTCGGCGGGGTGCTTGGCGGCGTGTTGCCAAGGCGTTCGGTGCGCGGTTGGAGGGGGTAGCCGTACCAGCCGTACCAGCCTCGTTTTGCCTGGTCAGGGCTGGTACGGCTTTTTGGGTGGTACGGCTCAAGCCGTACCAAGGTTGGAAGCCGTACCGCTTTGACCTGCGGAATTGAGGCTGGTACGGCTGGTACGGCTTCCCCTCTCGAACGGGACCACGTCGCCCTCGGGGACGGGTTCGACAGAGGGGCAGTAGCGCGCCCAGGCGTCGGCGAAGTCGGCGCGCTGGTAGCCCTTGGCCTGCCCTGTGGGAAATCGGATCGTGGTCGGGCGGATGTCGTACTCGCGCAGCATCGTGCCGAGCTTCATCGCCGTCAGCCCTGCGGGTCCGTGGTCGGCCCATTCGCCTTCGGGGTCGGCTTTGAGGCGTTCCAGCAGGACGGCGGTGGGCAGGGCGGTGTCGGTGGCGAAGGCGGTACGGCAGGCGGCCAGCAGCCGTACGCGCGCCGAAGTTTGGCCGTTGTCGTCGGCTTCGGCGGTGAGCGCCAAGGCGGCGGCGCGTGCGCGTTCAGGCCAGGTGCCGCCCGCGTGGTCGGCGACGATGACCAGGGGTTCCCAGGTGTCGGCAGCGCGGTCTTCGACGGGCATGCCGGGTTCTGCCTGTTCCAGGGTGGCCAGGTCGGCGCGTAGCCACTGTTCCAGGTGGGCGGCGAGCTGGCGTAGCGGGGAGCGGTCGCGGCGGTGCCGGTAGGGGGCGGCGCTCTCGCCGGGGGCGCGCCGGCGCATCCGGATGACGACGGCGCGGTCTTCGATGGTGTCGGGCATGGCGCCGATTCCGGCGAGCGCAGCCATAGCGAAGGTCGGAATGCTCTCGACGCGGTTGGTGGCTGCGTCGTAGCGCTTGGCGGGCCGATTGCGCTGGTGTCCCGCGTTGAGCAGGCCGCGCAGGTCTTCGTTGCCGTCTGCCTTGGGACCGAAGATGGTGTCGGCCTCGTCAACCAGCATCGTTGGCGGGTCATCGGTGATGGAGCGGTAGACGGCGGCGCTGGAGGAGTTGACGGTGATGAACGGCTCGTGACAGGTGGCTTCCACGACGTCGAGCAGGCGGGACTTACCGCACCGCTTTTCCGGGCCGCGGATGACCAGGCGTGGGGCGTGCGCCCACGCGGGTTGGGCGTGGCTGGCGGCGATCCACAGCGTGACGGCGTCGGCGGCCTCGGCGCTGGGCAGGATCACGTACCGGGTCAGGGCGGCGCGGAGCTGGTCGAGCAGGTCCGCGCCGGTTGGTGTGCGGTGAGCCATGGGTCCTCCCTCGGTGGTGCTCATGCCGTCCTTCGGCGGCTTGGTGGGGCCGCCTTGCCAGCGGCCAGCCCGCAAGCGATGACGGCGGCGAGCTCGCGCGGGGACATCGGCTCGCGGTCAGTCACGCGGTAGTTGGCCACCTCGGCGGCGCGGGCCAGGGTGGCGATGACGATCTGTTCGGGCAGCACGTGGCGAGCCACCAGCCGACCGAGGTTGAATGCGGCGCGGTTGAGCGTCCAGTTGCGTTGCCCGCCGGGTGCGTTCGCCACGTCAGCGGCCTCGGCGCGTAGGGCGGCCTCGCCGTACCTGCTCAGCCGATGTACGGGAACATCGGCGAGCACATCCGAACAGGTGGCCGAGGGCGGTGGCGCGGGCTTCAACGCCTCGGCGAGCCATGCCGGGAGCGGTGCGGGTGCTCGGTCCTTGACGACCTCGTACGGGCCGCTACCGTCCGGCAAGCTGACGTAGCTGCCGGGGCCGACCACATACCCGCCATGCGCGCGGGTGTCGATCAGCCAGCCGAGGCCGTTGCCCTTGCGTCCGGCGGTGTTGCTCAGCCGCACACCCTCGGGAGCGGCGAAGTACAGATGCAGGCCACCGCGCCGGGTTCGTACGGTCAGGGTGTCGCCGGGGTAGAGCTGGCCTCGGCGCTCACACAAGAGGCGGAAGACCTGCTCTCCAGTTGTCGCGCCGACCTCGGCGGCCTCCGCGGGCGGCATCTCGCCGGGTTTGGGCATGTCGAGGTCGATCACGACCAACTTCGAGGGTCCGCAGGCTACGCCGAGGTTGTACGGCGCTCGCGGCCAGAACGCGGCGATCCGATCAGGGTCGTCGGTGGCGTGCGTCTGCCAGTCGGTGAAGCCGCGTAGCGGCATCTTGCCGTGCGGGGTGAGCGGGAAGAGGCGCCAGCCACGCGCGGCGGCGTGGAGGGCGGCGGTGGTGAGATCGGGGCGTCCTGCCCCCATTGGACGCTCTTGGATGGTGGCCTGGTGAAGCGTCCAATGGGGGGATGGTGTGGCGGTGTGGGTCATGCTGCCTGCCTTTCGGTCTCGGTATGCAGGGCGGCGGTCAGGGCCTGTTCCAGACACACCTTGTGGACCGGTCGCCCGTCGTCATCGCGTAGGAAGCACGGGCGGCGGCAGAGACGGCAGGGGCGGCGGCGGCCACCGCCCCAATGTCCGGGCTGGCGGTTCCAGGTCAGGGACACTCGTCCCTGCCAGAGCCGGTAACCGGTACGGCTGGCTGTCATGCTGTTTGGTGCCTCCCTCGTGATCAGGTGAGGTGGGAAGGGCCTCGGTGGTCGTGCTTGGCGGCTAGGTCGCCGAGGCCGCATCCCATGGGATGAGATCTAGAACGGCGGTCGGTCTCCGGCCGGGGTGGCGTTGGCCCACGGGTCGTTCATGCCGTTCTCGTGGCCGTTGCGGGAGGCGCGGGCGGCCTTCTGTGGTTTGGCGGTGGCGAACCGCAAGGATGGGCCGATCTCGTCAACGGCCATCTCGATGACGGTCCGCTTGTCGCCGTCGCTGGTCTCGAAGCTGCGCATCTTCAGGCGGCCGGTAGCGATGACGCGGGTGCCGCGGGTGAGCGACTCACAGACGTGGTCAGCGAGGTCGCGCCATGCCGAGCAGCGCATGAACAGGGCCTCGCCGTCCTGCCACTGTTCGACCTGCTTGTTGTAGGTGCGGGAGCTGGAGGCGATGGTGAAGCCCGCCACGGCGGTGCCGTTCTGCGTGTAGCGGATCTCGGGGTCATTGGTCAGGTTGCCGATGAGGGTGATCGTGGTCTCGCCGGACATGAGCGGTCTTCCTTCCGTATGGTCAGGCGGCTTGATCGGTTGACTGTCCGCCGTGGCAGCTCCAGGGAGAGCAGCCGTCTGCGGGGCCTTCTTCGAGGTCGTCAGCTATGGCCTCGAAGAGATCGAGCTGGCGGTCTTTCCACTCGGTGCGGGTGACTTTGTCGATGGGGGCTTCGTCGAGTGGGAGCAGGCTGCGATGCAGGTAGGGCTGTTCCTTGATGCCGCGCAACGGCACAGTGCGCAGCTCACGGTCGAAGGCGACGGCATCGGCCCATTCGTCGGGATGGTTGTCTCGGAGTTCGCGCCACTGGCGGTTGCCGTGGAAGGGGCAGCCGATGCAGGCGCTCTTGGGCGTGGACTCCCATCCAGAGCCGCGCAGGTAGCGCAGGCAGTCATTGCGGGTCCACCCGATACGGCCATCGGCCGCGCCGGGCAGGTCCAGCAGCGGGAAGGCGTTGCGCAGGTACCGCACCCGTGCGTCCTTGGCGCGGTGGAACTCGTCTCGGCTGATGCCGATCCACTGCTCGGCGAAGGTGTCGGATGGAACTGGGCGTGGGTGCGGGTAGCCCAGCAGCCTGCGCACCTCGGCTTTGATCGGGTTGACCTTGTATTCCTCGGTGCACTGGCGGCGCACCATGGCCGCGCTGGTTCCCGAGCGGTCTTTGACGAACACCGGGATTCGTACGAACGCCCCTTCGGTGAGGGAGTCGTTGCGCAGGTCTCCGGTGATGCGTTGGGCGTTGCTGGTTGCCTTGACGCGCAGGATCGGGATTCCGGCAGGCCGGGCGATCTCGTTCTCGATCCGGTCAAGGTGGTCGTAGACCGTCTTGGGTTCCCAGCCGGTGTCGGCGAAGATGGCGGCATCGATGGTGGGGAGGCGGCCTTCGGCGGCCAGTAGAAGCAGCGTGGTGGACTGGACTCCGGCGCCCAGGCTCAGCACGCGAAGTGTGGGAGCTACTGTGATCACGGCTGTTCTCCTTCGCGGATGGGCTACCGGGTGCCGTCGCGGTGCAGGCGGCGGAAGTAGACGTAGAGCTGCCAGCCGATGCGGGGCCGCATGCCGGTGCCGTCGCAGGCGCGGCAGGTGCGGTTCTTGCCGCCAGGGGCGCAGCGTCGGCAGACGCCCCACGGGGAGGCGACACAGAAGCCGACGTAACCGAGAGTGATGAACGGTAGGCAGACCACTAGCAGGACGATGGCGGTAGCCATGGGGCCTCCAGGGCCGATTCGGGGGTTTGCGCAGGTCAGGGTCTAGGCGCTAGATCCCTGGTAGGGCGGCGTTTTGGGCTCTAGGGGAGCCTCTAGACCTAGAGGGGTCGGCCTCTAGATCTAGAGGTGATCGGGGGAGCTACGAAGCCGCCCCGTGGTCACGCTTCGTGATGGCGGTGGTGATGTCGTCGCGGGCGATGCCGATGCGGTTGGCACCCTTGCTGCCGCCCTCGGGGGTGCCCCACACCTGCATGGTGCGCACGCCGTACGGCTTGAGCGCGGTGGTGAGCTGACCGGTCTTCGCGCCGCCCTCCAGGGCCGTCCATGCGCCGTAGGCGTCGGGCCGCAGCTCGGCGAGGCGATCCACTACGACCTCGTTCCACACCTTGGCCTCGGAGGTGGGGACCACGGCCAGGATGTCGGCGAGCAGGTCGAAGGACGGGGTGATCTGCTCGGGCTCCTCCCCCAGCGCGTACCCGGACAGGGTGCCAGCGGCCTTGCGCAGGGCCAGGGCGCGATCGGCGATGCGCTGAGTGGCGGGGGTGTCGAGGTAGGCGGACTTGACCACCTTGGGCATCGGAGTCGCGCCGACCAGGTAGCCGGTACCGGCGTCGGCCTCGGGGACGAACACCGTGGCGCGGATGCCGTTCTTGTAGGCCGACGTGCCGAGGATCATGTCGTTCTCGATCTGTCCTGCGACGCGCAGGCAGAACCGGATGGACACGTTCGCGGAGATGCCGGTGGGCAGGCTGTCTTTGTCCGGGCGCTGGGTGGCCAGGATCAGCACCACGCCGAGGGCGCGCCCCAGCTTGATGATGAACTCGGCGTCCTGACCTGCCTGAGCGCCGTACTCGGGGTGGGCGAACAGGTTCTGGCACTCGTCGAAGATGGCCACCAGCGGGTGCAGGCCCAGGGAGCGCCTGTCGGCGATCTGCCGGGTGACGCGCTTGTCCGGGCACAGGTCCGGGGGCAGCGACTTCAGCGCGGCGGAGCGGCGCATGACCTCCTTGCGCAGCAGGGACAGGGAGTCGGCGGCGTAGGCGATGGCCTCGTCTTCGATGCCGGACACGTAGCGGTGGCACACCGGGGCGTAGGGGTCCAGGTCGCCGGTGCCCTTGAGTTCGTGCATCCATGCTTCGGTGCTCGGGTCCAGCACCACACCCGCACCGAGGTCGCGCACCGATGCTGTCTTGCCCTGACCGGGTAGGGACCCGATCAGGATGTTGTGCTGGATCAACGGGATGGTGACCAGCCGTCCGCGTGGGTCGTTGCCGAACGGGATGCCCTTGAACACGTCGTGCGAGGCTGCCTTGAGCAGGGGCGACTTGACGATGGTCTTGGACAGGTCCTTGTCGCCGACCCACAGGATCAGCCGACCTTCGTGGATGCTGGAATCGCCCTCGGGCCAGATGCAGCCCAGCGGGCGGCGCAGCGCGCCGGACATGCGCTCGCGCTTGTCGAGGATGTCGCCGACCGTCACGCCGTACGGCAGGTCGATGTCGGCGCGCCAGCCGGGGCCGTCGCGGGTGATCGGGGCGACGAACCGGATGGCGTCCTTGGGGTTCTTGGCCATCGCCTGGTTGATGCCAGCGATGCTCAGCACGGTCAGCGCGCGGATGACGATGTCGCTGGTCAGCTTCTCCACCGAGGACGGGACCACGGCGCGGTTGATCAGCGGACGGTCGGCGGGCTTGCCGATGAAGCCGAGAGCGGCCAGCGCGACGGCAAGGGCCGCCCACTGCACGTGGGTCGGCTGGTTGGCCACGATGATGGCGACGACCAGCAGCGTCACCAGCGCGGCACCCGTAACCCAGACGCGCAGGCGGACGCGGGAGTCGCGCTGGCGGGACAGCTTGATGTATGCCTCGGGGTCTTCCTTGCGGACGGTGGCCATCCGTACCGGCTCGCCTTCCAGGTCGAATGTCCACCGCACCATGCCGCCGACCAGGCGGATGAAGCCGCGTGGGGAACGGATGGCCAGCCGTCCGCCATACAGCGGCGCGCGGGCGAGCTGGTAGGCGCTCACGTGTGCGTAGTGCAGGCCGACCCACCGCAAAGTTTCGGCGGCCTCGGCGCGCGAGCGCAGCCACAGCGGGACGATCGGCTGACGGGTGCGGGCCTTGGCCTCCAGGTCCGTCCGCCAGTCGGGCCGGTCGGTACCGGGCTGGTCAACGCGGACGATCGCGCCTTCCAAGACCGGTCCGTCCGCAGGACGGGCGAGCCGGGAGGGGGCGTCGTCCGGCAAGTCGAAGACCGGTCCGTCCGGCTGTCCGTCCGTTGGGTCGGACGGCTTGCCGTAGGGAGACCGTCCGGCACGGACGGCATCGAGCGGGACGACTTGCGCACCGGGACCGTCCGGCCTCGCGTCCGGGGCGTAGTCCGAGCGTCCGTCCGCAGCGTCCGGGCGGCTGTCGTCCGGGTCGGCGGGGTGGAACGGGTCGTGCGTCATGATGAGGTCACCTCGTGCTCGTTACGGGTTGCGGGGTGGCAGGGCGCGGCCTAGGTTCTTGGCGGAATGGGGGCCGCGCCCTGGTCTGTCGCAGGCGGGGACGATGCGCGGTCGGGCCGCGTGCCGTCCGGTCGGAGGGTCGGGCCAGTGTGGGCGGACGGTCCGGGAGAACGGTCCGGGCGGCGGGTCATGCGGCTTCGCTGTCCGGCTGGCGTTGAGCCGGTACGGCCTCGGCGGGGTCGATCGGGGCTTCGGCCTTGAGCCGGGCCAGCAGCGCCGAGGCGCGGTCGGAGGAGATGGACTGTCCGGCCTCGCGGACGGCGGACAACAGCCGGTCACGGGTGAGGGTGAGACCGCGTGCTTCGAGGTCGGCGGCGACCTGCCAGCCGAGCGGCATCAGGTCGTCCACGTCCGGCGCCGCGGTGGTTCGCTTCGCCGTACGGGTCCGCTTGCCGTTGGGTGTGGGGCGCTTGCGCGGGGCGGGCGGCAACTCGGCGAGCGGCGGCGCGGGCGGCGCAAGTCGTACCGCATCGGCTTTGATCGGGGCGTCCTTCGGGGCGAGCTCGCCGAGGCGGTACAGGGCGCGCTCGCGGCGGCTGGCCTTGAACCGCCACAGAGCGCCGTACCGGTCCTGTAGGTCGGTGCGGGCCAGGATGCGGTCACGCTCGCGTTCCAGGGCGTCGGGGTAGCTGCGGACCTCCCACAGCACCATGCGCCGCCACAGGGCGAACGTCGGCAGCGGGGCCAGCAGCCAGCGGGAGCGGCGGATGCCGTCCATCCGGTCGGGCTTGACCAGGTCGGCGCGCTTGCGGATGACGTGCGCGCCGACCTCCACGGCGGCGACCCACAGCAGCGGCAGCAGCGCATGAGCCACCACCGCGAACCAGTCGATCCGATCGACCTTGAGGTAGTCGGCCACGTTGAGGTAGACCGTCGCGGCGGTCAGCGCCCACGGGATGAACCGCAGCCAGCGAACCCGCATGCCGAGGCGGGCCAGCACGATATCCAGCGCGGAGAACACCGCGATGCCCAGATCGATGCCGAGCGGCACGGTCCAGGAGAACCAGCCGAACGACGGTTCGGCGGCGTCGGCGACGCGGTCGAAGCTGTTGACGAAGCCGAGCATGCCCAGCACACCGGTCACGCCCGCGGTCACGGCAACGGCGGTGTGCTCGCCCTCGGTCAGCGGGCGGGGCGCGGTGGGAGTCGGAGGACGGTCAGTCATCGCCGACCTCCACATAGACGCGGACGGACGGCTGTGCGGGGATTGCCGAGCACAGGCCCTTGATGGCGGAGATGGAGAAGGTCTCGCGCAGAGTCATCACGGCGTCGGCGACCTCGGCGGGCGTGCCGGTCAGGCGGATGGACAGCATGGTCGGGTCTCCATTCGTGGTCAGGCGGCGGCGGGGTGGGCGCAGTCGAGGCAGGTGCCGAGGTGGCGCGGCAGCACGTAGCCGACATCGCGCAGGCACTCGGGGCAGGTACGGCGGGCAGCGTTGGCCTTACCGAGGGCGGCGAGCTGCCGCGGGCTGGCGGTCCGCTTCGGCAGCGCGAAGCGCACGTCATACAGGTAGGCGGCACGCAGGCCGGGCGCGCCGTAGCGGCGCGAGCGCCACAACACCTGTGCCTGGACGCCCTGCCCCGCGGGGCGCAAGCCCTCGGCGGCGAGCTGGCGAAGGGTGAGCAGGTGCGGCGGGGCCATCTTCCACGGGTAGGTCGGGATGCCGTAGCGCTGGCCGGTCGGGTCCCAGAACCGGGCACGGATGCGGCTCACCGCAGGCCACCTCGACGACCGCGCGTCGCGATCACGTCCGGCGTGCGGATCTGCACGTTCAGCACGCGGCGGGTGAAGGCGGCGGCAGGTCCGGGGGTGTCGTAGGTCAGCGACTGGGTTCGTTCCTCGCGGCGGATGCTGACCGCCATCACGGCCAGCCCGATCACGAGGCAGAACGCGGCCAGCACGCCGGTGCCGATGACGACTTTCCAGAAGTCAGCCAGCCAGACGGCCAGCAGGGTGGTCGGGCCGGGCAGGACCAGCCCGGTAACACGCAGGAATACACGCATGACGGGATCTCCCAGCAGGAATCAGGGGGGAATGGGATTAGGCGCGCGCCGCGTCTGAGGGCGTCGGGCGTTTGAAGTACAGGAGGGTGTGCCGGTTGTAGGCGTTGAAGACGGCAGAGACCAGTTCCCAGCCGTCGATGCCGAGCTGGTTGAGCTCGCTCTCGCTACAGCGGTCGCGGATGCAGTACTCCCAGGTGCCCATGTCAGGCCACGTCCTCAGCCCACGCCGTCCACCGGTCCAGTTCGGCGGCGTACTCGGTGGTCTCGGCGGGCGTGCGGCCAGCCCAGATGCCGTAGGTCGGGCGGACGTCCATAGCGTAGAGACCGCAGAAGATGCGGGCCGGGCAGGTGGCGCAGATCTCGCGCGCCACGGCCTCGCGGGCGGCGCGCTCGGCGGCGGTCTCGATGGTGAAGCGTGGGCCGGTGTGCAACTCGGGATCGTAAGTGCACTCGGGAAGCGGCGGCTCACCGTCCACGCGCCACGTCGCTTCGACCTCGAACAGCGACATACGCGACGGATGAATCGGGCGGTGCGTCATCATGGCGGTACTCCTTGACGGGCCTATCGGTGGATCGGACGGGAGGGCCGGGGACGGCTCGTGTCTTGGCGGGCAGGGCCGCCCCCGGCGGGGCAAGGTCACTTGCTAATGGCCTTGATGAACTCGGCGAACTGCTGAGCGCCGGTCACGGTCGCCTCAAAGGCCCACTTGACCGCCACGGCAGCGCTCTGCGGGTCGGTGAAGAGGTAGATGACAAAGCCGATCAGGAACAGCGTCGGCAGGAACCGGCCGACGCTCTTGGCAGGCTGCATGGGGGAGCTCTCCTTGGCTTGATGAACCCGGCAGAGCAGCCGGAGCGCCCCGGCAGGGAGTCGAACCCTGCCTGCGACCATCAGGGCGGTAGAGCGCAGGTCAGCCGAGCAAGTCAGCGCCCGAGCATGTCCGTGAGCTACTTGAACCAGCGTGCCGACGTCGCTCGGTCCACACCTTCGATCGCGGCGTTGATCTCGGCTTTCGTGGCACCGCGATACGCCTTGTCCCCTGCGGCTTTCGCTCTCTGCCACGCTCGATCGTCTTCGCGATCTATCGCGTCCTCCCGATCGAGATCTGCCTTGATCATGTCGATGACCTTGTCTCGCCTCACAGTCGGCGGAGTGGCGTCCTTTTTCTTACTGGAGAACAGGCCCATGACGATCTCCTTCGATGAGTGGGTGTGGCGTGCCCCGGCGGGGAGTCGAACCCTGCCTTCGACCATCGGGGCGGTCGGAATGGCTATGCGGCCAGCCGGTCGGGCTCCAGCGCGAAGAACAGGACGTTGAGCGAGGTCGCGCGGGTCTCGCGCTTGGCCAGTTCGAAGATCTGCATGTAGATGTCCATGCGGGTCGCGCCGGGCGGGATGTCCACCGTGTTGGAGAAGGTGGCGTTGCCGAAGCCGCCGCCGGTGGGCCACTGCACGGTGATCACCCACATGTAACGGTGGGTCTGCCCGGTGTCGCTGGTGGTCTGAGGTGCGCCGTTGGTGGCGGTGTTCATGGTGAAGACTCCCTTGGATGGAAGGTGGGAACGGGTAGTGACCGGGGTCGTTGCCCTGGTCGGGGCGCCTTTTGTCGGGAGGCGGTGGCCCTTCGTCGTCACTGTTGAGTTCTCAAGCGTTCAAGTGCGACAGCCCGTTGGCGCGCGGCTTCCGCCGCCTTCCCAGGTCTTCCGGCTGCGCTTCCCGCCTGACCAACTTGGCTAGGCAGGTCGTACAAGAGTCATGTTGACCGACCTGCCTAGCCATGTCAATAGGCTCGCCGAAGTTGGCTAGGGATGCTGTGCAGGATGGGCTACTATGAGTGCATGAGACTTGACCCAGACGACCCGCGTCCGCCGTACATGCAGGTGGCCACGCAGCTCAGAGCGGCGATCCTGACCAGGAAGTTCGCCCCGGGAGAGAAGCTCCCCTCAGGCCCCGAACTCTCCAAGACGTTCGGCGTGGCGCGTCAGACGATCCAGCAGGCCATCAGGGAACTGCGTGAAGAGGGCCTGATCGTGTCCCGCCAGGGAAGCGGCGTGTTCGTCCGCGAGAAGACCGCCAAGCCGGTCGGGCTACGTCCGCACATCGAAGAGGCGTTCAAGCGGGGCGAGGTGTCCATCGACTTCGCAGGGTTCTCCGGTGAGACCCTGCACGGCGCGGTTCAGGAACCGCTGGACAACATCCGCGCGGGACGCCTCACACCACAGAAGATCACGATTCGCCTGCTCCTACCCGACACCAGCAAGCCCTGGTCACTCCCCTGCCGGGTGGACAACCTCCAGGACGAACCACTGTTCCGCCAGCGCGCCGAGAAGATCACCTCACGTCACGCCCAGGCGATCGTGGAATCCGTCCACGAGCTCCGTGACCTTGGCCTGGTGCCCGCAGCCTCGGCAGAGGTCCGGGTCAGCGGCGAACCACCACGCTTCAAGATGTACGTCATCAACAACGAAGAGGCGTTCTTCGGCTACTACGCCGTCTCCGAGCACACCGTCGCCCTCGGTGGCGAGCCGGTAACCATGTGGGATCTGATGGGCAAGGACACTGAGCTGTTCCACTTCGCCCTCAGCGATGGCCCCGAGTCCACCTCAGCGCAGTACGTACAGCAGTCCACCGCATGGTTCGAGGCGGTATGGAACTCCGTAGGGCGCGAGGTGACGTGATGGCCACGACAGGACCACAGGCCGTACGAGACGTCATGGGCAAGGCCCGATACCTGCTCATCGACTTCGACGGGCCGATCTGCAACATCTTCGCCGGACTTCCCGCGCCCCAGGTCGCGGCCAGTCTCCGTACGATGCTCGAAGATCAGGGGATCAGCCTGCCGGAATCGATCCACCAGATAGACGACCCACTGGAGATCTTCCGCTACAGCGCCACACTCGGCGATGACCTCAACCGCAAGACCCTCCAGGCCCTGACCGACCTGGAGGTAGAGGCCACAGCGACCTCTCTCGCTACCCCGGGGACCTTGGATCTTCTTCATCAAGCTCGTGTGCAGGGAAAGCCTGTGGCGGTCGTCAGCAACAACTCGAATGCCGCCGTCATGGCCTACCTAGACCGTCACGAGCTGACGGGTATGTTCGCGTACGTCTCGGCGCGCATGAGCCCCGATCCGTCCCTGATGAAGCCGAGCTCTCATCTGCTCAGTCAGGCGCTCACCCATCTCGAAGCCGACCCTGCTCTGTCTCTCCTGGTGGGCGACTCCCTGACTGACATCGAGGCCTCGCACGCTGCGGGGGTGGTTGCTGTCGGATACGCCAACAGACCGGGGAAAGCTGAGCGGCTCGCCGCATCCGGCGCCGATCTGATCATCGACAGCATGGCCGAGCTCGTCCTGTGAGCCAAGGTGCGCTCTATCGCGCCAGGCCGGAGAAGATGCGACGCCACAGGGCCTCTGCCTTCCGCCAGACATCCCAGTCGGTCTCTACGATGGCCGGTGGGCGCTGGCGGGAGTCGATGCGGCGAATGAAGTACAGCCCGCTGGCCGCGCACAGCTCGTACACCACGGACTGACACGAACAGGTGTGGGCGCGAACCCGCACACGGTCGGCACGGGCCGTAGGTTCCCGCCAGGTCACGGCCACCGCGTCGGCACACGCCATCGCCGGATGCGGACCGTGGTAGGTGGAGAACTCGGACATACGCTCACCGCCCTTCCAGCTCAACGACAGGCCGGTTACCGGCCTCGGGAGTGGCTTAACCATACTTAACCATGGTTACCCTTGGAAGGGCGTGAGTATCCACAGGTCAGCACGGGTGCATACGGTTTCACACGTGGTGATCGAATGGCGGGAGAACGCACCCAAGTGGGTCCAGGTCGCCGAGGTCCTCAAAGCCAGGATCGCGGACGGCGCCTACCCCGTTGACTCACGCCTACCGTCACAACACGAGCTGGTCCGCGAGTTTGAGATCGCGCCGAACACGGCGCAGAAAGTGCTCTCCCGTTTGCGCGAGGAAGGCGTCGCCTATTCCGTGCGCGGCCTCGGAACGTTCGTCGCGCGAGGGGCAGAGCAACTGCCGATCATGCAGGATCGCGAGAATGGATGAGATCAGTTTCCGTCTCAGTTCCCGTCTCAGTCCATAGCCGTTCGGGGGCGTTCAGGGCCGTACAGCGGGGCACCCAAGCCCAGGTGAAACGCCCTGTCGGACCCTTCTGAACAGAGATCAGCAGGCTTGGAAAGCGTGTATAGGGCAACCTATCGGGGGTTCAAATCCCCCATCCTCCGCCAGCTCAGAGGGGTTGTGCCGTGATCAGCGACACAACCCCTCTTGCTTTGGCACCGGCGGGAAGCGCCGTCGAGGGGGTAGCGACCTCGTTCGCGCCTCTGCCTGCTTCTGTCGACTCCCCAAGCCGGACGCTCCGCTGAGCCGGCGTCCACCTTTCTCCCCTGATGCATCGCGCTTCTGAGAGATCGAGCTGATCGCTCGTACCGCGGACCGCGACCGCGATGCCGTCCAGAAGCATCTTCAGCCCGAACTCGAATTCCTCATCGCTTCCCACCCCGGCGATGTCGGTGGCATGCTGCACCATCCGGGGATGGCTCTGCGGCCCCCAGGCCTCAACGGTCGCAAGGCCAGGTGGACACGCTCACGGAGTAGTCGCCTCCCGCGTCCGGCGGGAACCAGACCGACATCTGGACTTGAGAGCCCTCGACGCCCTTCACCACACATTCCTCACCGTCAGGCGAGCCTTCGCCGGAGACGACCTGCCAGCCATGTCGAAGGGCGATGGCGCGGTAGTAGGACACCACGTCTTCCTGCGAGGTCTGCTGCCGTGCCGGTCGATAGGACCGGTCCACGGATGCGAAATAGTCGTCGGTGTCACAGCCGGAACCGCGCTCCCCATGCGGGACGGCACCGGGCGGACGTGCGTCCAGAATGTCGAACGGCACCAGGGCCTCGTCTATGCGGTCGTACTCCTCACCGCACCTGCCCTCCGTAACAAAGGTCAACACGGGGCTCGCGACGATGCCGATCACGGCGAGGAACGCGACGACCACCATCAGCACAGCCGCGCGCGCCTTTTTCATGATCCGACCATAGAGGGCCCTGACCGCACAGACGGGTCACCAGCGGCCCCGAACGGCACGGGATCGGTGGCTGTGGGCCGTCGCGGGTGCCGGACCACGTCATACGCACCGTCACAGGCTCTCGCGCGGCGCCGTACGGGCGCATCAACTACTCTTGATCACCCCCAGTCAAGATATTTCAGGAGGCATCCCCCATGGGCGGTATCAGGCGAAGTGCGATCGTCGCGCTCGGCACGGCGGCCGCGCTGGCGGTCTCGGTCGTTGCGAGCAGTCCTGCCATGGCGGCGTCGTCGCCGATCGAGGCCTGCGGCGGCGGGAGCTACCACGTCATCGACAGCAAGGCGTTTGGTACGTCCGCCACCGTCTATCTGCTCTACAACGGGTCGACCAACTGCGTGGTCACCTGGAAGCAGGGTTCCGCCGTGGGCAACAGCGTCTGGGTGCGCGCGGTGGTGCAGGCGTACGGCTCGCCGGGTGTGGTGGACGCGAACTACTACCGCTATTACGCCGGCCCGGTCAAGGTCAAGGCGCCGGGCAAGTGCATCATGTGGGGCGGCTCGTACGGCGACCAGTGGTACGAGAGCCCCTTCGAGCACTGCGGCTGACACCCTCCGCGGAAGGACCAGAAGGGGCATCTCGTGCGTACGGGGTGCCCCTTCCCGCGGGCCCCTGGACCTAGGAAGCCGGCGGCGGTGCGACCGAGGACCGGACGATGAGGCGGGAGCGCAGCGTGTGCATCTCGCCGCGCGGTGCGGCGCCCGCGATCGTGTCGAGCAGTACCTCGGCCGCCTTCGCCCCCAGCTCGTGCACCGGCTGCTCGATCATCGTCAGCGGCGGCTCCATCACCGCCGCCCACGAGCTGTCGTCGAACCCGATCAGCGCCACGTCCCGCGGGTAGGCCAGGCCGGCCGCCCGCAACGCCCGCAGCGCTCCCGTCACCGCGTCCGTCTCGGTGCAGAACACCGCGGTGATCCGGTCGGGAAGGGCGAGCATGCGGGCGACGTCCTGCGTCACCCTCTCCTCCGTCTTCCGTCCGACCATCACCAGCTCGGGGTCGAAGGGGATGCGCGCGTCGTCGAGCGCGTCGAGGTAGCCGCGCAGCCGTTCCCCGTCCGTCCACAGGTTGCGGGACGCCTCCGCGAGCAGTTCGCGCCTGGTCGCCGGCGCCTCGGGCGCGGGTGGCCCCCACACGAACCCGATGCGCCGGTGTCCTGCCTCGATGAGCGTCTCGACCGCCTCTCTGGCGGCTTCGCGGTTGTCGATGACGACGGCGTCGAGGTCGAGGGAGGCGACGGCGCGGTCGACGAGCACGACGGGGATGCCGCGCTCCGTCGCCGCCTTGATGTGGGCGATCTCGCCCTTGTCGACCGCGGCGGAGGCGACGATGAAGCCGTCGACCCGCTTGTCGATGAGCACGTTCGTGGCCGCGACCTCCTCGTCGAGGTCCTCGTAGGTGCTCAGCACGATCGTGTCGAAGCCCCTGGCCCTGGAGGTGTCGGAGATCCCGCGCACCACCCCGGCGAAGAACGGGTTGCCGATGTCGGCGACGATCACGCCGAGGGTGTGGCTCACGCCGGTCGACATGCTGCGCGCCAGCGCGTTGGCGCGGTAGCCGAGCTTCTCCGCAGCGGCGAGCACGCGCTCCCTCAGCTCGGGGCTGACGTATCCGTACCCGCCGAGAGTCCGGGCCGCGGTGGCGCGGCCGACACCGGCCTCTCGGGCGACCTCGGAGATCGTCGGAGGTCCCGCCGCTCGGCCCCGGTCAGCTGGCATGGATGGCGTCCCTCATTTCTCGCGTTCGGAGCCTGGGCACATGCTAGCCACGGCGGGCCGGTCGGCGGGCCTGCCGTGTCCGAAGGCGCCTTCGACGAAGCACTGCTCGTAGGCGCTGTCGGCGCCGTCGTGGAGGGCCCGCTCGATCTGGCCCTGGGACGGCCGCACGCCCGCCTTCCACCCGCCGCGCAGCAGGGAGACGGCGAACCCGGACAGGAAGGCGTCGCCGCAGCCCATCGTGTCGACGACCTTCTCCTGCTCGACGGGGCGCGCGGGGGCCGCGACGGTGACCCGGCCGTCGTGGGCCATCGCGCCTTCCACTCCACGGGTGGCGAGAGCCAGTCCCGCGCCCCGCCGTACGGCGTGGGCGAGCAGGGCGCGGGTGGCGGCCTCGTCGAGGTGGGAGCAGGAGAGCAGCACCAGGTCGGCGTGCGGGCAGACCCGGTCGAGGTAGGAGGGGCGGCGGTACTCCTCCTCGCTCGACAGGTCGAAGCTCACGAGCGTGCGGAGCTTCGGCAGCTCGCTCTCGCTGCGGGAGTACACGCTCGAATGGACCAGGTCGAAGGAGGAGGCGTAGTCGAGCAGCTCGCCGTCGAGAACGAGCGGCTCCCTGACGGTGACGCCGCCGCCGTTCCAGCCGAGGAAGACCCTGTCGCCGTCGTCGACGCGCAGGGTGGACACGCCCGTCTCGCCCCGCCGTACGGCGCAGCGGTCGACGGAGACGCCGCGCGCGGCGATCGACGCGCGGAGGAAGGCGCCGAGGTCGTCGTCGCCGAACACCCCGAGGTAGGCGGCTTCGACGCCCAGACGGCCGGCGTAGACGGCGACGTTCACGCTGTTGCCGCCCGGGTAGTCGATGCCGCGGTCGACGAACCGGTCGACGATGTTGTCGCCGAAGCCGAGGACTCTCATGGAGCCTCAGTAGTCCATGACGCGGTAGTAGCGGCGCAGGTCGAGTGAGTGGTCCCGCACACGCTCCAGGTGCTTGCTGACCCTGCCCATCACGGTGTCGAGGACGAGCGGCGCCAGCAGGCCGCGGAACTCGGGGCTGATGCCGTCGAGCGCGTGGTCGCGGGTGTCGAAGACGGTCACGTCCTTCGAGACGCGCCTGGCGAAGGACGCGGCCCTGTCGGTGAGGGCGCGGGTCTCGTCCTCGCCCTGGAAGACGATCACGCTCGTGTCCTCTTCGAGCAGTTCGAGCGAGCCGTGGAAGAACTCGGCGCTGTGCACCCGGGTGGTGCGCAGCCACTGCATCTCCTCGAGGATGCACATGGAGTAGAGGTAGGTGAAGCCCCAGAGGTTCCCGCCGCCGACGAGGAAGTGGTAGTCGGTGTCCTGGTGGGCCTCGGCGAAGTCCGAGGCCGCGGGCTCGGCCTGCCTGGCCACCTCGACCAGGATGCCGGGGATGCCGGCGAGCTCGTCGGCGAACTTCTCGTAGCCGTCGAACTCACCCCTGCGCGACAGCAGGCGGCCCATGAACAGCAGGAGCTGAGGGTCGAAGGGCCAGGTCTTCGGTTCGGTGACGAGCGCGGCGTCGACCTTGGTGGCGACGGGCGACTCGGGGTAGCCGGTGAATCCGATCGTGTAGGCGCCCTTGGCCTTGCAGTACTCGATGGCGCGGACGCTGTCGTCGGTCGTGCCCGACACCGAGGTGAAGATCGCCACGGTGCGCTCGCCGAGCGTCGCGTCGCCCGAGACGATCAGCTCGGCCGCGATCACGGCGCGTACGGGAAGGCCCGACGAGCGCCTGGCCAGGTGCTCGTACGGCCACATCTGGGCGTAGGTGCCGCCGGCGCCGACGAGGAGGAGGTTGTCGAAGCCCTCGTCGACGAGGCGGTCGACGAGTTCCTCGATCCGGGGGCGCAGTGCCACGGCGCTCGCCAGCTGCGAGCGGAATTCGGGCTCGTTGAATCCGAGCATGTTCGCGTCCTTTCGGGAAATCGCACGACCGGCGGCGCCTCGCGACCTGATACCGGTATCACGCGGCATCACGCTGGCACAGTGAAACCGTCATCGTCAACTCATCCACCTAGCGTGGGCCGTTGCGCAAAGAAAATAAGATCTTGGCTAACCCTCTGGTACCGGTATCAGAACCGCTGTACAGTCGGCGCTCACTCCTCTCCCCGAAAGACCGAGAGATTCGAGAGATCCGAGAGAAAGGAAGCCCATGCGTCCTCGCGCCCTGACGACGTTGGCCGCACTGGCCGGAACCTCGGTGCTCGCCCTCACCGGCTGCTCAGGCGGTACGGCGGCGGCCCCCACGGTGGACGTCACCGCGAAACCGGAGTTCTCCGGCACGCTCAGCGTCCTGACCAAGTTCGCCGGCGACCCGCTGAGCCCGTACTTCGAGCAACTCGCCGCCGCCTACGAGAAGCGGCACCCGGGCGTGAAGGTCGAGCTCATCCAGGAGACCGACCAGAGCGTCAAGGACAAGACCAAGACCCTGACCGCCTCGGACGCGCTGCCCGACATCTACTTCACGTGGAGCGGCAACTGGGCGGAGAACTTCGTACGCGGAGGCAGGGCGGCCGACCTCACCACGGTGATCGGCCCCGACACCGCGTGGGGGGGGACCTTCAGCAAGGCCTCGCTGTCCGCCTTCGCCTACGACGGCAAGTACTACGGGATCCCGCTCTACAACAACGGCAAGTTCATGGGCTACAACAAGGCGGCCTTCGCCAAGGCGGGCGTCGCCGTGCCCAGGACGTTCGAGGAGCTGGTCGGCAGCTGCCAGGCGCTGCGCAAGGCCGGGTACGAGCCGATCGCGTTCGGCAACAAGGACGGCTGGCCCGCGCTGCACTACCTGCAGCAGCTCTTCGCCTACAACGTGCCGGACGCCCAGCTCAAGGCCGATGTGCGCCCTGCGACGGCCACGCTCGACCACGCCGGCTACCTCGCCGCGCTCAAGCAGTTCAAGACCCTGGTCACCGACTGCACCGACTCCGGCAGCGGCACCAACGGCGTGCTCTACACCTCGGCGCAGGAGGCGTTCGCCAACCGCAAGGCCGCCATGTACTACCAGGAGATCCTGGAGTTCGACAGCACGACCGCCGGGCGCGGGCTCGCCGCCGAGGACTTCGGCATCTTCCCCCTGCCCGTCCCCTCGGGCGCGGCGGGCAACCCCAAGGTCATCGAGGGGGCGCCCGAGGGATACCTCGTCAACGCCAGGTCGCCGCGCGCCGCGCTCGCCGTCGACTTCATGAAGTTCGTGACGGCCCTCGACAACGCCAAGACCCTCTCCTCTCCCCCGTACGGCCAGCCGAGCACGGTCATCGGCGCCGTCACGCCCGAGACGTCGAGCAAGGCCGTGCACGAGGGCATCGAGCTCGTCAACGGCGCTCCGCAGCTGGCCGGCTGGCTCGACATGGTCACGGTGCCCGAGGTCGCCGACGCGTGGCTGGCCGGCGGCGAGGCACTCATCAGCGGCGGCAAGGGTCCCGAGCAGGTGCTCCAGAGCGTGCGCCAGGCCTCGGAGTCGGCCAAGTAGGCCGCGGGGCCGAAGGGAAGCATGCCGTGCGCACCATCGCTCAACGGGCACTCGGGCTCGCGTGGGTCGTCCCCGCCCTCGTGCTGGTCGGCGTGTTCGTCTACCTGCCGCTCGTGCAGAACGTCGGGTTCAGCACGCTCAAGTGGGACATCTACAGCGGGAGTCAGGAGTACGTCGGCCTCGACAACTACCGCAAGCTGCTCGACGATCCCGTCTTCTGGTCGTCGTTCGGCAACAACCTCCTGTACGCGGTGATCTCGATCGTCTTCCAGGTGTTCGGAGCGCTCCTGCTGGCCGCGCTCATCGAGAGCATCCCTGCCGACCGGTGGCGGCGTCTCCTGCGAGCGGTCTACTTCATCCCCTCCGCCATCTCGCTGACCGTCGCCGGGCTGCTGTTCTACTTCCTCTACGAGCCGAACCTCGGCCCGCTCAACCACGCCCTCGAGGCGGTGGGACTGGGCGCGTTCGATCACTCGTGGCTCGGCCAGGAGAGCACCGCGATGATGGCGATCATCGCGATGAGCCAGTGGCAGGGCTTCGGCTACTCCACGCTGCTGTTCGCCGTCGCGATCCAGCGCATCCCCTCCGAGCTGTACGGCGCGGCCGCCATCGACGGCACGGGACCGGTCCGCCGCTTCACGCACGTGACGGTCCCCCTGGTCCGCGAGATGACGGGGCTCATGACGATGGTCACGATCTCCGGGGCGTTCCAGGTGTTCAACGAGGTCATGGTGATGACCGGCGGAGGTCCGAACAACTCGACCCAGGTCATGGGCACGTGGCTGTATCGCAACGGCTTCGTGCGCAACAACTTCGGCTACGCCGCCGCGATCGCCACGCTGATCTTCGTGATCACGCTCGGCATCGCCATGGCGCAGCTGTGGGTCACGCGGAAGAGAAGGGTGGAGTGGTGAGGCGTCTGAGTCTTCTCGGCGTGATCGCGCGCGTGTTCATGTGGGCCTTCCTGCTCGGCCTCGCGGTGGTCGTGCTGTATCCCCTGCTGTGGATGGTGCTCAACGGGTTCAAGACCAACGCCGAGTTGTTCGGGGACCCGTTCGCCCTGCCCGTCGACTGGAGCTTCTCCAACTACCAGAAGGCGTGGAACAGAGGGGTGGACGGCTACCTCGCCACCAGCGTGCTGGTCACGGTCACCTCGACGGTCGCCACTGTGTTCGTCAGCGCGTGGGCCGCGTACGGTCTCACGCGCGTCAGCATCCCCTTCAACAGGGCGATCACCGGGGTGATCCTCGGCGGGCTCATGCTCGCTCCGACGGTGGCGCTCGTGCCGCTGGTGAAGATGTTCCAGGCGATGGGGCTCTACAACAGCTTCTGGGCGCTGCTCATCCTGTACACCGCCTTCCGGGTACCGTTCACCACCTTCCTCATCCGGGCGTACATGATCGACCTTCCGCGCGAGGTGGACGAGGCGGCGGAGATGGACGGCGCGGGACGCTGGACCGCCTTCTGGCGGGTCATCCTTCCGATGAGCAAGCCGATCATCACGTCGACGGTCATGCTGCATGTGCTGTTCGCGTGGAACGAGTACCTCTTCGCGATGGTGTTCACCAGCGGCAGCGGGGTGCAGACCCTGCCGGTCGGGCTGACCAGCCTGATGAGCAAGCACGGCACCGACTACCCGGTCGTGTTCGCGGGCATGGTGATCGCGGCCGTCCCCGTGGTGCTGCTGTTCTTCCTCGGCCAGCGGTACATCGTGAAGGGCCTCGCCGACGGCATCGGCAAGTGACCCGGGATTGGACAATGGAGGAGGGCGTGACCTTCTTCGACACCGCCGACGTGTACGGCGACGGCCGCAGCGAGCAGCTGATCGGCTCCTACCTGCGTGACCGGCCCGACGCGGACATCCTGGTGGCGACCAAGATGGGCCGCAGGGTCGCGCTGGACCCCTCGCTCTACACCCTCGGCAACTTCCGCGCCTGGACCGACAGGTCCCGTGCCAACCTCGGCGTGGACCGGCTCGACCTGGTGCAGCTGCACTGCCCGCCGACGCCCGTGTACTCGTCGGAGGCCGTCTTCGACGCCCTGGACACGCTGGTCGAGGAGGGCAGGATCGCCGCCTACGGGGTGAGCGTCGAGACCTGCGACGAGGCCCTCACCGCGATCGCGAGGCCCGGCACCGCCAGTGTGCAGATCATCTTCAACGCGTTCAGGCTCAAGCCGCTGGAGCGCGTCCTGCCCGCCGCCGCCGAGGCGGGGGTGGGGATCATCGCCAGGGTGCCGCTGGCCTCGGGGCTCCTGTCGGGCAAGTACACCAGGGACACCGTCTTCGCCGCCGACGACCACAGGACCTACAACAGGCACGGCGAGTCGTTCGACCAGGGCGAGACGTTCTCCGGGGTCGATTTCGCCACCGGCGTCGAGGCGGCGGTGGAGTTCGCCGCGCTGGCGCCCGACGACGCGACGCCGGCGCAGGCGGCGCTGCGCTGGATCGTCCAGCAGCCGGGCGTGACGACGGTCATCCCCGGCGCTCGCTCGCCCGAGCAGGCGCGGGCCAACGCGGACGCCGCCGCGCTGCCGCCGCTGCCCGAGGCGACGTTGCTGGCCGTACGCGACCTCTACGACAGGAGGATCCGCGCCCAGGTGCACGACCGCTGGTGACCTTCGCGGGGTACGGCCGGTCGTACCCATGCGAAGGGTTCTCAGGAGGCCACGAGCGCGCGGGAGCGGTCGGTGGCCAGGTGGATCGCCATGCCGCCGAGCACGGTGCCCATGAAGTACCGCTGGATCCGCACCCACAGCGGCCGGGTGGCCAGGAATGCGGCCAGGGTGCCCGCCGAGATCGCGATCAGCCCGTTGACGGTGGTCGCGATGACGATCTGGACCGAGCCGAGCGCGAGGCTCTGCATCAACACGCTGCCCGCGTGAGGGTCGATGAACTGCGGCAGCAGCGACATGTAGAGAATCGCGATCTTCGGGTTGAGCAGGCACGTCAGCAGACCCATCGAGAACAGCCTGCGCGGCGAGGCGTGCTCCAGCTCGCGGGTCTCGAACACCGACCCGCCACCGGGCTTGAGCGCCTTCCACGCCAGCCAGCCGAGATAGGCGGCGCCGGCCAGCTTCAGCGCGGTGTACGCGGCCGGCACCAACGCGAAGATCGCGGTGAGGCCGAGGCATGTGGCGGTCAGGTAGACCGTGAAGCCGAGCACCACACCAGTCAGCGAGACGAGCCCCGCGCCCCGGCCCTGGGTGATCGAGCGAGAGATCAGATAGATCATGTTCGGTCCCGGCGTGAGCACCATGCCGAGAGAAACCAGCCCAATCCCGATTAGTCCACCCATCATGTGCCCCATTTTGCATGATTACGGAGCGTATTTGACCAATGACGAGGGAAGGGCATCTTCATGCAGTTCGACGACGACGCCCGACTCGACCCCTCGCAGATCGAGGACGTGCGAGCTTCGGGCCCCGGCCCACGTCGGGGCGGCGGGGGCGGCGGCCTGCCCGGGGGCTGCGCCCTGCCCATCGGCGGCAAGGGGGGCGGCTGCCTGCTCCTGCTGATAGGCGTCGCCGCGCTGTTCCTCTTCCAGATCATCCCCACCAACCTCTCCGGCGACGAACCCCAGCGCACCCCCCAGCAGTCGCTGCCCGCCCCCCAGGGCGCGCCGACCGGCAACCTGGCCGCCCGCTGCCAGACCGGCGCGGACGCCGACCAGTCGGAGGACTGCCGCATCGTCGGCACCGTCAACAGCATCCAGGCCTACTGGAAGCAGGCCTTCGCCGAGCGGGGACGCACCTACACCCCCGCCAAGACCGTGCTGTTCTCCTACGCCGTCAACACCGCCTGTGGCATGGCCAACCAGGCGGTGGGGCCGTTCTACTGCCCCGGCGACAAGAAGGTGTACCTCGACCTGTCGTTCTTCGACACCCTCCAGCGCGACTTCGGCGCGAAGGGCGGGCCCTTCGCCCAGGCGTACGTGATCGCCCACGAGTACGGTCACCACGTCCAGGACCTGCTGGGCACCATGAACAGGGTCGGCGACGACAGGCAGGGCGCCACCAGCGGCGCCGTACGCCTGGAACTGCAGGCCGACTGCTACGCGGGGGTGTGGGCCAACAACGCGGTGCGCACCGGCTTCTACACCCAGCCCTTCAGCCAGAGTGAGATCGACGAGGCGCTCAGCGCCGCCGCGGCCGTCGGCGACGACAGCATCCAGCGCCGCACCACCGGCATGGTCCGCCCCGACGCCTTCACCCACGGCACCTCCGAGCAGCGCGAGAAGTGGTTCAGCATCGGATACGAGAGCGGCAACCCCGGTCGCTGCGACACCTTCACTCGCGGGATCTGACTGATCCCGCTCCTCCAGGGCAGTTGCGGTGCATGGATTTCCGTGACCAGGCCGACCTCGACGCCTCACAGGTCGAGGAGCGCAGTGGCGGTGGCCGCTTCCCCGGCGGCGGGCTCGCCGTGGGAGGCGGGATCACCGGCATCATCGCGCTGATCGCGGCCCTCATCTTCGGGGTGAACCCCGGCAACATCACCGGCAGTGATCCTGAAGGATTACAGCCCACCACGAACCTGTCCGAGCAGTGCAGGACGGGCGCCGACGCCGACCAGTCGGACAAGTGCAGAGTCGTCGGCGTCGTCAACAGCATCCAGGAGTACTGGGGCGGGATCGACGGCTACCGGCCCGCCAAGACGGTTCTCTACACCCAGGCGACGAACACCGGCTGCGGAGCGGCCGACTCCTCCGTCGGCCCGTTCTACTGCCCACGCGACCAGCGCGTCTATCTCGACCTGAGCTTCTTCGACCTGCTGCAGTCGAGGTTCGGCGCGGAAGGCGGGCCGTTCGCGCAGGCTTACGTGATCGCCCACGAGTACGGTCACCACGTGCAGAACCTGACAGGCCAGATGGAGCGCGTCGGCCAGGACCGGCAGGGCGCCGACAGCGGCTCGGTGAAGCTGGAACTGCAGGCCGACTGCTACGCGGGCGTCTGGGCAAAGCACGCCGTGGACACCGGGTTCTACGAGAAGCCGTTCACGGCGTCCGACATCAGGCAGGCTCTGGACGCGGCCGCCGCGGTCGGCGACGACAGGATCCAGGAGCGGACCCAGGGCAGGGTCGACCCCGAGGCGTTCACGCACGGCACGTCGCAGCAGCGTGTCACCTGGTTCACCACCGGCTACGAGACGGGCTCGCCGGACCAGTGCGATACCTTCCAAAAGGGCATCTGACCTGCGAAGAAGGCGAACTCCGCGAATCTCTTCTAAAATCGATGGGGTGATCTTTAAGTTGGTCGGGGACGGACGCCCCTATCCCGAACATGGTCTGAGCAACCGCGAGTGGGCTCAGATTCCGCCCAGGCAGGTCCGGCTCGACTCGCTGGTCACCACCAAGGCCATGCTCGATCTGCACTCGCTGCTCGCCGCTGACTCGACCTTCTACGGCGACCTGTTCCCGCACGTGGTGCAGTGGCAGGGCGAGCTCTACCTCGAGGACGGCCTGCACCGTGCCCTCCGCGCGGCGCTCCACCAGCGGTCGATCCTCCACGCCCGCGTCCTCGAACTGCCCTCCTGAGTCTTCGGGACGGCAGCGGCCTCGGGGCGGAACGGCAACGGAAAAGGGCCGCCGATCGATCACGATCGGCGGCCCTTTCACGAGCGGTGGTGGTGGGATTTGAACCCA